>JBBDYK010000227.1:0-24497 GCA_040901665.1 Pirellulales bacterium | reverse complement strand
CCCCGTGGTGCGCGTGCGTTACGAGATCGAGGAGACGCGCGTCGGCCAAAAGACGAACTACGACAAGCTGACGATGGAAATCTGGACCAACGGTTCGATCCATCCGGAGATGGCGCTGGTCGAATCGGCCAAGATTCTCCGCAAGCATCTCAATCCGTTCGTGCAGTACACGGAGCTGGGCGCTCGCGTTCACGCCGCCGCCCGCGGCATCGCCGGACCCGGTGGCGACGCCGCCCTGGAAACCAAGCTCAACATGACCCTGGCCGATCTGAAGCTCTCGGTGCGTGCCAGCAACTGCCTGGAATCCGAAAACATCAACACCGTCCGCGATCTCGTGCGGCGCAACGAGGATCAACTGCTCGAAGTCCGCAACTTCGGCGAGACCACGCTGCACGAAGTCCGCGAAAAGCTCAACGAGTTGGGCTTGCGCCTCGGCATGCGGGTGCCCCCCGCGCCGGCCAGCGTGTAACGCCCAGCCAAACCAGGTTCATAACCAACCAACAATATCGGCCGGACCCGCCGCGGGTCCCTTGTACGGGAACGTATCCCAGCCATGCGACATCGACGAAAAGGCCGCACGCTCGGCCGCTGCCCCTCGCACCAACGGGCCCTGCTCCGCAATCTGGCCAGCGCTCTGATCCTGACCGAGCGCGACGCCGAGGACGACGACAATCGTCCGAAGGTCAAAGGGCGGATCATCACCACCCTGGAAAAGGCCAAGGAAGTGCGCCCCTTGGTCGAACGCTGCGTCACGCTGGCCCGCAATGTCTTGCCGGCCGGACAGGAAGCCGAAAAGTTCGGCACCACCGCCGAGCGCAACAGCGCCGCCTGGAAAACCTGGCGCACCAGCGAGAACTACACCAAGTGGAACCAGGCCATCGCTCCCGTGGTCGCCGCCCGACGCCGCGCCCAGCAGCTCTTGGGAGACAAAGAGGCCGTGCGCATCCTGTTCGCCGAAGTGGCCCCGCGGTTCGTCGATCGACCGGGCGGCTACACCCGCGTGCTGAAGTTGGCCAAGCCCCGGCTGGGCGACGCCGGTACCCGCGCCATTCTCGAATTCGTCGGCGTCCGCGATCGCGTGCGCCAACGATCGCAAAAGCCCAGCTTCGAAGCCAACTAGTGGAGCGTTAACCCGATTCATTCGGGTGACGCGAAACGTCGCCAAAGACGTAAGTGCTTTGGCGCATATAAACACCCATTGCTCCGCCCCAGAGCGAACATCCGAAACCCAAGCGTTGACGGAACACTAATACCCTGAGTTTGTCGCCGTATGTCGTTGCGGCGCGATTGCCAGGGAGGGCCGTGTGATGAATCGCCTCGCGCGCGACGCGCATCGTCGTCAGGGCTTTGATTTCACGGCGTCGATGCGCCGCTTGTGCAACGACCTGTGCACGCGGCTCGAGCCTCTGGCCCACGTCGACGTCGATCGCGTCGCGATTCGCTTTTGCCAGGCTCGCAAGCGGGTCAGCCACGGACTGCAAGCCTCGCTCACGCCGCTCCGCTTCGAGCACGGCGAGCCCTTCCGCCAACGGCGCGGCCACACCTGGACCATCCAGCGACTTTATGACTCCCAAGGCCGGGAGATGCTCTACCTGCTCAGCTTCTACCTGCCGCGGTTTCTCGATCGATCCTTTGCCGAGAAGCTCGCCACCGTCGTCCACGAGCTATGGCACATCGGCCCGCGCTGCGACGGCGATTTGCGCCGTCATCCCGGCCGCTGCTACGCGCACACCCACTCGCAGATGGAATACGACGCCCAGATGCAACGGCTGGCCGAAACGTGGCTGTCGCTCGATCCGCCCAGCGAAACGTACGAGTTTCTGCAATTCGACTTTCGCCAGCTAGCTGCCCGCCACGGCGGCATCGTGGGCCAGTCGATTCCCACTCCGAAGCTGGTTGCAGTAAGGCCGTAGACTGTCGGCGGTATGCGGTAGGGAGGCCCGAGCAACGTAGTTGCCATTGTGCTAGCACGCCGTCACGGCCCGGCAGCCGTTGACACGCTCGGTCCTTCCCCGCTACTCTTGGCCCCTCACGTCGCCGAATCGGTTCTCTCGTCTTCCAATCTTCGCCCGGGCAAGGATCGCCCATGTCGCTTGTTTTGCGCAGCACGGCGCTTGGGATTGCGCTGGTGTGTCTTGTTGGCTGCAAGCTCGTCGACGAGCAGCCGAAGGGGCGCTCGCCGCTGGCGCCAGTGACTCCCAGCCCCGACCAGGTAACGCTGGAGGTGTTCTCCGCGCCGGCGCCGCTCGAAGATCCACGCTGGGCCGCGCTGTGGAGCGAAGTCGATGAGCAATCGCTCTCGCCCGAGCTGCGCACCCGGCTTGCTCAAAACGGCCTGCGGGCCGGTGTGATCGGCGCGCGCGTGCCCGACGCGTTGGCCTCGCTGCTCAAGGTCACGGACGAGCGTGTCTCGGACGAAGAGCGCACCAAAGTGCCCTTGGACGGCAAGCCCAGCGTGGTCATGCGCTTGATGCAACCCAGCCCCGGCAAGCGTCACGAGCTGATCCTCACCGGCGTGCGCAATCGCCTGTCGCTGTTGCGCAGCGCGGGTGGCGAAGTGATCGGCAAAACCTACTCGCAGGCCGAGGGGCGCCTGGCGATGCACGTGTTCCCGCAACCCGGCGGCCAGGTGCGGCTGGAGCTCGTGCCCGAATTGCACCACGGCGAACCGAAAACGCAAACCAGGCCCTCCGACGGCATGTTCATCTGGACCACCGAGCGCGACAAGGAAGTCTTCGCCGAGTTGAAAGTCGACAGCGTGTTGGCCGCCGGCGAGATGCTCTTGATCACTTGCCTCGACGATCGCCCCGGCAGCATCGGCCATCATCTGTTCGTGCAAACCGACGGCGAGGCGCCACTGCGAACTCTCTGGGCGCTGCGCGTGGCGCAAGCCGGCGCCGACCGAGCCTTCGTCGACTGGAACGCCGAACGTCCTGCTCCACTCACGCCAGACGCCGGCGACCGCAAGTGAGCCCCGGGAAGGTGCCGCCATTACACTCCGGCGTTCCGTTCGATGCTGAAGCGAGGCGGACCGCTGTTCTCGATTCACACGACGAACGTCATGTCGCGTCCCTGCTGGCCGGCACGTTCAATTTGGCGCGCGGCGCCTCGGTGCCCCATTGCTTGAACCAGCAGAAGCCCTCATCGACCAGGTCGATCTCCAGTGTGTACTCGCCTGGTCCGGGGTTTGGGAGACGGTCCACATCGAACGTCACCGTCTCGCCGGGTCGCACGTCGCGGATCAGTGGCATGCGAAAATAATCGAGATTCACCAGTGCTCCGTCGGCCGTGAATAGATGAATGCCCAGATTCACTTGCCCCTTTTCGCCGCGCGTATCGGCCAGCCAAATGCTGTTGCCCGTGTTGGTCGCCTGCACGCCCAGCGGCCGATCGAGCATGTCCTGGGCCAGCAACAACTGCTCGCGGTCGATCGCCAGCTCGGCGAGCAATCGATCGGGCGTGGCCGACGTCGGCGCGAGCGGATCTCCCTTGATGAAGAAAAACACCTCGTAGTGCCGCGAGAATGCTTGCGCGCTGGCGAATAGCGCGTCCTTCTGCTCGCTCACCTGGGCGTAACCTCGAAACGGAAACCAATGCTGCGGCTCCGGCGCCAACGTCAGATACATCTCGTGGAACCCGGCAGATTGGCCGATCGTGTGCAGCTCTTCCAAATTCAGGTTGTCCTCGAGCACGTTCCAGGTCTCTCGCTCGAATTTGCTCTGGGGAACCGCGTCGTGGTCGATGCCCGCATCGGCGAGGCCGAAGATCGAGTCCGGCTTCATCACGCGAAACACTTCGTGCATCGCCTCGATCTTATTGGGGACATGATGGAGCGAGCTGAAGCACAGCACGCTGTCGACCGAGGCGTCTTCCAGCGGAATGCGATGACCGTCGTAGCTGATCATGCGGATCGATAGATTCGGATCGACGCGCTGGTCCATCGACAGAATCTGGCGGCCGATGTCGAGCGCGGTCTGGCTGACGTCCAGCGCCACGACGTGCATGCCCATTTTGTTGAGAAACTCGGTCATCCAGCAGCTTCCGCAGCCGAAGTCGAGCACCGTCATGCCCGGCGCCAATCGCAGTCCGGCGAACAGTCGCCCCATCTGGTGAAAGATTTCCACGCACTCGCGCGGATTGCCGAACGGCTTCTTCATCAGATGGTCGATATTGGGCATCCGCGCGAACCACTGTTCGTGCGCCGCGCCGTAGCGCTCCACGTCGTGGGGCGCAAGCTGCTTCTCCGTAAGCATCGCCAAGGCTCCTGGGCCGGCCGAGAGATCAGAGAGTCGCAAGCGCGATGCCACACATGCGCCGCGCGAGAGCGATGAATATAGCCCTCTCTCGCGCGCAGCAACAATCCCACTCTGCGCTCAACAATGTCGACGGCGCCGCACCAACTCCGGCGGAGATCAGCACACCCAAGAGTGGCAGGAGCGTTCGACCTTGTGGGGCGAGCGGTCCTGGCACGCGGGGCCGCGCCACTCCGGCGGTTACACCGGCTGACCCGTCAGCGCCGCGCGCACGCTTTCCAGTTCGCCGGCCGAGCCGAGCTTCTGGTTCTTGTGCGTGATGTACTCGGCATAAGCTGCCATGAATGGCTTGCCCGGCGTGCGCGGATCGAAATCGCCCGGCTTGTCGCGGAACACCTCGCGATAGATGCCGCACCACACCAACCGCCCGTCGGTATCGATGTTCACCTTGGTCACGCCCAACTTGGCGGCCGGCAGATACTGGTCCTCGCGTACTCCACTGGCATCGCCCAGCTTGCCGCCGGCCTTGTTGATCCGCTCGACCCATTCCTTCGGCACGCTGCTCGATCCGTGCATCACCAGCGGGAAGCCGGGCAGCAGCTTTTGAATCTCGGCGATGCGATCGAAGTGCAGCCCCTGGCTGCCCGTGAACTTATAGGCGCCGTGCGACGTGCCGATGGCCACGGCCAGCGAATCGCAGCCCGATCGCTCGACAAACTCAACCGCCTGATCCGGATCGGTGAGGCAAGCATTCTCGGCATCGACGGAGATGTCTTCCTCTACACCTCCCAGCATGCCCAGCTCGGCCTCGACCGAGATGCCTTTTTCGTGGGCCCGCTCCACCACACGGCGCGTGATGGCGATGTTCTCGTCGAAGGTCTCGTGCGAGGCGTCGATCATCACCGACGAGTAGAAGCCGCTATCGATGCAGTCGTAGCACACTTCTTCCGTGCCGTGATCCAAGTGCACCGCAAAGATCGCCTTGTCGAAAATCTCCTCGGCCGCACGGATCATCGCTTCCAGAAACCGCTTGTCGGTATAGCTGCGGGCGCCGCGCGAAAGCTGGATGATGAACGGGGCGCTGAGCTTGGGATTCACCGGCTCGTCGTTCGAGTTCTGCTGGCCCAGGTTGCCGCGAAACAAGCCGACGGTCTGCTCCAGGTTGTTGATGTTATAGGCTCCCACGGCATAGCGACCGTAGGCCTGCTGGAAAAGCTCTTTGGTGGTAACGATCATTGCGGATGCTCCTTTCGGCGGCGTGTTAGCGGCCGACGCTCCGCCCGGCGGCCTCGATCTGAAAGCTCAATCTCAAAACCCAAGTCGGGTCATTATAGGCAAAGTCCCCCTGATCGGTAAGGCACACCGCCGCCAGGGCTTAAAGCGCCGCTGCTTCTACATTGCCGGCTTCCGCCGCGGGCGATACAATCCCCCGTCCCATGGCCCACCTTCATTGAGTCCAAGGTTGACAATGGGCCAGGGGCGACCAACTGGAGCCCCGGAAAAGACGGGCGGTCGGCCTGCAGCGGCGAGCCCCGTTTGTTTGCTAGGAACCAATAGGCCCCGGCTCACGAAAATCGCGACAGCATGAGCATGCCCCAAGCCGCCGGCGCATCGCCGCTCACTCCGCTCGAACAGATTCGCTACGCCCGCGAGATCATCGCGCTCGAGGGCCAGGCCCTGGCCACGGTCGCTCGCCGCATCGACGGCCAGTTTCCTCGCGCCGTCGAGCTGCTCTACGAATGTGCCGGCAGCGTCATCACCAGCGGCATGGGCAAGGCCGGCATGATCGCCCAGAAAATCGCCGCCACGCTTTCCTCCACCGGCACGCGCAGCAACTTCCTTCATCCCGGTGAAGCGGTCCATGGCGACCTCGGACGCATCCATCGCGACGACGTGCTGCTCGTGTTCTCGCAAAGCGGCGAGACCGAGGAAGTGCTGCGCATCCTACCGTCGCTGGCCGCCTTCGGCGTCGGTGTCGTGGCCATCTGCGCGCGGCGCACCAGCACGCTGGGTAAAGCCGCCACGGTGACCATCGAACTGGGACCGCTGCAAGAAGCCTGCGCACTGGGACTGGCTCCCAGCACCAGCACTACCGCCATGCTGGCCGTGGGCGACGCCTTGGCCCTCGTGACCAGCCGCATGCGCGACTTCCGCCGCGAGGACTTCGCCCGCTTCCACCCGGCAGGCAACCTGGGCCGGCAACTCACCAAGGTCGACGATGTGATGCGCCCGCTGGACGAGTGCCGCCTGGCGCTCGACGCGCAAACCGTCCGCCAGGTGTTCGTCGAACACGGTCGTGCGGGCCGCCGCACCGGCGCCATCATGCTGGTCGACGCTGCCGGCACGCTCAGCGGCCTGTTCACCGACAGCGATCTGGCCCGCCTCTTCGAACACAAGCGCGACGCAGCGCTCGATCGGCCCATCCGCGAAGTCATGACGGCCGATCCGTTGCGCGTGCCGCAGGGCTCAATGGCGCTCGACGCGATCGCCATCCTAGGCGAACGCAAGATCAGCGAGTTGCCGGTCGTCGACGCCGCCAGGCGTCCCGTCGGCATGATCGACGTGACCGACGTGGTGGCCCTGTTCCCCGAGGCTCGAACCGGCGGTCTGCTCAAAGAGTCCGACGCGTCCCGCGTGGCGACGTTTCCAGCGGCCGCCAGACAGACTCGCCGACCGCCCGCTTCCGGAGCCCCGCCGCGGGAGTGCGCATGAAAATCGAACAACGCTGTGAACCGATCGAGCTGATCCTCGCCGACGTCGACGGCGTGCTCACCGGCGGTCAGATCGTCTATGACAACGAGGGCATCGAAACCAAGCAGTTCCACATTCGCGACGGGCTGGGAATCAAGATCTGGCAGCGCGCCGGCTATCGCTTCGGCCTGATCACCGGACGCAGCTCGCACATCGTCAAAATCCGCGCAGCCGAACTGGGGGTCGAGTTGGTGCGGCAAACGGCCGAAGACAAACTGCCCTTTGCGCAAGAGATCCTGCATAACCTGGGGCTCCAGCCGCAGCAGGCCTGCTATATCGGCGACGACCTGCCCGACCTGCCCGTGATGCGCACCGTGGGCCTGGCCGTCGCCGTGGCCGACGCCTGCCCCGAGATGCGCGAGGCGGCCCACTACGTCACGCACCTGCGCGGCGGCGAGGGCGCGGTCCGCGAGACGATCGAAATGATTCTCAAGGCCCAGCGCCGCTGGGACGACTTGATCCAGCGATACACGAGCTGACCGCGTCATGACGACAGTCACCGCCCCTGGACCAGCGCTCGGCGGCCCCCGGCGACGGCCGCGCGCCGTGCGCACCGGCGAGGTCATCGGTTGGTTCGTGGGTGTCTTCTGCACGTATTGGATCTACTGGCTGATCGCCGTGCCGTTGATCGAACCGGGCATCGAGCCGGACTCCGTCAGCCGCTATGGCGCCGGCGCCGCCAACGGTCCGCCGCCCGAAATGAGCCAGCGCAAGCAAGCGCTGGTGCAGTACTTTCCGCCCGGCTCGTGGGAGCTCGACAATCCGGCCGTCTGGGAAACCGACCAGACCATGCTGCTCTTCAAGCGGCCCGAACCCCAACCCGACGGCACCGTCAAGTTGCAGCATTGCACGCTGCTGTTTTTTCCCCGCGAGGGCGACGGCGGCACGTTGGCCGAACCCCGCCCCATCATCATGCGGGCCGAACGCGGCGCGTCACTCAAGTTCGATCAGCCGATCGAGCTCAAGACCATCGACCTCGCCAAGCGACAACTCGTCGGCGGCAACTTGCACGGGCTGATCCGCATCGAGCGCCTGCCCAGCCAGCCCGGCGCCGGCGACGACCTGCTCATTACGACGCGCGACATCGAACTCAAGGGCGACCGCGCGGTGTCGCCCCATCCGGTTCACTTTCGCCTGGGGCGCAGCCAGGGGAGCGGACGCGACCTGGAAATCCAGTTGCACGACGACGGACGGCCCGGCGGCGCCTTCCGCACCGGCAAGGTCAAAACCCTGCTGCTGAAACGCGACGTGGTCATGAACCTGGCGCTCGACGACCCGGCCTTCGCGCGCACAGGGCAACGGCCCGGTGCCGCCGGCGATCTGTCCGGTTCGACGTTGAAGGTCACTTGCCAGGGCAACTTTCAATACGACTTCGAGCTGCACGCTGCCTCGTTTCACGATCGTGTCGACGTGGCCCGCATGAGCTCCGGCCCCAGCGATCTATTGAACTGCGAGCTCTTGAACATCTACTTCCGCACCAGTGCCGACAAGCCGGCGGCCGACGCACAACCGACGCCGCGCGAAACCGCCGACAACGACCAGCGCCCCACCAATGGCGACCAGCCCATTCGCCGCATCGAGGCGCGCGGCGACCCCGTCACGCTGAACTCGCCCTCGCGCGGCATCTACGTGAAGAGTCTGCAAGGCCTCGACTTCGAACCCATCCCGGGCGACCAAATGGGGCGCATCGTCGGCCTCGGCCAGGGAGTGATGCAAGGCGTCGCGCCGGGTGCAGCCGGCAACAAGTTTCTCGTCCGCTGGACGCGCGAGTTTCGTTTCGAACCGACCGAAGGCGGACAGTATGTCGCGTCGCTGCACGGCGGAGCCAACGTGCGCATGCCCGAACTCGGCGAAATCACCGCCAACGACCGGCTCGATGCCCAGGGCAAACTGCTGCAAGAAGGCGAAATCTTCGTTTGGGCCACCCCCCTCAAAGCGCCGCCAACCTCTGAGCGAGTTGCCGTCGTCCGTCCCGTTGCACTGCGAAACGGTGGACCCGACCCAATTCAACCGAACTCTGCGCCTGCGGCCGACAAGTGGCAAATCGATCGCGTGCTCGCGCAGGGAAGCGTCGCCGTCAGCACGCCGCAACTCGACGCCAACACCGGCAAGATCGAAGTCTGGGTCGAACGCGCCACGGCTGCTCCCACTCCAGGCGCGCCACCGAACAACGCCCCGCTCGCCGACAATGCTCCACCGCAGCAGCAGCCCAAGCCGCAATCCGCGCCCAACGCTCCTCCCGGACAACGCTATTCCGTACAAGCCGGCAGCGTGCAAGTAAAGCTCGTCCCCAATGGCAAGGAATTCGCCGTCGCCAGCCTTACGCTCGACAACCAGGCCCAACTGCAAGAGCTCACGCCCAGACCCGGCGCCAGACCGCTCGTCGTGATCGGCGATCGACTGCACGTGGCCGCCGCCAATACCGAGCAAACTCGGGTCACGGTGTCCGGCAACCTGGCGCAAATCGATGCCGGGGGAATGGTCTTGTTCGGACAATCGATCGAACTCGAAAAGCACACCAATCGGTTGTGGGTCGACGGGGCAGGGCAGATGGTCATGCCCATCCAACAGGATCTCAACGGCCAACCGCTGCTCAAACCCCAGTCCGCAGAAGTCACCTGGCAAGGCGGCATGCACTTTCAAGCGAACACCGTCACCTTCGAGCACAACGTGCGCGTGCGATCAGAAAACCAACTGCTCACCACCCAAAAGCTCGACGGCGTGCTCGATCGCCCCATCGATTTCTCGAATCCCCAACTGGCCGCTCCTCCCGGCAGCCCGGCTGCGGCGCAAAACGCCCCGCAATTGGCCACGGTGCAATGCTACGGCGAAGCCGTGCTCGACGGGCGCCAGTTCGACGAGACCGGCCAGCAGACCTCCATCCAACAAATGCAGATCAACGATCTCTCGATCCAGCGGCAATCGGGCGCCGTCCACGGCAAGGGGCCCGGCTGGATCCGCTATGTCGGACTCGCTCCTCTGGGTGGCGGACCTGCGGCATTCGCTTTGCCAGGGCAAAAGCCGCCAGTCCAGGCAGATCAGCGCCCGCGCCTGCCCTACAGCTACGTTCACGTCGCCTTTCAACACGAGATCAACGGCAATCTGAACGGCCGCACGATGACCTTCAGCAATCGCACCAAGACGGTCTATGCGCCTGTGGACAATTGGCACGCTCGACTCGACGCCGAAAAACCCGAAAGCCTGGGTCCCGAGGGCATGGTGCTCGACGCGCGGCAGCTAACCGTCCGCCAGATGCCGCCGCGCGTGCGGGGCGAACAGGGATGGTTCGAGCTGGTGGCCCAAGGCAACGTGCTGGCCGAAGGGGCCACGTTCGTCGCCGTCGGACATCGGGCCACCTACAGCCAGGATAAAGATCATCTGATTCTCGAAGGCGACGGCCGCAGTCCGGCCGAGCTTCTGTATTCACCGATGCCTGGCGGACCGCGCTCCAGTACCAAAGTCGAAAAGCTTGTCTACTCGCTCGGCAAGCGGCACGTCCTCTTCACCGGAACGGGCCCTTTCAACTTCGAGGCGCCCCGCGGCCCCGCCCCACCGCCCGCCAAGCAGTAACCAGCGCACACCGGGTGCCACGTTCATTTTTCCAGCGCGCATCGCGTGCCAGTGCAGGAGTAACGCTCGAAACGCTCTGGCGAAGCGCCAGCGCCACCCGCATCACCCACTCGGCGCCGACAACAGCGCTTCGACCGCCTCGCGGCCCGTCATGCCCACCTTCACGCCCATCGCTTCGGCCGTGCGGCTCACCTCCAGGATCTTGGCCTCGAACAAATCCTCCGGTTCGCACAGTGGCTTGGCCGGCGTGCCCCGGGCAATCGCCACGGCCAGGCTGAATTCGTTGGCCGCGCGGATATCGTAAATGCCGCAGCCGACCAGTCCGCGCGAAGTGTGAATGGCGCAGTACTGTCCTCCCGGCCAGCGATAGCTCGTGCCGATCGCCTCGCCGCCGGCAAATTCCAACGTCTTGTTCTTGGCAACAGGCAACGTCATGGCAAAGTTCCTCCACGGTTCGCGACAAGGCGGATACGGTCGTCGACTTCCAATGTACCCGCCGCCACGTCGATAGTGCCAGCCGGTCCGATCCCCGGCGCGCTCCGTGAATTAGGAAGGCGGGCACTATTGTTCAGCCCCCGGCTCTGCCGGGGGACCGTCCGGCGCGCGACGATGGCGGTCGGCGCGCTGCAACTAGTAATCGCCCGGCTAAGCCGGGGGCTGAGGGAACGGCGAGCAATCTCTCTCTCGACAGTTGACTTCTTACGACGCTTGCCGTACACTGACCGCACGCTACGGCACTTGCCGTAAAGTAACCGTACCATGTTGGCGAGATGTGATCCCATGGCCAAAGAGCTTCCTTCGCTGGGTGAACTGGAAATCTGCGTGCTCCGCCAGGTGTGGCGCGAACAGCCTTGCACCGAGCGGCAGGTCTGGGACCGGCTCCGCGCCGACCGTCCGGTGGGCCGCACTACCGTGCTCAAGACTATCCAGCGCCTGGAGGCCAAGCGCCTGTTGGTCCGTCTGCGCGGCAAGGGACCGGTGCGCTTTCGCGCCGCCGCCGACGAGCGCCGCATGCTGCCCGCCATCGTTCGCCGCTTCGTCGACAAGGCGCTGGCCGGATCGCTCGAGCCGCTGGTGGCCTGCCTGGCCGATTCCGACAAGCTTTCGGCCAAGGACCTGGCCGCGCTCAAAGCGATCGCGCGCCGCGTCAGCGACAAGCAACAGCCCAAGTAACATCGCGGGAGGTCGCCGCCATGTCCGCGGTCGTGGAAGCCTTGAACCAAATCTCGCCCCGCTGGCTGACGCTGACGTTCGCCATCGCCTGGCAATCGTCGCTCCTGATCGTAATCGTTGGTGTGATCGCCAAGTTACTGCGCAGAGCGTCGCCTGCCGTGCGGTATTGGTTGTGGCAAGTCGTGGCGATCAAGCTGCTGCTGATGCCGCTATGGACGGCGACGATCCCGGTGCCCTGGCCGGCAGAGCGCGCGTCAAGCCCGTCGGCGCCGACGCACATAGCAGCGACTCCCAGCCAGCAGACCGCCGGCAGGAACACGGGCGCCACGCAACCGAATCTGCCCGCATCACGCCAATCCTCCAGCACGGCGTCGATCATCGCCGCGACCGAGCCGCGCCTTACCTGGCAGAGCGGCCTATTCCTGGGCTGGATTGCGATCATTGGCCTGCAAATCGTTCGCCTGGCCGTGCAGCGCCGCCGCCTCGCTCGGCTCTTGCAGCATTGCCAGCCCGCGCCGTCCGACCTGGCGGCGCTTGTCGCGCGCGTGGCCGAAACGATCGGCGCACGGCGACGGCCCACCATCCTGGTCGCCGATACGGTCTGCTCGCCGTTCGCCTGCGGGATTCTCCGTCCGGCGATCGTTATTCCCCAAAGCCTGTTGGCCGGACTGACCCCGTCGCAACTGCGGCAAACGGTCGCGCACGAGTTAGCGCACGTCGAGCGCTTCGACCTGGCCTGGGGCTGGACCGTGCAACTGGCACGCATCGCGTACTTCTTTCACCCGCTGGTGCACTGGCTGGCCGGACGCATCCGCCTGGAGCGCGAGTTGGCTTGCGACCAGTGGGTCATCCACCGCGGCGGTCACGCGCCGGCCGATTACATGCAAACGTTGATCCAAGTGGTCAGCCACCTTTCACGAACCCCGCGTGAGGAGACAACGTCATGAGCACGTCCCTGGGCCCCTGGACGACGGCCATCGATAGCGGCTCGACCGCGGCCTTAAGCGCATTTTGGAAGCGCCGCATGACCCAACTGCCCGAGCTGGCGGATACCTCGACGCGCCTGACGCGGCGCTCGGGCCTGCTGTTGGCGCTGGTCGCCATGTTGGCGCTCGGCTGGCCCACGGCGCATCTCTCACGCCAGGTCGCCGCAGCCGATCCGCAACCGCCCGCCGACGAAAAGCCCGCTGTCGCAGCGGCGGAAGAAGCGCCGCAGAAGCCCGGCCAACTGCTCTCGATCGAACTGGAAGGGGGCGTCACCGCCGACCTTATTGGCCTCTGCGAGCATCCGTCGAAAGACAAGACCTGGTGGGCCGCCGACGGATCGCCGATCGCGGCGCCGTATCAGCAATTCCACGGCAGTGTCGATGCCGCCGGCCACACGCTGCGCGAAATCGCCGTGCGCTGGCACGTTCCCAAGGACAGTGACATCGCGACGCGGTGGGGTGTCGCGGCAAGTTCGGGATGGGCCGGCGGAACACCCCAAGATGCCCAAGGCAACCGGCTGCGCGACATCACGGCCGCCGCAGCCGCGATACCAGCAAATAGCAACACTACCACCATCACCTTCAGCGTGGCGGCCGGCGAATGGCAAACCATGACGGAGACCAACGGCAGATATTTTGGTTCCGAAGGCAAGCGGGCCGGCGGCAAGCGGCCTCACGGCTTCGCCTATAGTCCGGCCATCGAGCACGACGGCCAGGTGACCATCACCATCTCTCACGATGTGCTTAATCGCAACCTGCGAATTATCGCCGTCGACGCCAACGGAAAAACGCTGGCCGACGGCGGCGGTCGTGGCGGCGGCTCCAATGGTTTCATGCAAACGACCGGCAGCTTCCGCAACCTGTCACTCAAGGACATCCACGCCTTCCAACTGCAAGCTCGACCGTTTCACCGCGTCGAAGTCCGCAACATCGCCCTCAACCGCGATCAACACACCCTGCCGACGATCGTCGACCTGGGCCTCGACGAGAGTATGAAGTAGACGCAACCTGGCCGGTGAGGCGGGTGACCCAGACAACTTGTTGTCTGGGTGCCGAAGGCACAAGAGGCGTGGCAATGCTGCGAGCACAAAACGAACACGCCAAAGCGTGAACTCCAACACCTCCAGCCTCCGATCAAAACGCGACGTCCAGCCCGCGCGCCTTGGCCAGCTTGTACATCCCGGCGAACACCTTGGGAATCTCCCACGGCGCGTCGTTGGCTTCGCCGCGAAACTCGCGATAAGCTCTCGCCACGTTGAAATAAATCCGCGCCGGCGCTTTCCACTCCGCATACGGTCCCAAGTCGATCCGCTGTGCGGCCTCCATCTCCGTCAGCCCCCGCTCGAAGCACTGCCGCGCCTCGGCATGGACATAGTGCAGGTACGCCTGCAACTCGTGTACGCCCTCGATTCCGCATATCGGCCCGTGCCCCGGCACGATCACCGCGGGCTTCAGCTCCAGCACCCGCTCCAGGCTCCGCTGCCAATCCGCGTACGAACCGGCCCAGGCCATCGGCGTACACTGGCGAAACAGCACGTCGCCGCTGAACAGCACGCCCTCGGCCGGCAGATGGATCATCGTGTCGCCCCACTGATGCCCGGGCCCCACGTGCAACAGGTTGACTTGCGTGCCGTCCAGATTCAATTCGTAGCGGTCCTCGAACACCGTGTCGGGCAGCACCAATTCGATGCCGTCGAAGTTGTAGTCCTCGGCCAGTTGATCGGCCAGCGCCAGCACGCCCGGATTGGTCACGCGCAGTACGATCCGCAGGAGCCGGTTTCGCGCCGCGCGCTGCATATACTGCAAGTCGTGCGGGTTCGAGGTGTGCGGCAGCCGTTCGACGATCTTCCGCTGCGCGATGATCTGCGCATCCGGAAAAAGCTGGTTGCCCCACACGTGATCCGGATCTTCGTGCGTGATCACCACCCGCTCGGGCATCGCTGGCGCCACCGTGCCGAACAGCTCGATCATCCGCCGCGCGTGTCCCAAGTCGCACTGCGTATCGATCACCACGCGGCCGCCCAGGTTGATCAAGCCCGAGTTCGAATCGCACAGCCGATTCCGCTCGTTGATCGCGGCAAAACAATGATCGCTAACCTGCGAGAGCTTCATGCGGGCAAGCATAGCGGCTCTGGCGAGCGATACAACCGCCGGGTTTGCCGCCTACTTCTTCGGCTCGCCAATCACCGTCAGCCACACATCGCTCGTGCGCGACTCGTGGTTAGGGATGGCCGCCGTTGAAGTGCGCACCAGTTGGCTTGCGCCCGTCGCCGTGCCGACGACGCGAATCGGGCCGGAGAAGGGGCCCTGATCCGTCGTGAGCACCAGCTTGACTGTCTTGGCCGAGTCGCCTGCGGCGGCCGAAGTCGCCGGCGCCACCGTGACAAACTCCGGCAGACCGGTCACCGACAGCGCGATCTCCTCGGCAAAACCATGCCGGCGCTCGACGGCCACGGAAATCTCCGTCGGCATGCCGGCCACCAGCTCAACCGCATGCGCATCCGTCGAAAGCGCAAACTCCGGCTGCTGCAGCGCGGCCCGCAACCGATAGACGTGCCGCCCGCTCCCCTGGCCGTTCAAGTCGCTCACCACGATGCGAAACATCCCATCGGCCGGCGGCGAAAATGCCAAGACTGGATCGCGCGCCTCGCCCACGTCGTCCGCCCGCGCCAGCGACGTGCCGGCTTCGTCGAACACTTCCAACACGCCATCGATCGGATAGCCGAGCGAGCGGCCGGACAACTCGAACGCAACGACCTGTCCCTTCGTGCCCGCAAACGCAAACGCATCCACGTCGCCGGGCGATTCGAGCCGGCCGGAAACCGTCAGCGGCAACTCGATCTTCTCGGGGGCCGCAAGCTCGTTCGGCTCGCTCACCACCGCTGTGGCGTGCGGCTCGACGGCCACGGACACCGTGTTGGCCAATTGCGGATCCGAAAGCGTCGCCGTTTCGCCGTCGCCGCGCACCGCCAGCAACTTCACGCTCTGGGGCAGGTTCCAGCCGAATAGCTCCACCTGCGCGTCGCTGCCGCGCGTGACCGCCAGCGGCCACGGATAGTCCACAAATCCGCCGGTCGCCAGCGTCAGGCGATAGATGTAAGCATCGCTACCGGCAAAGCCGATTGTGCTGTTTGGCGCCGAGGGAAAGCCAAACACGCGCACCAGGTACTTGCCGTCAGCCGGAGCAACAAACGCAATCTGCGGGTCGAGCCCGCCGTGATCGTGATTGTAGGCGACGACGCTCCCCGCCGGACCGACGATTTGCATCACGCCATCGAACTGCGAGCCGAGCGTTTCGTGCGCCGCCAGCGACGCCACCAGCGTCTGACCCTGCGACAAATTCACGGCCACGTGGTCCACGTCGCCGCCGGGAGAGAGCCGGCCGTTGACGACAGTCGACGCATCCACGGCCTGCGCCTGCTCGGGTCCGTTGTTCGGCTCGGCCTCGTTGATCTGGGTCAGCGTCCCCACCACGAATGGCTGCGGCGCGGCGGCCGGCGCATCGTCGTACATGCGCAGCCAATACACGCCGGGCGACGCATCGGCCGCCGCGGCCACCGACAGCTTCCCTTTCTCGCCCGCGGTGATCGAAAGTCCCGGCCGATCGATCCACACGCCGAGGGGCCACTTCGGAAAATTCCCGTCGACGGCCACCTCGACCGTTGCGCCGCGCTGCACGCCCAGCGGAAACGCGTGCTTCGGCTCGGGACCGGCCGCGCGTGCTTCGGCAACCAGCAGAACGACAAGGCCGCCGGCCAGCAGGGCGCACGACGATGGACTACCGATGATTCTCATGAGAGCGCGATGCGGAGGGCAAGGGGGGGCACGGGCGTCGGCGCTTCCCGTGGCACGGATGAATCAAGCAGGGTACGTTGCGTCAGCTCCGCTAGTGTCCTGAGTTGCAACTGACACTAGCCCATCAACTCGCTGATCGGCGTGGCGTCGCTGACCAGGTGCACGGGGCGTCCCTGCGGAGTGTGATAAATCTTGCCGGGATCGATCCCCAGCTTGCGATACACGGTCGACACGAAGTTCTCTGGCGACAGCACGCGCTCGCACGCCGAGTGGCCGTTGCGATCGGTCGCGCCGATCACTTGTCCGCCCGGCGTGCCGCCGCCGGCAAACAGGATCGACATGGCGTTGGCCCAATGATCGCGTCCCGGCGAGCTGCGATCGGCCAGTTGCGAAATCTTCGGCGTGCGGCCGAACTCTCCCAAGGCCACCACCAAAGTCGACTCCAACATGCCGCGCGCTTCCAAGTCTTCGATCAAAGCCGCGATCGCATGCTCGAACGGCATCAGTTTCTTGGGCAACCCGGTAAAGATGTCGGAGTGATGATCCCAGCCGCCGTCGTACAGCGTCACGAACGGCACGCCTGCCTCGACCAGCCGTCGCGCCAGTAGGGCCCGCTGGCCGAACGAATTCTTGCCATACGCCTCGCGCACGCTGTCGGGTTCGCTGTGAATGTCGAACGCCTTTTGCGCCGCGGCACTGGTCATTAGGTTGTAGCCCTGGCGGTAATACTCATCCAGCGCCACGGCCGGATCGGCCGCCGCCTTGTCCGCCGTGCGCTGAAAGCGATCGACCAGCTTGCGCAAATCGCCCCGGGCGTGAAAGCGATCGGCCGAGAGTCCCTCGGGCAGCGCCACGTCGCGCACGCGAAAGTCGTCCTTGTTGGGATCGTTGCCCACCACGAACGGCGCGAACTTTGCGCCCAGAAAGTTCGGCCCGCCGGATCGCGACATCTGCGGCATCGAGAAATACGCCGGCAAGCCCTCCGGCGCGGTCCGCTCATAGGCCGCCACCGAGCCCATGCTGGGATGAAAGCTCACGAACGCGCCACAGCCCACCGGAATGCGCGGCGGCGATCCGGTCATCATGTAGTGATTGCCCGCGCCGTGGTTGCCCTGGTTGTGGCACACTGAGCGTACGATCGCCAACTTGTCGGCGATGGCGGCCAGCCGGGTCATGTGCTGCGAAAAATACACGCCCGGAATTTTGGTGCGAATGGGCGAAAACTGGCCGCGGATCTCAGCCGGCGCCTCGGGCTTTGGATCGAACGTCTCGAAGTGCGTCGGCCCGCCGTCCATCCAGATCAAAATGCAGTTCGTCGGCCGCGTCACCGGCGCTCCTGCCCGGGCTTGCAGCCGCAACATGTCCACCAGCCCGCTGCCAGCCAACACGCTCAAGCCAAGCTGCAAACAATCGCGCCGTGTCATGCCCGCGCAATTTCGATGCGTGCCCATTGCGTCTTAATCCTTGAAGATGAACTCTGGGGTATTCATCAACGCCCACAGCAGATCTTCGGTCGCTTGCCGGCGATTCGGATGCTGCTCGATGATGGGCGTGACGTCGGCCAACTCTTCGGCCGTGGGAAACCGGCTGTACGTGGCCAGATAAAGCGTTTCGATAATCTCGGCCGGCGTGCGCTCGCCCGCCGCCAGTTGCGCGGCGCGCCCTTGGTCGCTGGCCACTTTCTTGTGCAATTCAGGCGAGTTCATCAGGTGCAGCGCCTGCACCACCGTGGCGTCGCTGGTGCGCTCATATGGCGGATCCTGGTTGGCATCGGGCCGGCCAAACGCGTCCAGAAACAGCGAATCCACCCGGTGCGTCCAGATCTCCATCGAGCGGCTGCTCTTGGGCATGCCCTCAAACTCCTCGCCCACGCCCGTCACGTCGCACACCGCATCCATCAGCACCTCGGCCCGCAGTCGCTGGCGCAAATGCCTTGAATAGTTGCGCGTGTCCGACAGGTTGCGCGGCGTCGTCTCGCCCGAAAGGCCATACACGTACGACGTCATGATCGTCCGCAGCAGCTTCTTGAAATCGAAACCGTCAGCCGCGAAGCTCTCGCCCAGTGCCTTGAGCAACTGCGGATTGCTGGGCGGATTGGTGGCCCGCAAATCGTCGACCGGATCGACCAGTCCCCGGCCCATCAAGTCGGCCCACACGCGGTTGACCGCCACCTGAGCAAAGTAAGGGTTGCTCGGCGAAGCGATCCACTGGGCAACCACCAACCGCGGGTCTTCGCCCGCAGCGATCGGCCGGGCTTCGCCGAACAAAGGCTTCGGCTCCAGCACTTGTCCCGTGATCGGATGCGTCACCGACCCGCTCGGCGCGACGTACACGACCTCTTCTCCGCCGGAGATCGGCGGCGAGATGCCTTGTCCCTTGTGCGTCACGCGCGCGAAGTACGCCGCCAGGCTGTAGAAATCCTCCTGCCCCCACACCTCGAATGGATGATGGTGGCACTTGGCGCACTCCAGCCGAATCCCCAAAAACAACTGGCTCACGACCGGCGTGATCTCGTCGGGCGTGCGGCGATCGCGAAACAGCGTCGCCGCGCCGTTGCGCCAGGTGCTGCCTTGGGCCGTGAGCAACTCTCGCACGAACTGGTCGTACGGCGCGTTGCGGCGAAACTGCTCGCGAATCCACGCGTCGAACGCCATCGTCGGCTTGATGCCCACGCGATATGGATTCGGCCGCAGAAGATCGGCCCACTTGTTGGCCCAAAAGTCGGCGTATTCCGGCCGATCCAACAGTGCGTCGACTAGCTCCGCCCGCTTGCTCGGCGCCGTGTTGGTCAGGAACGCGCGAGCTTCGTCCGGCGTCGGCAACCTGCCGATCACGTCCAGATAGGCCCGCCGCAGATACGTGCCGTCGCTGGCCGGCCCGCTGGGCTCAATTCCCAGCTTCGCCAGCTTGTCCCACACGTGGCCGTCGATGAAATTATTTCGCGGCAGTTGCGCATACACTGCCGGATCGACCGAGGTCGCCAGCGGAATGGCCGTGTTCCAAGTGGAGATGTGGTTCATATAGCGGGCCATCAAGGTCGACTCGCCCGGCAACCTGCCCGCGGTCACCAGCCCGTTCTCGATCGTCACCACGCCGGCTTCGCTCGATTGAAACTCGGTCAGCCGCGTCACGTCGCGCACCGAGCCGTCGGAGTACTGCGCCAAGACGCGCAGTTGCTCGCTGGCGCCGGCGGCCATGATGTGTTCGGCCGGCTCGATCACGATCCGCTCCAGCGACGGCGCGCCCTCGGTGCTGCGCGGCAAGCCGCCAGCTACCCAGCGGCGCACCACGTCATACTCAGGGCTATCGGCCGGCAGCCGCAATCCGCCGCCGTGCGGCATCGCCAGCGACGCCTTGCGCAATATCAGGCTATTGTCCGCCGCAGCCGGAAACACCCGCCGCCCGTGCGCCTCTTTCACGATCGCCGCGAAATCAAATTCCGGATCGAAACCCAACAGCGACAGTGCGAAGCCGTTCTGCCCGCGCGACTTGCCGTGGCAGGCCCCCGCGTTGCAGCCCTTGGCCGTCAGGATGGGCAGCACGTCGAGCTCGAAATTCACCTCGCCCGACACGATGGCCGGCGCCGGATCCTCGGCTCGAACGCCGCCGGCGCAAATCGCCAGCGCCACCAATAGCGCAACAGGCAACTTCGCGCGGGCATAAAGCATGGGCAGGCTGGAGGGAAGGTCACGGGGCAGGAACTCTTGCCGGAACCTTCAATGTAGGCAAAATCCAGCCAGCAATCAATCGATTTTGATGGGTTGAATCCCGTAGCTGAATTCGCAGGAATTCACGCCCCGTAGCTGGACTCGCCAGAGTTCAGCGGATCAAAGCGCCAGTCGGCTGAACTCTTGCGAGTCCAGCTACACCTGAGGGAGCTGCTTTCGGAGGCAAAACCCCGCGGCTTACTTCACCACCGTCACGTTGGGCATCGCTTCCTTGAACTTGGCGATGCCTTCGTCGGTGGCCTGGCTTTGCCAGAGATAGAGCTTTTGCAGCTTGGCGAGGCCCTTGAGATGCTCCAGCCCGGCGTCGGTCACCGCCGTGCCGTAGAGGTTCAGGTACTCGAGGTTACCCAGGCCTTTCAGGTGCGCAAGGCCCGCGTCGGTCACCTTGGTCTTCTCCAAGTGCAGTCGGACCAGCGTGCCCAACTCGGCCAATTGGGGCAGCCCGGCGTCGGTGACCTGCGTGTCCTTCAAGTTCAGCTCATACACCTTCACGAGCGCCTTCACGTGCGCCAATCCCTCGTCGGTCAGTGCCGTGCCACCCAGATGAAAATCCACCACCAGCGAATCGTCGTTCATCGCCAGTGGCATCACCGTGCCACCGATCGTTTCGATCGCCGCCACGGCTTCCGGGTTGGCCGGCGCAGCGGGCGCTTCCGGGGCCGGTGCTGGCGTGCTCGGCTCGGGCGTCGGTTCCGGAGTCGGCTCCGGCGTGGAGGCTTGCGCCTCGGCCGCGGGAGCAGCGCCGCCCGGCAGCTTCCCCTCGGCGATCAACTGGCCAAAGGTGGGCGAGTCGTCTGCGCCCGACTTCATGGCCGCCACGGCATCCAGGGCCGCGGTGATCTCCGCCTTGCAAGCGTCGGCTTCGTTCTTCAGCCGATCCGGCTTGAAGTTATCCTTCTTGAGAATCTCCGCCAGCTTCGTGCCATAGGCATTGCGCGTCTTCTTGCTGGTGCCCATGTGACAGACGTTGCACTTGGTCTTGGTGTTGACCAGCTCGGCAAAGCCCTTGTCCTTCTCGTCAGCGGCGTCCGCCTTGACGTACTTCTCTTGAAACTCCTTGAAGAAGACGGGCATCGCCAGCGCCACGGGCAGCTTGCCCAGCAGCACGCAACCGGCAACACAGGCCACCAGCGCAAAACGTCGTTGCAGGCTCATCGAGGAAATCTCCCAAAGAGAACGAGGCAGGATCCCGGCAGGCAAAGCAGTACTATTATGGGCCAGGAAACCGGCCCGCGTCAAATGGCCGGGAAATAGGGTAGCGGCTCACTTTGCTTAGGGAGGTAGTGCTGTCCCGATTTCACAGCGCCAAGTCCCGTCCTCCTCTATTGAGCAATCGATGGTCATGGTGCTGACGACCGGACGTAAACCTAAGATTGAAACGTCGTACTTCTTGATCCGCTCATCAGGAGTTTTATCAAGTCCCAGGCAGATAACCGCGAGCACCAAAGAGAGGGCACATAAAGCCAAAAGGCTCGTCGCATTCTCGGGCAATAATGGCTTAGGCCGCATAATTCAATTGTACTACACGGCCTTCGCTCATGGCCCATTTTAGCGGCGCGAGTGGTTCGCTTTCCTGTCCAGACGGCACGCGACCGGCGAGGTGAAAAAGGGGTCGAGGAGTGATTGACTGATCCCGAGAGTCGGGAAGCTCTGGATCCTAATCAGTGATGTCCCCATTGTTCTTGAACTGTCATTGTGACATCCGATCACATGACTCCGTGGCCCGAACCAATCGGATACTTTTCAATCGTCACGACGGCCTCGGGAAATAGTGCTTGAATTCGGCGGAGGTCGGCCTCAGCGAACTCGTTGTCCGGAAGCAGAATCGCTCCCAACGGGTCCGCGCCGATGAGTTGCCAAAGCCAGGGCAGCGCTGGTTGATTCGCCGCGCCAGCGTTCCCGTTCCTGCGATTGTAGAAGCCGGGTGAGAGAATCTGGGCGCCACGCCAGGCAATGTCGTGTTGGACGCGCGATCGCTCGCCAACCCGATAGACATTCCAGCCCAACCAAACACCCACCGCCGCGACTACCAGGAACAGCGTCCGTAACGAAAAGGCAAACCGGCGGCGTTGTGAAGCGGGGTTCATCGATCGGATCATGCGGAGCGGATGCGGCGAATGATCAACAAGGATGCGCAACCAAGTAGCAGGTCGCGCGACACGCTCACGCGCTCAGTATACCCCGGCGCAGCAACCGCCATCCAATCGCGCAAGTCATTGCCAGCCTGCGCGAAGCTACCGCGGACCGCCGCCGAGTGACGCCGCCGGCGGCTGAAACTGTTGGGCTTGCTGCTGCGGCGGGGCCGTGCCGGGACGCGTTACGGCGCGAACGATGATGTCGTCGATCCAGGCTTCGCCCAGGCCGCCCAGCGCGAACGTGACGGTCATCGTGCCGCTGTGCGGTACGCCGCGATAGATAGTGAAGGGCTGCCAATCGCCCGCAGCGTGGATGCGTTGCGCCAGCGCGGGTCCCGTAAGTGAGTCGATCACCAACAGGCCGTCGACGCTGCCGGTGATCGGCTGCACGATGCGCACCCAGCCTTGGATCTCCAACAATTGCCCGGCCTCCACGCGCAGCGGCGGCGTGGTGACCCACATGGGCGATGACTCCACGGCCGTCGGCTTGTTGTCCGCCAGCGTCGCCACAGCCTTCAGCCGCAGTCCGCCGCGTCCCGCATGCGCCACTTGCGGCGAAAGATCCACCGCCGTCGTGATGTTCTCTTGCGAGTGCCGATGATGTTTCCAACCGGCCGCGATCATCCGCTGCAAATCCTCGCAGCCTCCTTCGGCGAGCAAATTCGGACTGCGCTGCGCGCTGGCCAAAAGCGTCGCCAGGCGAAAGTGCTCGTCGAGCCCGCCATGATTGGCCAGCCACGGATCGCCCAGCGGCCAAGGCACTCCCGCCACGGCGTCGTCGAAATGCGCCCGCTGAATGATCCTCATCACCGCCAGCGCATGCCGAGCCCGATAGTAGGCCGCCGGCTGATCGTTCTTGGCGACCAGGCCGTCAAACGCGCGCAGATCCTCCTGGGCCGCGATGCGCAAGGGGCGCGTCGCCGCAACGTCGTGTCCCTGCGCGGCCAGCCGCTGGCCGACGACTTCAATCGAGATCTGATCCTCATTCGCCAGTTGCCGCACGATCTGCGTGGCCCGCTGGCGCGTTTCCTTCAAGCGGGCGTGCAGCGACTGAATCAATTGATGATCCTGCGTGAACACCACCAGTGAATCGCGTTCCAACTCGCTCAAGAGCACGCGCGTGCCGCCGGCCACCCGCTTCGAGTCCAACGGGCGGAAGCTGACCAGCGAAAGCTCATACGCGTTGGCCTCCTCGGGCACGCCCGGCACGACGTAGTTGACGACCGCGCCCGACGTGGCGCCGATCACCAGTTGGCTGTGCGGCGGAACGAACATTGGCAGCAGCAGCCGACTGCGATCGGTTTCGATCACCGCCCCTTTGGCGTCCGGATCGCTCGAGTCGGCCGTGTTGGCAAAGTTGCCGGTCGCCGGCCAGCGCTCGATCAGGTCGAGCTCCAGGTTGACCAGTTGCAGCATCGCGCGGCGTCGGCGCGTGGACGAGTCGTCGCGCTCCAGCGATCCGCTCGATTGAAACACCAGCCCTCGCGCTCCGCCGGCCAGCGCCGCGTGAACCAGCGTGCGGAGTTGCGATTCCTGGAGTTCGATCCGCGCATCGCGCCCGCTCGATAAAACTGCAATTTGTTCGAGCAGTTTGGCAGGCGGCTCCGATTGGATGGTGGCCCAGAGTATCGTGCCCGGCATGGCCAACTGCGCCCGCTGCCGCAGCCAGGTGATGTACGGATTCAACTCCAGGCTCGTGCCCAGTACCTCGCGCCGGGCGACGAGCACGTGGATGGGCGGGCGTGAGTACTTCATCAAGTCGGCTTCCGGCTCGCACACCAACGGCCGGCCGCGTGGATCGGCCGCTTGCACCAGCTTGGCCCAGCGGCGCGTGGCTTCCAGCGACGCTTCGCCCGCGAGTCCGCGCCCCAAGTCCCAGGCCAACACGCCGTCCAACTCGCCGCCGAGCGTGCGGGCCCCACCCGATGCGAGCGCCGCCGGCGCCGGGGGCGGCGCAATGATCCACAGCCCCGCTGCTGCCGCGTCGCGCAACAGTTGTGCCGTCGGAGCATGCGACAGCCAGGCCGCGTTGAAGCCCATCTCCTTGAGTCGCGCAGGCGACTCGCCCTGATATTCGATCGCCCGCAGAAAGTACGGCGTTTCACC
>JBBDYK010000226.1:0-25397 GCA_040901665.1 Pirellulales bacterium | reverse complement strand
CCGAGACAATGACTTGCGCGTCTTCCAATCGCACGCCCTCGCGCGCTTCGACGTGACGGGTGACCACCTTGACGCGCTCGTCCGCGGCCAGATCGAGTGAAAGCGCTTCGACGGGGCCGGCAGTGCGGCCGCTGCCATCGGCCGGCGCCAGAGCGCGCGCCCGCGTCCAAACGACGGCCGGCGCGCGTTTCAGTTCGATCGCGGCCACGGCCTTGCCGCCATACACGCCCCGCGTGACGCGTACCGTCTGGCCCGCCGCAGTCACATTCACGGCGTCGCCGGCAGCGCTGCCCCCGAGGCGATGGGCCAGCCGCGCGGCCAGTTCCTGGCTGTAGCTGTCGTTGCCCAGCAGCACGGCTTGCGCCGCCAGCGGCTGGCAGACCGCGGCCAATGCCTTCAGATACAACTCCGGATGATACTCGGCCAATTGTGGGTGATCGGCCACGAGCACGCGATCGGCCACGGCCGCGGCGCCTTGGTTGAGCGCCTCGCTGGCAGGGCCAAGCGCCACGGCGTACAGCTTTCCGCCCAGGCTATCGGCCAGCCGCCGTCCGGCGCCCAGCACGCCTTGCGCGGCCCGATCGAATCCGCCGGCAGCCCACAAGCAACAAACCACGTCCGACACGATGAGCCTCTTTCGTTGATGCGGAAGTTTCTATGTGTCCTAGAGCGCGCTGAGCACGTCGCCGATGCGCTTGGCAAAGGCGTCGATCTTGTCTTCCAGCGTGTCGCCCGCGATGAACTCGCAACGCGTTTCCTTTTGCGGGATCGAAAGCTCGACGACTTCGTAGTAAGCGTTGACCTGTGCCGCATCGACGCCCAGCTCGCCCAGCGACCACTTGGCCAGCGGCTTGCGATACGACTGCATCACGTCGCGCGTCTTGGGAATGCGCGGCACGTTCTTGTCGTGGTTCGTGATGGTCACCACCAGCGGCGTTGCCGCTTCCAACACTTCATAGCCGGTGTCGGTCTGCCGCTTGATTTTGACCGTGCCTGGAGCGGAGCCCGCTTCGATCGTTTCGGCAAAGGCGATGCAGGGCACGCCGAGCTCTTCGGCCAGCAGTCCGCCGGTCTGGCCCGCCCCCCAATCGCCGGCCTCGCGGCCGACCACCGCCACGTCGTACGCGCCGATTTTGCGAATGGCAGCCGCCAGCGTGCGCGCCACGAACAGCGGGTCCGGATTCGCCGCGCCGCTTTCCACCAGCACGGCCTCGTCGGCCTTCACGGCCAGCGCCTTGCGCAGCACGTCCTCGGCGTCGGCCGAGCCCACGCACAATGCGGTGATCTTCCCACCCCCGGCGTCGCGCGTCTGCAGCGCCGTCTCCAGCGCGTTCTCGCAAAAGATGTTCATCACCAGGTTCGCGCCGCCGCGCTCGGCCTCGCGCTTCACGCTATCGACGCGAAAATCCCGAGCCGGAATCTCCGGGTCGAGAATCTGTTTGATGCAAACGACAAGATTCATGGCTGTTGGTTCGAGTTCTCGAGTTCGGGCGGATGTGCTTGGGTCAACACTTTGTCCCATCGACCAGCAATCCGCCGCAGGCAATGTCGGTAATCGATTGAATGATCTGATCCGTGGTCAACGCGCCGTCCGGCCGATACCAGCGCGGCAGCCAAAGCAGCGATCCAAACAAGCTGAACGTGGCCGCCGTCGTGTTCACGTCGCGCAGCCGGCCCGCGCGTTTCAACTCGTCGAGCGTGCCGCGCACGAAATCGAAGTACACCCGCTTGCGATCGAGAATCTGCTTGCGGTGCTTGGGCTTCAGCGCCTCGACCTCGTCGGTCAGGATCGTAATGGCCTTGTTGCCTTCGGTCAGCAGCCGGGCATGCCGCTCGATGATGCTCTTCAGCCGCTCGGTCGGGTCGGCGATGCCGCGCGACGGCTCGATCACGCGCGTCTCGAGACCCTCCATCGCGTAGTTCATGATGGCGTGCAGCAGGTCTTCCTTGCTTTCGATGTAGTAGTACAGCCCGGCCTTGGTCAGGTCGACCGCGGCGGCGATCGAGCTCATCGACGTGGCGTCGAAGCCTTGCTCGTGGAAGATCTCCGCCGCCTTGGTGTAGATGTCGATAGCGCGGTCTGACTCGGACGCGATGGTGGGCTTCTTGGAGGCTTTCAAGGCGGGGCTCGCAGGGTGCCGAAGGGCGGAAATCAGGGCAAGAAACGCGCGCCGTCGGTCGGCTCGCTCGATTCTACCGACCGTCCGGTTAGTAAATCTCATCGCCAACCGCCGGTCAAGCCCCCGCACCAGAATCCGCCGACTTCGCCGGTAAATCGGCCACTCCAAACGGCCAAAAAACGGCCCGCGCGCAGCGGGAACAACTCTAGCGACATAGTTAGAGCCCACTGCGCGACGGGCACGACTGCTACGGAGCTTTGACAGGACGCGTCGCCGGGCCGACGACTGCTGTCCCTAAGTCGCTCGAGCGCAGACGGCGCAGGATTGTTACGCGCCAGGTTGCCCACCTGCAAAATAAGCGGGTGCAACTGGCATGCCCGTCGAGAAGGCGCGCACGAGCGCCGGCGACCGCCGTCGCGCGCCAACGCGCAACGCTGGTGAAAGAACGACCGCGATGGTCGATCAGGCGCTGCCCTCGGCCGGCTTGGGAGCATTATGGCGGAACTGCTCCAGCGAACGTCCCAGCCGTTTCGGCTTGGTTCCGCCGGCTTGCGGGCCGGATGGCGTCGCCGCATTCGCAAGCGCCGGCGCGGCGGCTTCGCGCAGCACGGCTGCCAACTGCGGGTGCAGTTGCTCATCGGCGCCCGCCGCACCCCCCAGTTGCTCGACGGCGTCGGAGAAGCCCAGCAGCACCGAGCGTCGCACGGCGTCACGAATCCAGTGGAACACACCCATATTGCTCATGCTGTCACCCATCGCGTTGGTTGGCCGAGAATCAACAAACTTGTCCGCAGGCTTGCGTGCGGCGCGCGCTGGGCCAGAAGCGGCCGCAGGGGGCGAGAATCATACCCAGCGCCCGCCGCCGACAAAAGACCAGTTCGCCGCGGACTTGCCATCTCTCGGCGCCACAATGGCTTAGCAAACCAGCGTTAGCGTCGCGAAATCCGCTGCGCTCGGGCGGCACGGCGGCGGTGCCAGCCCCAGCCCGCGGCGCTAGCTGCGCCCAACGCCAGCAGCACGACGCTCGACGGCTCCGGCACCGGCGAAGCCAGCGCCAGATAGATCGCCGATTGCGCCTGGCTCCAGGGCGAGTTCGGCGCCAAAGGATCATCGCCCGGATCGAAGTTCGGCGTTCGCCAAGTGGCCACCAAGAGCGGTGTCGGCGTGTAGTCTTCGCCTTCGCTTTCGTGTCCCTTGACGCGATAGGCAATGCCATAGACGCCCTCGGGAATTGCCACGCCGTCGGTTTGCAGCGTGAACAGGAACTCGTGGGTGGTGTCGCCGCTGATCGCAAAACCGGGCGTGAATACCGACGTGCCGTCGACTGTCGCCGAACCGAAGAAGCCGGCTTGCTGACCTTCGATCAACAGCGACACGCCCGGGATGGCCGGCGATGCGCCGGAACCCGGCGAGTACATCAACGCGCCAAATCCATCGAAGCTCAGCGACTTGCCGGTGCCGAACAGCGACGAGCCGGCTCCGCCGTGATCGCTCGTCAAATCGCCCAGAATGTCCACGAATTCATCGCCGAACAGGTAGCGGTTTCCATCCGGCGGAAACTGCCCGATATTGCCGGGATAGTCGTTGCTGGTGGAGTCCAGTGCGTTGCCATCGAGAAACAAGGAAAAGCCGTGCCCCCAAGCTGGCGAACCCACGCCCAATAGCAGCAGCAGCCCCATCGCCATTCGCTGAACAATTACCATCGAGATCCCGCCTTTTTTCAAGCGAAGTAGATTCACAGTTGCCATCGATCAACAAGGAGTTCGCAATCGCCGCTCATTTCGCCGGTTTGGCAAAGTTCGTTCCGCGAGTCACGTCGTCTTGCACCCAGCGGTAAACAGTCTCCATCGAGATCGTTTCCACGTGGCCGTCGGCATACAAGTAGTTCGAAGTCTCGCCGATGTGGCGATCCGGTTTGAACTCCTTGGCCGTCATGTAGGCCCACACGTAGTCAACGCCCTTGGAAACTTTCAGGGCCGTATACCAGGTCGAACAGTGCACGTGCTCGTCGGTGGGGTTGCGCTTGTCGCCTCCCTCGAACACGACAATGGACTTCGAAGTTTCCTGCATTTTGTGCAAGTGCAGCACCGCCTCGGGCGAGGGCACGGCGACGTATTCGTTGATCAAGTAGCTCGTGCCTTTTTTCTCCAGCCACTTCGCGCCGTTCGGATCGTCCGGGCATACGCGTACCTGGTCGACGTCTTCCATGTGCGGCGCCAGCGTATAGACCCACGACTTGTTCTTCTGACCGTAAATATTGGAGTGGATTGTTTCGGGGAATCGGCCATGATTGGAGTTGGCGAACAGATGGATTCCCAAGCCAATCTGCCGCAGATGATTCGAGCAGTGCGTGCGCCGCGCCGTAGCGCGCGAGGCCTGCACGGCCGGAATCAGCAGTCCGACCAGCATGCCGACAATGGCGATCACCACCATCAGCTCGACCAACGTGAATCCACCGCTGCGCACATTTCGGCCCAGCGCTCGTCCGCGGGCGCTGCGCTGCGCATCGCCAGCCAGCGCAGTGACGCACCGGCGGCAGCGAATCGACAACATGCCTGGCGATGGATTGAGCAACATGGACCTATAAAATTCCGGAGACTCGATCAGACCGCGAACCAGCGCGGCCTGGATGAGTGTCCTGGTGGGGATGCTGAGAAGTTCCTTCGAAAGCTTCGCGCCGTCAATTGATATGGCCGTCAATTGATATGACAGTCGACGTGCAAGCTGCTTAGCTGCAATTCACTAGCGCCATCGAAGGAAAGAGGCAGGTGCGAGAAAACACCACGATATCCCGGAACATCCGCAAACCTAGTCGCCCGCGAGACCCGTGTCAACAAACGGCCGAACCCGTATTAACCACCAGCCAGCGCCTTGGGTTTCGCCGCTCCCGGGCGGCACTCGGACTGGTTGCCGGCCCGACACGCCGGTACACTGTCATTGTAACCGCTAAGTCCAGGCTGGGAGCAAGGATCGGGCGAACTTTTCAACAGCGAAACCCTGCTTTGACGGGGCTGCCGTCGCAGGGTCGGCATCGCGCCATCCACCGGTAACGTCCATGATCCTCCTGATCGATAACTACGACTCGTTCACCTACAACCTGGTGCAGCGGCTGGGCGAGATCGACGCGTCGCTCGAGCTGCAGGTTCACCGTAACGACCAAATCACGCTCGACGAGATTGCCGCCCGCCAGCCGACCCACTTGATCATCTCGCCCGGTCCCTGCACGCCCACCGAGGCCGGCATCTCCTGCGCCGCCGTCTCGCGCTTCGCCGGCCAGATCCCGATCCTCGGCGTTTGCCTGGGGCATCAATCCATCGGCCAGGCCACCGGCGGCACGATCGTCCGCGCCAAGCGATTGATGCACGGCAAGACCGATTGGATTCATCACGACGGCCAGGCCCTGTTCGCCGGCTTGGAAAACCCGCTGCAAGCGACCCGCTATCACAGCCTGGTGATCCAGCCCGACACGCTCAACCCCGAGTTCATCGTCTGTGCGTGGAGCGATGCCCCCGACGGCTCGCGCGAGATCATGGGCATTCGACACCGCAGCCAGCCGATCTTCGGCTTGCAGTTTCATCCAGAGAGCTTTCTAACCCACTCGGGCACGAAGATCCTCGAGCGATTTCTCGAGGTGCGCTCACCGCGGCCCCTCGCCCCGGCAGCGAAGACGAAGTAACGCGCGGCGCATGCCGCCGATCGCCTGCCCACTCGGACAATCAGGCCAAGACCCTACTGCCATGCTCAGCGTTGACGAAGCCTTGCAACGGGTGCTGTCGCATGCGGCCGCCGGCCAGACGATCGTCGTGCCCTTGGGCGAGGCGCTGGGGCTGGTGCTGGCCGAAGACGTCGCCAGCGACGTCGATTCGCCGCCGCACGACAAGGCGCTGGTCGACGGCTATGCCGTCTGCGCGGCCGACCTCGTCGAGGGTCGCGCCGAGCTGATCATCCTCGAAGAAGTCACCGCCGGCGCCGTGCCCGGCAAGCGCGTCACGCGCGGCCACGCCACGCGCATCATGACGGGCGCGCCCTTGCCCGACGGCGCCGACTCGGTCGTGATGATCGAGCAGACCACGATCGCGCCGGCCGGCGACCCAACGCCTCGCGTCCAGATTGCGGCGCCACGCATGAATCTCGGGCAGAACATCATGCGCCGCGCTGCCTCGATGGCGCGCGGCGACCTTGTCTTACATTCCGGAAGTCGCTTGCGGGCGATCGAATTGGGCGTGCTCGCCGAGGTCGGACGCGTCGCGGCGCGGGTCATCGGCCGGCCCTCGCTGGCCGTGCTGTCCACCGGCAACGAACTGGTGCCTGCCGCCGACGTGCCCCAGCCCGGCCAGATTCGCAACAGCAACGGGCCGCTCTTGCTGGCCGCGGCACATGCGGCCGGCGCCGTGGCCCACGATCTGGGCATTGCCACCGACGACGCCGACGCATTGCGCCGCGCGATCAGCCGCGGACTCGACGACGACGTATTGCTGATTTCTGGCGGCGTGTCGGCCGGCGTCTTGGACCTGGTGCCCGGCGTGCTGGCCGAGTTGGGCGTCGAGCAAGTGTTTCACAAGGTCGACTTGAAGCCCGGCAAACCCATCTGGTTCGGTGTGCGAACCGACGGCAATCGTCGCACGCTCGTATTCGGCTTGCCCGGCAATCCGGTCAGCAGCCTGGTCTGCTTCGAGCTCTTCGTGCGTCCGGCGATCGGCAAGCTGGCGGGGCGCGACGACGCGGGATTGCGCGCGCTCGACGTGCCGCTATCGATCCCGTTTTCCCAGCGCTCCGATCGGCCCACCTACCATCCGGCACGACTGACCGACACGGCCGGAAAGCTCGCCATCGAGCCGCTGCGCTGGCAAGGCTCCGGCGACCTGCGCACGCTGGTTGCCGCCAATGCGCTGGCCTACTTCCCTCCGGGCGCACGCCAGTTTGAGCCAGGCGAAACGATACGTGTGCTGCGACTGCCCGAGTAGCTCGTGAGTGCTAGCGTATCTGGCCAGTTGCTTCCAACGAATGGCCATTGTACGAACGGTACACCGGGCGCGTGTGCAGGTATGTGTCTAACTCGTCGCCCCATTGAATCCATCCCTTGCGGCGCTCGCGCGCGAATAGCTCCAAAAACGGACCCGGGCTGCACGCCTCGATGATGCCGTAAAGCGCGTCCGGCTTCTTCGAATGCTCTTCCTTGCGGGTCTTGAACAGATTGACTTGCCGACGAGCCGGCGCCAATGTTCGCATCGAGCCGCGCACGCCGAACAAAATCAGTTCGGTGACGTTGCGGAAATAAAAACCTACGCCACGGCCATCGGGCTCGCCGTCCTTGCGCACCTTGTGCCAGACGACATTGCCTTTGTACGTGAATCCCCAAGCGTCCATGACCCGTAAGCCCCAAGGGAGCAAGGCGTTGGGGCACCACAAGTAAAGATGGGACTTGTCGGCCGCGATCTGCGAGATCGGCATGCCGCAGATCTCATCGATATCCATCGTTTGATAGCGCCGAAGTCGCCTGTGCTCTGGCGCGACCTTGCCGGTGCGATTTTGAAACCGCCAGGGAGGGTCGGCCAATACGGTCGAGAATTTCGTCCCGTTGAGACCGGGCAATACGCTGCAACAGGCGCTCATGCCTGACTCCTTTCAAGTAAAACCCGCAGCGACCGTTGTGCTTGCATGATCCCTGCCGCGACGCCGGCGTGAACCATAAACTACCGTGCAAGCGGCGGGAGTTATAGTGGGCCGAGTTCAGCACCGTGGCTGCCGTCGGATTTGCCAACTCCTTTGAATGGAAGCTACGCTCGGCCTGCCAACCGCTCTGGGCAAAGCCCCCGGGCAATTCTACGCTAACGTGTATGGGAACCGCTCCGACCATGGCTCGCAGCAAATCGCGCTCTGCCACTCCGACCACTGCCGCCACGGCAGCATCGCCAGTCGCGTGGTGGAGGTCGAATTGGGCGCTGGCCGCTATCGGCAATCTGTTGTGGTGGGCGTCGGTCGCTCCGCTGTCGTGGAGCCTGCTGGCCTGGCTGGCGCCCGTGCCGTGGGTGCTTCTCATTCGTCAAACAAGCCTGTCAGGCCGCCGTCCTTACCTGGTGCTTTGGCTCACCAACCTTGTGTTCTGGCTGGCCACGCTCTACTGGCTGACCTTGCCGCATTGGGCCACCTCCTTCGGCTGGCTGGCCTTGTCGGCCTACCTGGGACTCTACCTGCCGTTGTTCGTCGGTTTGTGCCGCGTGGCCGTCCACCGATTTTCCATCGCGCCGCTCGTCGCCGCGCCGATCGTCTGGACCGGACTGGAGCTGGCGCGGGCGCATTTGCTCTCGGGCTTCACCATGGTCTCCCTGGCTACGACGCAGTATCGCTGGCCCATGGTGTTGCAGATCAGCGACCTGTTCGGCAGTTATGGCGTGAGCTTTCTGGTGATGCTGGTGGCCGCAGCGCTGGCCGGCATGGTGCCCTGGGATGGCAAGCGGCGCGCCTGGTGGCCCGTTCTGCCGGCGGCCGTCGTCCTGGCGGCGACGCTCGCCTATGGCCACTGGCGGCTCAACCAGCAGACCACGCGGCCCGGCCCGCGCGTGGCGCTGATTCAGGGATCGATCGACATCGACATGAAGCACGATCCAACCCAGTCGCAGCGAATTTTCGACGAGTACTTCGACCTCTCTCAGCGTGCCGTGCAACAACGCCGCGATTTGGATCTGGTCGTCTGGCCTGAAACGATGTTTCGCTATCCGTGGTTCACGTTCGACGATGGCTACGTGCCGCCGCCCGACACCATTACCGCCGCCGAGGCAATCGACCGCAGTCGCCGCGCAGTCACCAATACCGTCGCGCCCCTGGGAGTGCCATTACTGTTGGGCATCGACACGGTTCACGGCGTCGCCGACGGCGGCGAACCGCTGCGCTACAACACGGCGCTCTTCCTCGATCCTCAAGGCAACGTCCTGGGCCGCTACGACAAATGCCATCCCGTGATGTTCGGCGAGTACGTGCCGTTTGCCGATGTGTTTCCCTGGATCTATAAGCTCACGCCGCTCTATGCGGGCGTCGCCGCCGGACCGGGTCCAGTGTCGGTGAACGTCGGCAACGTTCGCTACGCGGCCGACATCTGTTATGAGGACACCGTGCCGCATTTGATTCGCAGCCAGGTGCTGCAACTGCGCAACGAAGGCGCGGAGCCCGACGTCCTGGTCAACCTGACCAACGACGGCTGGTTCTGGGGCTCGAGCGAATTGGATTTGCACCTGGCATGTGCGTTGTTTCGCTCGATCGAGTGCCGCAAGCCGCTGTTGATCGCCGCCAATACGGGCTTTTCGGCGTGGATCGATTCTGCCGGTCGCATCGTGGCCCAAGGTCCGCGCCGCGCCACGGGCATCATCTATGCCGACCCCGCCCTCGACGATCGCCAAAGTTGGTATCTGGCCTATGGCGATTGGGCCGCCGGGCTGTGCCTGCTTGCCACCTGCGGCATCGGGCTAGTGGCCCTTCGTAACGCTTGGCGCGATCGTAGCAACCGGCCCTCCGCCGACGCCTGATCGCCGTCGCGACGCAACACGTTATCTCGAAACGCGCTGGGGACAAAACGCCGGGGACTGTCCCCCTCTCCCACCGGTTTTGAAACCACTTCTGAGCAAGCGCCGCAAGATCTCCCTAAATCCCCCGGCCTATCGAGTTTTAACTTCCGGAATTGACTTTGGTCGGCAAGCCTAATTATACTAACCACTTAGCAGTTCTGGCTGAGTTATCTCCTGTGCTATCAAACGCTTGGGATCGCTCGGCGTCTCGGATTCGTCGCTCCCTGGACCCAAGGGAATTTCGAAGTTTCCGGCCTCGGCACACAGGAGGTTCTGTCAGGCCCGGCTAGCGCGCTTGCAGGAATGACAGTATGAATCTGCTCGGCAAGATTTTCGTGGTGCTCATTCTCGTGATGAGCGTGGTCTTCATGTCCTTCGCCGTGGCGGTTTACGGCACGCACAAAAACTGGAAAGTGGAAGCGACCAAGCAGAAGGAATTGGTCCAAAACGCGCAGAACCTCTACAACGAGGAACTGGCCCGCAAGGAAGCCCTGGAAGCGGAGATCGCCAAGGAAGCCGTCGCCAAGCGCGAAGCGCTGGCCAAGCTGGAAACCGATCGCGCCGAGTTGGCGCGCCAACGCGACGAGCGGACCAAGCAGCGCGACGATCTGGCCGCCAAGGACAAAGCCTCTGTGGCCGCACTCGATTCCGCGCAACAAAACCTGGCCAAGCTCACCGGCGAAGTCGACACGCTCCGCACCGAAATTCGCACGGCGCAACAAGCGCGCGACGATCATTTCAAACGAGTCGTCGGCCTGACCGATCAAGTACACCAGGCACAGGGCGAGCTGCGACGTCTCGACGAGCGCCGCGTCCAACTCGCCTCGGAAATCGCTTCGCAACGCACCGTGCTCAAGGCTCACGGACTTTCCAAAGACACGCCGGTCGACGGCATTCCGCCCCAATTGCACGGCAAGGTGCTGGCCGTCAACCGCGACAATTTGATCGAAGTCTCGCTGGGCTCCGACGACGGCCTGCGCAACGGCCACACGTTGGAAGTCTTTCGCGACAGCAAGTACCTGGGCCGCGTGGAAGTGCCCAACAGTTCGACCGACCGCGCCGTGGGCAAGATCCTGCCAGGATTCCGCAAAGCTGCTATTCAGAAAGGTGACGATGTCGCCACTCGGTTTCGGGTCAGCTAAGAAAGACAAGAAGGAAAAGGCAGCCAAGGCGCCGAAGGCCCCAAAGGCTCCCAAAGCCGCCAAGGCCAAGGCGCCCCCCGCTGCTGCGCGCGGCGTCGTCGTCGAAAAGCCGCCCGCCAACATCTACACCGTGCTGCTGGCCATGTCGTTCGTGGCGGTGCTCATCGGCTGCATATTCCTGTCGCTCGAAATGAGCGCCTACGATTGGGATTTCAAAGGACGATAACCACGGAGGATGGAGGCTGGAGGAAGAAACAGGCCGTGCTGTGCGACCATTGTGCCGCGCTTTCCAATCGACTCTTTAACGCAAGTGAGCAAGGATGCTCGGACGACTCTTCGGTTTACTCTCCGCCGATCTGGCGATTGACCTGGGCACGGCCAACACGCTGGTGAGCGTGGCCGGCGAAGGTCTGGTGCTCAATGAACCCTCGATCGTAGCGGTCGAGGAAGGCACCCGGCGCATTCTTTCCGGCGGTTGCGCCGTCGGCCATCTGGCGCGACAGATGCAAGGCCGCACGCCGCAATCGATCTCCGTGGTGCGCCCGCTGGCCGATGGCGTGATCGCCGATTTCGAATTGTGCGAGGCCATGCTCCGCTATTTCATCCGCAAGGCACAGCGCCAGGGACGCGTCGCCCGGCCGCGCGTCGTGGTGGCCGTGCCCGGTTGCATCACGCCCGTCGAAAAACGCGCCGTCTACAACAGCGCCGAGCGCGCCGGCGCGCGGCAAGTGTTCGTCATGTCCGAGGCCAAGGCCGCGGCCATCGGCGCCGGCTTGCCCATCGCCGAACCCGTCGCCAGCATGATCTGCGACATCGGCGGCGGCACCACCGAAGTGGCCGTCCTCAGCCTGGGCGACGTCGTCGCCAGCCAATCCATCCGCGTGGCCGGCAACGCCATGGACCTGGCCCTGGCCGACTACTTGAAACGCCATTACAGCCTGCGCGTGGGCATCTCTGCCGCCGAGCAACTGCGGATCTCCATCGGCAGCGCGCATCCGCTCGTCGACGAGCTATCGGACGAAGTGCGCGGCGTCGACACCATCAGCGGCCTGCCCCGCAAAGCCACGATCACCAGCGAGGAAGTGCGCGAAGCCCTGGCCGTGCCGCTGGTGCAAATCGTCGATGCCATTCGCGCCACGCTCGACGGCTGCTCCACCGACCTGGCGTCCGACCTGGTCGACAACGGGCTGGTGCTGGCCGGCGGCGGTTCGCTGGTGCGCGGCCTCGATCGCTTCCTGCAAGAGCAGACCGGCCTGCCCGCCCGCTACTGCGGCGATCCACTCACGGCCGTCGCCCGCGGCACCTACCTCTGCCTCGAACATTTCGACCGCTGGCGCAGCGCCATGCAGTCCAGCGACGAGGACGTGTAGAACAGGCCGGAGGCAGGAGGCTGGAGGCGGGAGGAAAGACGGACGGACAGTCGAACGGAGGAACGCAAGGACAAAGCGTCGCGATGCATGGCTTTACTCGCGTCGCACTGCCGCCAAAAGCAGGAATACGCACAGCGCAATAATTCTCTTCCTCCAGCCTCCCATGCACGACTGGCACGCCATCATCGACGAACAAGCGGCGCCCACGGTGGCCGTGTCGCGCGATCGCGTGCGCTGGCTACTGGCGGCTTTCGCGCTGGTGCTGGCTGCGATCTTCTTTCGGGCCGTGCAATTGGAAGTCTCCGACGGCGCCAACTTTCGTCGGCTGGCCGCGCGGCCCATCGAGCGCGACGTGACGCTCGCCCCCCAACGCGGCCGAATTCTCGCTCGCGACGGCAGCGTGCTGGCAGCCGAAGGGCGCGCCACGGCCCTGGCCGTGAAGTATCGCTACCTGCAGCAACCGCCCGACGCGGCCTGGCTGCGCAGTCGCGCGCGATTGCGCCTGCCCGCTCGGGAACGGCGCGACCCAACGCGCCTGGCGCACGCGGAAGAGCAAGTCCGAGCGGAGCTGGCCGCGATGCATCGCCGCCTGGCCCAACTGTGCGACGTCGCTCCGGCCCGCTGGCACGCCAAGGTCCAGAGCATCGACCAGCGCGTGAGCGCGCTGGCAAAGCTCGTCAACGAGCGCCGCCGCGCACGCTTCGCGGAACGCTCGGCCGTGGAAACGCCGCACGCGCCGTCGGGCCTGGCCAGCGTGCTGACCGGCCTGTTCGCTCCGCCCGATGCGCTTGCGCCTCCGCCGGTGATCGTTGTCGAGGAGACCGCCTTTCACCGCATCGTCGACGAAGTGCCGCCGGCGGTCGCTACCGAGATCCAGCAGCATCCCGAGCTATATCCCGGCGTGCAGGTCGTCGAGCATCGCCGCCGCGACTATCCGCAAGGCTCGCTCGCCGCGCACGCCATCGGCTACGTCGGCCGCAGCACGGGACTGGCCTCGCAAGTCGTCAGTCCCGAGTCGGGCCAGGACGCGGCCATGGTCAGCGGCTTGATGGGCATCGAACGGCTGTGCGAACCGCAACTCGGCGGCCAGCCCGGCGTGGCCGTGCAATCGCTGGATCGTCGCGGCCGCGTGCTGGCCGGCGTGGTGCGCAGCCCGCCAATCGCCGGGCGAGACGTCGTCCTCACGATCGACCCGCCGCTACAGCGGGCCGCCGAAATGTGGCTCGACCATCACCTCCGCCGCCAACGTCGCGACGAGGATGCTTCGGCCGGCGCTGCGCCCGGCGGCGCCGTCGTGGTGATCGACGTCCATTCGGGCGAGTTGTTGGCCGTCGCCAGCGCGCCGCGCTTCGATCCGAATCAGTTCGCCACCGGCGATCCGCGCGTCGAGCACGTGCTGGCCGATCCGGCGCAGCCGCTGTTCGATCGCACGGCCAAGATGGCCTTGCCCCCCGGCTCGGTGTTCAAGTCGCTGACGGCGCTGGCCTTGGTGAGCGAAAAGGCAATCGATCCGCTGGACACGTTTCATTGCCGCGGCTATCTCGACGATCCCCAGCGGCTCCGCTGCCAGCTTTATCGCGAGCAACAAATCGGCCATGGCGACGTGACGCTGGCCGACGCACTGGCCCAAAGCTGCAACGTCTATTTCTTCGAGCACGTCAACCGCATCGGCGGTGTGCGGCTGGTCGATTGGGCCGCGCGCTTGGGCTTCGGAGATCCGACCGGCGCCGCGCTGCTCGAGGAAGCGTCCGGCGCACTGCCCACGCGCGAGGCGCTTTCCGCGCGGCACCAAACGCCGATGTTTGCCGTCGGACAAGGCGCATTGACGGCCACGCCCGTGCAAGTCGCCAGGTTCTATGCGGCCATCGCCAACGGGGGCTATCTCATCACGCCTTCGATCGCGCGCGAACGCGTGGCAAGCGAGCGCGCCGCGCATCGCCGTCCGCGACAACCATCGGAGTCCTTGAAAGTGCGCGGCCTAACCGACGAGGCGTTGGCCGCGGTCCGCGCAGGATTGCGCCGCGTGGTCGACGATCCCAACGGCACGGCCTTCGCCACCGTCCACATTCCGGGCCTGGCCATCGCCGGCAAGACGGGCACGGCCGAGACGGGCGGCCAGCAAGAAGATCACGCCTGGTTTGCCGGCTACGCCCCCGCCGACGAGCCCCGCTATGCATTCGTCGTGGTCCTGCAACACGCCGGCCACGGTGGCGAAGCCGCCGGACCACTCGCCCGCAACCTCATCGAGCGCATGCAAGAGCTAGGCTACTTCGGTCCCCGCGAAACCGCCGACAAGAGCTTCCCGCCGGGCAAGGGGTAAGGCGTCGCGCTTGATTGGGGACTATTCAAGTTCCTCGGGTCGCACCACGTCTTGCCCTGGCCCGCGTACGTGCAGCACGAACACGCAGTCCTCCCGAATTGCAAACAGAACACGATAGGGGCGACCCTGCTTGGTCTTGAAAATCACTTGCCGAATTGCATGCGGGTGATCCTCGCTTTCTGGTGCCAAGCCGCAGGCATCCGCGCGATTTCCCAAAGAGTCCAAGACCTCGCGCCAGCGGCGGAACCAAGTTTCAGATCCCGCCGGCGATCTTTCTCTTAGCCACTTCAAGATGGCGTCAACATCGACTTCGGCTGAGTGAGTCAGATGGACGCGATAGCTCATGCGTCACGAAATCCGAAGCGTTGGCGAATTGACTCCAGCGATTCGTCGGCCGGCCTGTGGCGGCCGGCATCGACGTCGGACAATCCGCGCCGAATGGCCTGATTGATCTCGTCTCGCGACTGAGCATCGTGCCACGCCATCAACAACTCGTCCAGCGACATAGCAGATGCGCCACCAGCCAGCCGCTCACTAGCAAATCGATGGAAACTATCGAGGTCTTCGCGAATCGAAGCCATGAGTACCTCTATGAAAAGATTTTCGCCATGCGCCGCAGCAACACCGCTACATGGGTCGATTCGTTGTCAGCTTGGATCTCGCACAACAAACGACTGTTCGAGGGACTCGTCGGTCTCCTGCCACCGAACCTGTGCCATTTCGGAAACATCGCCTCAAATTCGGCGATCACCGTTCGGCATGCGTGGCTCCACGTTGCTGTGCCTACGAACGTATACCGGGTAAGCGCTGACTAGTAGTACTACGGGACCTCGTCTGCTGAAAGGTATTGTATGTCACTCGACCCACCGCACCTGTCCAAAACTCCCTTCCGTGTCTCGGGTGGCACGAATGTGCCCGCCCCTTGGAGCATGAAAAGCAAACGAAAAACGGGATATCCATAGCTTCAAAATAGGCAGAATCCTTCGCGATGGTCGGCCGCCTCGTTTCGCCGGCTAGCTACGCAAATGGTACTTCCGCAAACCACCTTGGGAAAACGACTTACGGAGCATCGTGCGCCGCGCTCCCCCGTTGCCGCTCACCCCTAAAACTGGTATATTGGCGACTTTCACACAGGGCTGGCTTGCCGCCCTCTTTTGCGGCCGGTTGGGGATCGCTTTGGCGGTCCGTTTGCCGCCCGATTCTGCCTCGCGGAAAGGACTGATTTTTTGGCCACCGACGGACCTGACGGAACCGACGACAACATCCCCGAGCTGCCCGGCGACCCCAACGAAGCGATCGCGACGCCCCTCGGCCGGATCATCGATTTGCCGATCGAAGAGGAGCTCAAGGACAGCTATCTCACCTATTCGATGAGCGTCATCGTCAGCCGCGCGCTGCCCGACGTGCGCGACGGGCTCAAGCCCTCGCAGCGGCGGATCCTCGTCGCCATGAACGATCTGAACCTCACGCCCGGCGCCGGACGCGTCAAGTGCGCCAAAATCTCCGGCGACACCAGCGGTAACTATCATCCGCACGGCGAAGCCGTCATCTATCCCACCCTGGTGCGCATGGCCCAGGAATGGAACATGCGCCACGTGCTGGTCGACAAGCAGGGCAACTTCGGCTCGATCGCCGGTCTGCCGCCCGCGGCCATGCGATACACCGAAGCTCGCATGTCGCCCATCGCGGCCATGATGCTCGAAGATCTCAAGCTCGATACGGTCGACTTCGTGCCCACCTACGACGAGCGGCACAGCGAGCCGACCGTGCTGCCCTCCAAGTTTCCGAACTTGCTGGTCAATGGCGCCAACGGCATCGCCGTGGGCATGGCCACTTCGATTCCGCCGCACAACCTGGGCGAAATCTGCGATGCGCTGGTCCGCGTGATCGACGATCCGGAAGTCTCCGTCGACGAGCTATTGGAAATCTGCCCCGGCCCCGACTTTCCCACCGGCGGCATCGTCTGCGGGCGCAGCGGCATTCGCCGCAGCTATCACACCGGACGCAGCACGATCACCTTGCGGGCCCGGGCCGCCATCGAAGAGATGGCCAAGGGACGCTCGCGAATCGTCGTGTCCGAAATCCCCTTCCAGCAGGCGCGCGATCGCGTGGAAGAGCGGATCGCGGCGCTGGTGAATGAAGACCGCATCAAAGGCATCTCGGCCATTCGCAACGAGAGCGATTTGGAGGATCCGGTGCGCCTGGTGCTCGAGCTGAAGCGCGACGCCGATCCCGAGGTGGTGCTCAACCAGCTTTACCAGTTCTCGCCCCTGCAAGACTCCTTCTCGATCATCTTCCTGGCGCTGGTCGACGGCAAGCCGCGGGTCATGTCGTTCAAGGCCCTGCTCGAAGAGTTCATTCGCCATCGACTGACCGTGATCCGCCGCCGCACGCAGTTTCTGCTGTCGCGGGCCCGGGCGCGCAAGCACACGGTCGAAGGCCTGCTGTTGGCGCACGCCAATATCGACGAGATCATTCGCGTGATTCGCTCGTCGGCCAACCAGGCCGAAGCCAAGGCCCGCTTGATGGGCATCGAAGCGCCCGCCTCGATGATGAAACGCGCGCTGGGCGACGAAGGCTTCGCCGTCTTCCAATCCGAGCGCGGCGCCAGCGACACATATACGCTCACGCCCGTCCAGGCCGAAGCCATCCTGCGGATGACGCTCGGCCAGTTGGTCAATCTCGAACAAGAGAAGCTCGGCGCCGAACATCACAAGCTGCTGGAAGAAATCACCGAATACCTGCGCATCTTGAGCGACGACAAGATCATCCTGGGCATGATTCGCGACGATTGCCTGGAGCTGCGCAAGAAGCACTCCGACAAGCGGCGAACGGAAATCAGCGGCGAGGAAATCGGCTCGATCGACCTGGAAGACCTGATCGTCGAAGAGACCATGGTCGTGACGATCAGCCACAACGGCTACATCAAGCGCACGCCGGCCAGCGTCTATCGCGCCCAGCGCCGCGGCGGCAAGGGCATGAAAGGCGCCAAGGCCGAGGAAGAAGATCCCATCGAGCACCTGTTCGTCGCCAGCACCCACGACTACCTGATGTTCTTCACCAATCGCGGCAAGGTCTACTGGCAGAAGGTCTACGACCTGCCGCAGTTGAGTCGCGAAAGCCGGGGCCGCGCCGTCGTCAACCTGCTGAACTTCGCCGAGGGCGAGCAAGTGGCCGATTGCCGCGCCGTCCGAGATTTCCATCAGCCCGACCATTACCTGATGATGGCCACCCGCTCCGGCCTGGTGAAGAAAACGGCGCTCGAGAAATTCAGTCGCCCGCTGAAAGGAGGCATCATCGCCATCAAGCTGCGCGACGATGACGAAGTGGTCGACGTGGCGATCACGCGGCCCGGCGATGAAGTCATCCTGTCCACCGCCCGCGGCATGGCCATTCGCTTCAACGAAGCCGACGCCCGGCCCATGGGCCGCAACACCAGCGGCGTCAAAGGCATCTCATTGGTCGCCGACGATCGCGTGGTCGGCATGGTCGTCACCGAGCCCGACGCCACGTTGCTGACCGCCTGTCTCAATGGCTATGGCAAGCGCACGCCGTTTGGCCCCAATCAAGCAGGAGCCGCCGAAGGCGCGCTGCCCGACGACGACGACGCAGCGACCGAGACCACAGCGACCGAGACCGCAGCGAGCGCCGAAAGCGAGGCCGGCGAGGAGGAGGAAGGCAGCTCCTCCGGCGCACGCTATCGCACCCAGCGGCGCGGCGGCAAGGGTTTGCGCGACATCAAGACCACCGATCGCAACGGCCCCGTGATCGGCGTCACCGGTGTGCGCGACGACGATGAAATCCTCATGATCACCGCTCGCGGAAAAATGCAGCGCATCGTGGCCGGCGACGTCAGCGTCATCGGCCGCAACACGCAGGGCGTGCGGATCATGACCATGGACGAAGCCGATACGCTGGCGGCCGTCGTGCGCGTGCCTCGCGACGAGGATGAAGCGACGCCAATCGACGAATCGGCGCCGGCCTCGCCCACAATTGGCACGAAACCACCGGCCCCCGAGGCCACGGCCGATCCGTTCGAGGCCGCCGACGGCAACTCGATCGCGGACGACGATGAAGCCGAGGAGTAGTTTGCCCGCGCCCGCGCCTGCCGGCCGTCGCGATCGCGGTCTGTTACACTGAACTTGCTGGGTGCCCTGTTCACGCGCTGCGAGAGCAGTGGGTGAACGTGCTCGCCAAAGCGTGACCATGCCGCCGCCAGCAACCCGCAACTCGATCGCCTCGAAAGCCAATTCGCCCATGTCTCGTCGCGCACTGATCACCGGAATCACGGGCCAGGACGGCGCTTACCTGGCCGAATTCCTGTTGGCCAAAGGACACGAAGTGCACGGCATGGTGCGCCGCGCCAGCACCGATGGGGCCGAGCGCATCGCGCACTTGCAGCCGCGGTTGCACCTGCACCAGGCCGACCTGCTCGATCAGCTCTCGCTGGTCACGCTGCTGGACAAGGTGCGGCCGCACGAGGTCTACAACCTCGCCGCGCAGTCGTTCGTGCCCACCAGCTTCTCGCAGCCGCTGCTGACCGCCGAGTTCACGGGCCTGGGCGTCACGCGCATCCTCGAGGCCATCCGCCTGGTCGACCCCACGATGCGCTTCTACCAGGCCAGCAGCAGCGAGATGTTCGGCCGCGTGCAGAGCGCGCCGCAAAACGAGCAAACGCCCTTCTGGCCGCGCAGTCCCTACGGCGCCGCCAAGGCCTACGCCCATTGGATTACCGTCAACTATCGCGAAAGCTACGGCATGTTCACCTGCTCGGGCATCCTGTTCAACCACGAGTCACCCTCGCGGGGCAAGGAGTTCGTCACCCGCAAAGTGAGCGATGCTGTCGCGCGGATCAAGCTGGGACTGCAAGACAAGCTGTTGCTGGGCAATTTAGACTCGCAGCGCGACTGGGGCTTTGCCGGCGACTATGTGGAAGCCATGTGGCTGATGATCAAGCAGGACGAACCCGACGACTACGTGATCGCCACCGGCGTGAAGCACTCGGTCCGCGACCTGGTGCGCGTGGCCTTTGCCCACGTCGGGCTGGATTGGGAGAAGCACGTCGAGGTCGACCCGGCCTTGTTTCGCCCGGCCGACGTCAACACGCTCTGCGGCGACGCGAGCAAAGCCCGCGCAAAGCTGGGCTGGACGCCCAAGGTCAACTTCGAGCAATTGGTCGCCATGATGGTCGACGCCGACATGGCGCGCGTGTCGCACAGCCTGGGCGCATAACGCCGACGTCGGCGCGCCGATTGCAACGCTTGTGCCGGTTGCGGGCCCGGCCGAAGCAGGGCCAAATCGTCGCATTTGCTCCGCAACCGTGCTACCTTTGAGGGGTTGTAACTGCAAATGTCGCGCTCCAGGAACTAGCTCATCATGAAGATCGCAGTCGTGGGCACCGGGTACGTGGGCTTGGTCACCGGCACGTGCTTCGCCGAGAGCGGCAATCACGTCACGTGCATCGATATCGACGCCGCCAAGATCGCCCGGCTCAACCAGGGCGAGATCCCCATCTACGAGCCCGGCCTGGCCGAGCTGGTGGAACAAAACCGCGCAGCCGAGCGGATCGACTTCACGACCGACCTGGCCACCGCGGTGAAATCCGCGCAATTGGTGTTCCTGGCCGTGGGCACGCCGCCGGCGGCAGACGGCTCGGCCGATCTGTCGGCGCTGTGGCGCGTGGTCGACGACGTCGCGCCGCATTTGAGCACTGACGCGATCGTCGTTACCAAAAGCACCGTGCCCGTCGGCACCAATGCCGGCATCTTTCGCCGCCTGAAGGAGCACACCGGCCGCGAGTGCGACGTGGTGAGCAATCCCGAGTTTCTCAAGGAAGGCGCGGCGATCGAAGACTTCATGAAGCCCGACCGCGTCGTGGTCGGCGTGCGGCGAGCGGAAGTGGGCGAGGTGATGCGCGAGCTGTACTCGCCGTTTCTGCGCACCGAAAAGCCGTTTCTGATGATGTCTCCCGAAAGCGCCGAGATGACCAAGTATGTGGCCAACGCGCTATTGTCAACCAAGATCAGCTTCATCAACGAAGTGGCCAACCTGTGCGAGCGCATGGAAGCCGACATCAACGACGTCCGCCGCGGCATCGGCCACGACAGCCGCATCGGCTTCGCCTTTTTGTTTCCCGGCGTGGGTTACGGCGGCAGTTGCTTTCCGAAGGACGTGCGAGCATTGGCCTCGATGGCCCGCAAAGCCGGCATCGAGCCGCGCATCCTGGACGCCGTCGACACCGTCAACACGCAGCAAAAGACCGTCGTGCCCGACAAGATCGAAAAATTCTTCGGCGGCAAGCTGACCGGCAAGACCTTCGCCGTCTGGGGATTGGCCTTCAAGCCGCGCACCGATGACATTCGCGAGGCGCCGGCGCTGGTGTTGATCGATCGCCTGTTGGCCGGCGGAGCCAAGGTGCAAGTGCACGATCCCGAGGCCCTTGCGAACGTCCGCCAGCTATACGGCAGCAAGCTCACCTATTTCGAGCAGCCTTACGGCGCGCTGGAAGGCGCCGACGCCCTGGCGATCATGACCGAGTGGAAGCAATTCTTGCAGCCCGACTTCACGGTGATGAAAGGCCTGATGCGCTCGCCTTTGATCTTCGATGGCCGCAACCTCTACAACCCCGCGCATCTGCAAGCCGCCGGCTTCCAATACCAGTCCATCGGCCGCGCCAACGTGGGCTAATAGGATCGAGTCGTGCTGCGCACCGCGTGACGCTTGCATTCTGCCAGCGGTTGCCAAACATCGGCATTTCTACAACGCAGCCGGTGCAAAGCAAAACAGCCCAGCGCAACTCAGCCTTTTCCGAACCCCGACTTGGGCGGGTCGGTTAGCGACCCGCCCAAGTCATTGGGGCGTCCCTCTGGCTAGGCGGAAGCCAGAGTTCCTGCGGAGAGGGGCACAAGCAGACGGCCAGTGCCCTTGGATGGCGTGTGGCGGGGAGGGAAGAGTGTCGTGCCACGAGAATCGCGCCGCGGCGGTCCGTCGGCCTCCCCGGTTCCTCGGCTCGACCGCCCGCAAGAACGATCGAGCCGAGGCGAACCAGGAGTAGCCAACCATCACGCTTTCACGGCAACCGCGAAGCGACAGCCCCTTTAGCAACCGCTATGCCAGCCCGCCAAAGAATTGTTGCTCGAGCATCGACCGCTGGCCGTAACTCGCTTTCATGGAGCGGATTGCGCGAATCACCGTCGTGGAAATCTCGCGCTCCTTTCGCGCCGCCAGCGCCCCGCGTGCCCACGTCGCGGGCAAGCTCTGAGTAGCGACTATGCAGCCCGCCGCGCACTCGCGGCTAGCCTCTTGAAATGCCACTGGGCGGCGGGTCGTGCTCGTCTTCGATTTCGCCGACGATCTCCTCGACGATATCTTCCAGCGTGATCAGCCCCAGCACCGCGCCGTCGCTGTCGCGCACCACGCCCATCGGCCGCCGCTGGCCGCGAAACTGTCGCAACAAATCCGCGATCGACTGTTCCGGATCGACGAACACCGGCGGATACATCGCGTCGTCCAGCACTACCATGCCGCGCAGGCTGAACAGGTGAAACAAGTCCTTGGTGTTCACGATGCCCACGATCTGGTCGAGCGTCGTGTCGAAAACCGGCATCCGCGTGTGCGCTCCCTCGCGCACCTCCGCGAGAATCCGCTCCTCGGGCATGTGCAGCTCGAGCGCGGCCATCTGGTCGCGCGGCACCATGCACTCGCGCACGCGCTTGGCCGGCATGCGAAACACATTGCGGACGAACTCGGCGTGCTCGCGCGAGATCAGGCCCGCGCGACGCGTTTCCTCGATGATCAGGCCCAGTTCCTCCACCGAGTGTACCATCTCGTGCCCGCTGATCGGCTTGAACCCCAGCAGGCGCACCACGCCGTTGCCCAGCGAGTTCATCACGGAAATGAACGGGCGCATCACGCGGCTGAACCACAACAGCGGCCGCGCAACCCACAAGCTCACGGAGTCGGGCCGCTCCAACGCCACGGCCTTGGGAGCCAATTCTCCCAAGATCACGTGCAGAAACGTAATCAGCGTGAAAGCCAGGATCGTGGCCAGCGTGTGCGTGGCAATCCACGATTCGTTGGAAGGCAGAAACGAAAACAGCGGCGTCACCAGCCGCGCCATCGAAGGCTCGCCGAACCAGCCCAGTGCCAGGCTGGCCAGCGTAATGCCCAGTTGCGTGGCCGCGATCGCATCGTCCAGGCTGTCGATGGCCTTCTTGACGGCCGCGGCGCCGCGGCGGCGCTGCAACACCATTTCATCCACGCGCGATTGACGCACCGCCACCAAGGCAAACTCGGCCGCCACGAAAAACGCATTGGCCAGCACCAGCACGGGCACGATCAACACGCCCAACACGGACCACAGCATCGCTACACGTTCTCCCTCGCGCGGCGCGCCATCGTTCGACTTCTCTCCCCGGCGGCCCTCGGCACACAAGCACGACCCAGCAATGTCATTCCCGGTCCTCGCGCGCCGCGCCGGCCAAGAATTGCAGGATCGCGCGGCAGAATTCGGGTAGGTCGTCCGGTTTGCGGCTGCAGATGAAATGGCGATCGACCACCACCGCGGCATCTTCCCAAAGGGCGCCGGCATTGATCAGATCGTCCTTGATGCCCGGCGACCCCGTGACGCGCACGCCGCGATAGACGCCGGCCGAGATCGGAATCCAGCCCGCATGACAGATTGCGGCCACCAGCTTGCCACCGGAAGCGAACTCCCGCACCAGCGCCAGCACGCGCGCGTCGCGCCGCAACTTGTCCGGAGCAAATCCGCCGGGAATCACCAGGCCGTCAAAATCGCCGGCTTGCACTTCGCCGATCGAGGCGTCACTCGTGCAGGGATATCCGTGCTTGCCGGCATAGGTTGCGCCGGCTTTCGGTCCGGCGACGATCACTTCGGCGCCCGCCTCGACGAGCCGTAGCTTCGGATACCAAAGCTCGAGATCCTCGTAGATGTCGTCGACGAACATCAGGATCCGTCGAGATGCCAAGGGTCGTGTCATCGATTCTCGTGAAACGGTCGTAAGGGTGCGGGCACGAAACAGCCGCTGCGCCGCTGGGTCGCCCTTTTTTACCACGTGTCGCGCCGGGCGGCTACTGGCTCGGTCCATCCACCGCGATCGCGGCGGCCTATTGAGTCCAAGGTTGACAATGGGCCAGGGGCGACCAACGGAAGCCCCGGTAAACGCGGCCAGTCGGCCTGCAGCGGCGCGCCCATTTGTTTGCTAGGAACCAATAAATCGCAGGGCTCAACTCCCAGAGCGGCGGGTGCTTGTGCGATCGACGCAGGCGACATAGATTGCCCTGGAACCAATCACCACCACGCTTCAAACCGGCCCGCGCGGCCGCGGAGTGTCACGGCCATGAGCGACAGCGCCCCCGCTATGCACGAACACTCTGCGCCCCGTTGGAAGCCGCTGCCGGCCATCGATCGCCGCGTGCTGGGCGTGCTGGCGGAAAAAGCCAAGACCACGCCCGAAGCTTATCCCCTGTCGATCAACGCGCTGCGCAGCGGCTGCAACCAAAAGAGCAATCGCTTTCCCTCCATGGAATTGGAGTTGGAGGACATCGAAGAGTCGCTCGAACGCTTGCGCGGATTCGGAGCGGTGGTGGAAGTGCAGGGGGGAGGCCGGGTGGCGCGGTTTCGCCACTGCCTGTACGATTGGCTCGGCGTCGACAAGGTGGAACTGGCCGTCATGGCCGAGCTGCTGTTGCGCGGCACGCAAACCGAAGGCGAGCTGCGCGGCCGCGCCGCCCGCATGGAGCCGATTGCCGATCTGGCGGCGCTGCGCCCGGTGCTCGCCTCGCTCAAGCAAAAGAAGCTCGTGATCTCGCTGTCGCCCGAAGGCCGAGGGCACGTCGTCACGCACGGACTGTACGAACCGCGCGAACTCGAAAAGCAACGCGCCGAAGCTGCGGCCGGCATCCCGGCCGATCACGACTCGCCCAGCACGTCGCCCCCCGCGCCACGCAGCGAAGCCAGCGGCGCGCAGGCCAGCGGATCGTCAGCGGCCATCGACGCGCTACGCCGCGAGATGGACGAGCTGCGCGGCGAGCTGCAAACGCTACGCGCGGAATTGTGCGGCTGACGCGCGAATCGGCTCGTCAAAGTCGCAGTGGGCTTTCGCTTACGATCCGCACGTCGCAATTCGGCAGTGCCGCTCGCAGTCGCCCGGCGCCCGATTCGGTGACCCCCGTGGCGATCAACTCGACGTAGCTCAAGTTCGGCAGCGACTCCAGCAGCAGCAAGCCGTTGTCGGTCACCTGCGGCGCACCGATGCTCAGCCGCGTCAGATGCTTGAGCCGTGCGAGCTGCGAAAGCCCCGCGTCGGTCACCAGCGGCGATGCAAACTGCAATTGCTCGAGTTCCCGGGCGTCCAGCAGCAACGCCATGGCCGCATCGTCCAGCCCCTCGCGCAGCACCAGGAACTTGAGATGCGGCAGCGCCGAAATGGCGGCCAGCGTCTCATCGCTCGCGGGGATGCTCACCTCGATGCCCACGACGTCGGCCAGAAAATCGTCTCCCAGCAACTGCCGCAGCCACGAGGGCCCCGGCGGATGATCGATGCCGGCGCGTCCATAGTCGTACACGACATGCGCATCCAGCGTTGCCACGTGATCGACGATCGCCCGCTGGTGCCAGACGTGATTCGCGCGCCACGCGATCGCCAGCAGCACGCCCGCCGCGACGACAGCCACCGCGCGCAGCGCCAGCGAAAGCCATTTCCGTCCGCGGTTGCTCGGACGGGCGCCGTTGATTGCCGCAGCCGCCATCGACGTGGGTCCCTCGTCTTGCGGTGAGATTCCCTACCAGCCCGTTGAATTAGAGCCTGGGGACAAAACGCCGGGGACTGTCCCGATTTTTCGATGCCCTGGGAGAAAAATGGGAC
>JBBDYK010000225.1:0-25814 GCA_040901665.1 Pirellulales bacterium | reverse complement strand
GCGGAGATGCACGAGAGCTTGAGGATCGTGGCGCAGGCGGTGGAGAATCTGCCGTCCGGGCCAATCAACGTCGAAATCGACGAGCGCACGGCGCTGCCCGACAAGAAGCAGGTTTACACGACGATCGAAGGCACGATTTCGCACTTCGAGTTGGTCATGTGGAATCGCGGCTTCACGGTGCCCCACGACGAGGTCTATGCCGCGATCGAGGCGCCCAACGGCGAGCTGGGTTTTTACTTGGTGGGCGATGGCACGGACGTTGCTTATCGAGCCCGCTGCCGCCCGCCGTCGTACATCCACTTTGCCTTGTTTCCGCAATTGATTCGCGGCCACACGCTCAGCGACGTCGTGGCCGTGCTGGGAAGTTTGAACATCATCGCCGCCGAACTCGACCGGTGAGGAGAAAAGTGGCTAGTGATCAGAGAAGTGGATGTTCGCATGCCCTTGCTGATCGTTAATCACTAACCACTGTATATGTCTGATCGCATTTTGACCGACGAAATGGTGGCGGCCATCAAGGCCTACTTCCCGCGTTATCCGACGCGCCGGGCGGTGACCTTGCCGGCGCTGCACATCGTCAATGCGCAATTGCGCTACGTGCCGTTGCAGGCGGTGGTGGAGATCGCCGAGCTGTTGGAATTGGCGCCGGCCGAAGTGCAGGACACGTTGTCGTTTTATGGCTTCTTCAAGCAGGACGAGCCTCACGGCGAGCATCGGGCCTGGGTCTGCCGCTCGATTAGTTGCGCGCTGCGGGGCAGCGAGGAGATTCTGGATCACTTGTGTCACGCCGCCGGCATCCGGCCCGGAGAAACGACGGCCAACGGCAAATTGACCGTCGAGTTTGCCGAGTGCTTGGGCGCATGCGAGTTTGCGCCCTGCGTACTGGACGGAATGACCACGCTCAAGAACGTCACGAAGGAATCGGCCGATGCCTATCTGGCCGAGCTGGGTATCCGGTCGAACACCAACGGGCAACCCTGACCAACCGCCTGATAGCGCGGCCGATTCTGCCGCCTGAGAACTCATGCCGAAATTCGAGCCCGTGCTGCTGGCCAATATCGATAAGCCGAACAGCCATACGCTGCAGGTGTATGAGGCGTCGGGCGGTTATCGCGCGCTGCGCAAGGCGCTGAGCGAAATGACCCCTCTGGCGCTGATCGAACTGGTCAAGTCGAGCAACTTGCGGGGGCGCGGCGGAGCGGGCTTTCCCACCGGGCTCAAGTGGTCCTTCCTGCCCAAGGATCATCCCGGCCCGATCTACATGTGCATCAACGCCGACGAGAGCGAACCGGGCACCTTCAACAATCGCGTGCTGATGGAAGAAGACCCGCACCAGGTGATTGAAGGCACCATTCTCAGTTGCTTCGCGACGCGAGCAACGACCGCCTACATCTACTTGCGCTACGAGTACCCACTGGCGCTCGAACGGTTGCAGTCGGCCATCGACGAGTGCTACGCCGCCGGCTACTTGGGCAAGAACATCCTGGGCTCCGACTTCTCGCTCGACATTTACATGCACCGCGGCGCTGCGGCCTATATCTGTGGCGAGGAGACTGGCTTGATCGAGAGTCTCGAAGGCAAGCGCGCCTGGCCGCGCATCAAGCCGCCGTTTCCGGCCGTGGAGGGCGTGTTTCGCAAGCCCACGGTCGTCAACAACATCGAGACCGTCTCCTGCGTGACGCACATCGTCGAGCGGGGCGTCGAATGGTTCAAGAGCATCGGCACGCCCGCGAATCCCGACAATCCACGCGATCCAGGCAGCTACGGGCCCAAGCTCTACTGCCTGAGCGGGCACGTCAACAAGCCGGGTTGCTACGAAGCGCCGTTGGGCATCACCTGCCGCGAGTTGATCGAGGAGTACGGCGGCGGTGTATGGAAAGGACGCAAAGCCAAGGCCGCCATTCCCGGCGGCATCAGCATGGGACTGCTCACTGAGGCGGAACTCGATACGAAGCTCGACTTCGACGGGCCAGGCCGCGTCGGCTGCCTTGGCTTGGGCACGGCCGCTGTTGTGGTGATGGACGAGACGGTGTCGATGATCGATTTCTTGCACAATAGCTGCCGGTTCTTTGCCCACGAAAGTTGCGGCCAGTGCACGCCCTGTCGCGAGGGCACGAATTGGTCGCTGGCCATCCTCAACCGCATCAAAGCCGGCCGGGGGCGCCTGCGCGACTTGGAGCTGTTGCTGGAAATCGGCGACACGATCGGCATCATCCCGGGCACGACGATCTGTGGCCTGGCGGATGGCGCCGCCTGGCCGATCAAGAACGCGATACGCAAGTTTCGCAGCGAGTTCGAAGAGTACATCCAGCGCACCAACCCCACCGGATACATGGTGAGAGAAGCCGTGCCGGCGCTGCCGGTCGTGCAATTGCATTAGTAGAGGACCGAGCGCAAGAGAAACTGTCAGCGGTCGAGCGTGAGATTCGCATGCCGAAAGTAATCATCGACGGAATCGAAGTGGAGCTCGCCGCGGGCGAGCGCGTCAACGGCATTCAGGCCGCCGAGCGCGCCGGCGTCGACATTCCGCATTACTGCTGGCATCCAGGGCTGACCGTGGTGGCCAGTTGCCGCATGTGCCTGGTGGAGACCGGCACGCGCAACCCCGAGACAGGCGAGATCAAGATGCTGCCCAAGCTGGTGCCCGCCTGCCAGACGCCGGCCACGGACAACACGGTGTTCGTCACCAAGAGCGAGAAGGTGGAGCAGGCGCGCTCGATCGTGGAAGAGGACCTGCTGATTCGCCACCCGATCGACTGCCCGATCTGTGACAAGGCGGGCGAGTGCACCTTGCAGGACTATCACTTCCAGTACGGCCAGGATCAGCGCCGCGCCGACGTGCGGCCCTTTACCAGCCGCCGCCGCGACATGGGCGACACGGTCACGCTGTTCGTCGATCGTTGCGTCATGTGTACGCGCTGCGTCCGCTTCACGCGCGAGATCAGCGGCGACAGCGAGCTGTTCGTCACCAATCGCGGCGCACACGAAGAGATCGACGTGTTTCCCGGCTACCCGCTCGATAACAAGATGTCGGGCAACGTCGTCGACCTGTGCCCCGTGGGGGCGCTGGGGGACAAGGACTTCCTGTATCAGCAGCGGGTGTGGTTCATGAAGAAGCACGCCGGAGTTTGCACCGGCTGCTCGACCGGCTGCTCGATCCTGGTGGAAGAGAATCAAGACACGGTTTATCGGCTCAAGCCGCGCGAGAACGAGCACGTCAATCAATGGTGGATGTGCGACGAGGGGCGTTACGGTTTTCATCACGTCCACAGCGACCGGCGGCTGACGAACGTCGAGCGACGCGACGGCGAGCAGACGGTGTTGCTGGAATGGACGCAGGCCTTGCCCGAAATCGACGAGCGAATGCGGCAGGCGCAGCGACTGGGGGCCGTGCTCTCGCCGCACTTGACGGTCGAGGAGGCGTATCTGCTGGCAAAGTACGTACGCTCGATCGATCCGCAGGCCATCGTCGTGCTGGGGCCCGTGCCGGTCGTGGGCGAGGACGAAACGTTCAAGAACGGCTTTACGATCCGCGCCGAAAAGTGTCCCAACCGGCGCGGCGTCGAAGAGATCGTGAAGCACTTCATGGACCGCGTGGCCACGTTTGACGATCTGCTGGCAGCGATCGATGCGGGCGAAATCCGCGCAGCCTGGGTGAGCGGCGGCTACAAGCACGATTGGATCGATGACGCCACAGCGCAGCGTCTGGCGACCGTCGAGTGCCTGGTCGTGCAGGACCTGTTTGCCTCGCCGCTCTTGGACCGGGCGACGTACCGTTTGCCGGGCGCGGCGTTTGCCGAGCGCTCCGGCTCTTATCTGAACCAGGCCGATCGGCTGCAGAGCGTGCAGTGGGCCATTCGTCCGCCCGAGGGCGTGCGGGTGGAAGCCGGCGTCTTTTGGCAGTTGCTCACCGAGACGGGATTGGTCAAAGTGCGCCGCGTGCTGGATGAAGTGGCCCGCGAGATTGCCTTCTTCGCCGCCGCGGCCGAGCCGGTGGGACCGATGGGCATGGATCTGAAAGCGGGCGCGCCGGCCGAGCCGGCAGCGCTGGAGGTGAAGTAACGCATGGGAATCGACTGGAACGCATTGATGGTCCCCCTGATCGTCCCGCTCATCAAGATCGTGGTATTGATCTTTGGGTTGCTGACTTCGGCGGCCTATCTGGTGCTGCTGGAGCGGTGGATGGCGGCCTGGGTGCAGGACCGCAAGGGTCCGAACCGCGTTGGGATTCCGCTCACGAAGTTGCACATGCTGGGCCTGGGCCAGCCCTTGGCGGACGGCTTGAAGTTCATTTTCAAGGAAGAGTACACGCCGTCGCACGTCGACAAGGCGCTATACATCCTGGCGCCGGTGGCCATTCTGGCCGCGGCGATCGCCGTGTTTGCCGTAGTGCCGTTCGGATACCTGTTGCCGCTGGAAGTTGGCGGGCAGCCGATCGAGCTGGTGGTCGCGCCCGGCATCGACGTGGGCATGATTTACGTGTTTGCCCTGTCGAGCATCGCCGTGTATGGCGTGATACTGGGCGGCTGGGCCAGCAACAACAAATACAGCTTCCTGGGCGGACTGCGCTCCAGCGCGCAGTTGATCGCTTACGAGATTCCGCTTGGGCTGGGCATCTTGGGCGTGGTGCTGGTCGCCGGCTCGCTGCGATTGGATCGCATCATCCTGGCGCAGTCCGAGACGGGCATCTGGAATGTGTTCGTGCAGCCGTTGGGCTTTAGCGTGTTCGTGATCGCCGCGTTTGCCGAGGCGGCGCGCCTGCCGTTCGACTTGCCCGAGTGCGAGCAGGAGCTGGTCGGCGGCTATCACACCGAGTATGCCGGCATGAAGCTGTTGTTGTTCCTGATTGCCGAATTTCTGCACATGATCGTGGGCGCGTTCTTGATCGTGATTCTGTTTCTGGGCGGCTGGCATTTCTGGGGCATGGAGACGCCGGCCGACGGCACGGTGACCTGGATCGGGGCGCTAGCGCGCGTGTTCGTGCTGGGCGCCAAGGTGTTGGGCGTGATCCTGTTCTTCATGCTCGTGCGCTGGAGCTGGCCGCGCTTTCGCTTCGATCAGTTGATGAACCTGGCCTGGAAGGTGATGTTGCCCTTGGGGCTGGTAAACCTGGTGGTCGTGGCGTGCGTGCTGGAATACGCCACGCTGCGGCAGCAAGAGGGATCGCCTGTGAGTTCCTGGCTGATCGTGGCCGTGGGTTGGGGCGTGGCGATGACAGGTTGGATCCTGGCGGCGCTGTTGGCGCCGCTGCACACCGACAACCGCCCGCGGATGGAAGCGCTGCGTCCGCCCGAGTTCGAGCCCGAGCCGATGGCGCTGCGATAAAGCACACTGAAAAAGAACTATGAAAAGCGACGACGCGGACGTTCATTGGGTGGAAGAGCCGAAGCTCGGACTGGCCGGCAAGATGTACTTGCCGCTGTTCGTGCAGGGATTGACCACCACCACCCGGCACTTGTTCAGTCCGAAGGTGACCGTCAGCTATCCGGAAGTGCGGCCGAAGATCGATAACCCCTTGATCTATCGAGGCGTGCACCGGCTGAACAAGGACGAAGAGGGGCGCGTCAAGTGCGTGGCCTGTTTCCTCTGCGCCACCGCCTGCCCGGCACATTGCATCGACATCGTAGGCATCGAGAGCCCCTGGCCGGACCGCGAGAAGTATCCGCAGAGCTTCACGATCGACGAGTTGCGGTGCATCTTCTGCGGCATGTGTGAAGAGGCTTGCCCGGTGGATGCCATCGAGTTGACCAGCCTGTTCGACCTGACCGGGCGGAGCCGCGAGGAAATGATCTTCGACAAGGAGAAGCTACTGAGCGTGTACGACCAGACCAAGGACGCCGAACCGATGAAGTCGGCGGCCCTGGGAGGCACCCTATGAACGAGCTGGTTTCGGTCATCGGTTTGGGAACGGCCTTGCTGGCAGCCGGCTTGTGGCTGGTGTTGCCGCGCGGCGCGGCGTCGGGCAAGGCGCTGGGCGCGGTGCTGGTGGCGATTGGCTTGGGCTTGTTCGCTTCGCGTGTGCCGGGCCTGGGAGGCTGGGGCGCAAGCGTCGTGTTCTATTTGCTCGCCGGGGTGACTGTGTTGGCCGCGCTGGCCACCATCTCGTTTCGCAAGCCGGTTTACTCGGCCATCTGGTTTGGACTTTCGCTCGTGGGCACGGCGGGGTTGTTGTTGTTCCAAGGTGCGCAGTTTCTGGGTGTGGCCACGATCGTAGTGTACGCCGGAGCGATCCTGGTGACGTTCTTGTTCGTGTTGATGCTGGCGCAGCCCGAGGGGCAAGCGCCGTACGATCAATTCAGTTGGGGTCCGCGCCTGGCTGGGCTGACCGGCGCGTTGATGGTGGGCGTGCTCACGCTGGCGGTGCTCGGCGTGTTTCAAAACCCGGACCTGGCCAAGCGACCGACGGCGCCGTTCCCGTCGGCCGAGTTGCAGCGGGATATTCTGGCAGACGAGCACATGGCGCATTTGGGCGGTCAACTCTTCAGCAAGCACCTGTTGGCCGTGGAAGTGGCCGGCACGCTGCTGTTGGTGGCGCTGGTGGGCACTGTGGCCATCGTGGCGCAGATTCGCCGGCCCGACCAGGGAGGATCGTCGCATGGATGAGCAGGCCCTGTTGACGAACTATCTGATTGTCGGCGCGCTGTTGTTCGGCATCGGCCTGGTCGGCTTCTTCAGCCGCCGCAACATGATCGTGATGTTCCTATGCGCGGAAATGATGCTGCAAGGCGTGAGCGTGAGCCTGGTGGCCTGGGGCCGCTATCACAACGACTGGGGCGGGCAGGTGCTGGTGATCTTCATTCTGACGGTGGCCGCTTGCGAGGCGGCCATCGCTCTGGCCGTGGTGCTGACGCTGTTCCACAAGAGCGGCAAGCTCGATATCGCCGTCTGGCAGCAACTGCGCGAGGACAACCAGGCGGCATTCGTCGATCGCGATTTGAGCGCCCTGGCGCCTAAGCCTGCAGTGCAGTGGCCCAAGCTGACCCCGGCTGGTATCGAGCCGGATCACGACCTGGAAGAAGTAACTCACCGATCCCACCTCTAAAACCGCAAGCAACCGTCGCCTTACTCCGGGGTGACGCCAAGACACTCGCCGAGCCGACACGATGTTTGAGATTCCAATCCTGATGGTTTTGATCCCGGCCTTTCCGCTGGCCGGCACGATCGTGACTGCCATCTTCGGCAAGTGGCTGAAGCACGAAGCGCATTGGCCGGTGATCGTGTCGATCGCCTGCTCGTGCGCGTTGAGCCTGGTGCTGTTGTCGCAAGTGATGCACGAAGTGGCGGCCAACCCGCTGGCAGTGGGCTGGGAGTCGACGTTCGAACTCTGGAATTGGACAGGCGTGCCCGAGGCGATTGCCCGGCCCGAGTTTGCGGCGCCGGCCGAGGGGGCCGCGGCTCTGCCCGAGCGCTTGCCGTTTGTCGTCAACGTGACCCTGCGCAGCGACCCGCTGACGTCGATCATGCTGGCGGTGGTGACGTTCGTGGCCTCGCTAGTGGCGATCTACGCAGTGGGCTACATGCACGGAGACCCAGGCTATTGGCGGTTTTTCACCTACATCGGGCTATTCGTGTTCTCGATGACGATGCTCGTCTCGGTGAGCAACTTCGTGCTCCTGTATGTGTTTTGGGAAGCGGTCGGTTTGTGTAGCTACTTGTTGGTCGGTTTTTGGTACGAGAAGCCGTCGGCCATTGCGGCCGGCAAGAAGGCGTTTCTGGTCAATCGCGTGGGCGACTTTGGGTTTGTCCTGGGATTGTTCCTGATTTGGACCACCTACGGCACGCTCAATTATCACGACGCCGACGGGATTGCGGGAGTGCTGGGACAAACGCGCCTGGCAACCAGCGGCGGATTCGCGGCCGGCGGCGTGGCCACGGTCATCTGCCTGCTGTTGATGCTAGGCGCCTGCGGCAAGAGCGCGCAGTTTCCGTTGCACGTGTGGTTGCCCGACGCCATGGAGGGCCCCACGCCGGTCAGCGCTTTGATCCACGCGGCGACCATGGTGACCGCGGGCGTGTATATGGTGACGCGTTGCACACCGCTGTTCGTGGCTTCGGCCGATGCGCAGCAGGTTGTGGCGATCGTCGGCGCCACGACGTGCGCGCTGGGTGGCGTCATCGCCCTGACTCAGACCGACCTGAAGCGCGTGTTGGCGTATTCGACTATCAGCCAGTTGGGCTACATGTTCCTGGCGTTGGGCTGCGGCACGCTGGTTGCCATTACGGCCGGCATGTTCCACCTGCTGACGCACGCGTTTTTCAAGGCGCTGTTGTTTCTGGCCGCCGGCAGTGTGATGCACGCCATGGGAGGTATCATCGACATGCGCCGGTTTAGCGGCCTGCGCAAGTTGATGCCTTATACGCATTGGACATTTCTTTTTGGCGGGCTGGCGCTGGCGGGCGTGATTCCATTTGCCGGCTTCTGGAGCAAGGACGCCATCCTGGCCGCCGTTCACGAGCGAGGCCACGACTCGACGCTGTACCTCGCTCTGTATTGGGTGGGCATGATCACCGCGTTCCTGACCGCGATCTATACGTTCCGCGCGTTCTTCCTCACGTTTTATGGCCCGCTGCGCGTGCCGCACGAATCGGGACATCACGCCCACGAGTCGCCACGCACGATGACAGTGCCTTTGATGATCTTGGCGGTGTTCGCCTTTGGAGCCGGCATGTGGCTCGAGGGGCCGGGCGATCTGGCCGGCTTGCTGGGCCAGACTCCGTCGCTGGCTTACCAGTCGGTGCCCCGAGCCATCGAGCATGGCGGCTCGCACTTGCTGGTGATGACCATCAGCACGATTTTCGCGCTCTCGGGCGTGGGGATCGCTGCCTATTTGTATTTGGGCGACGATGCGTCGGCGACCCGTTTGGCAAGTTTGCTCGCGCCTCTGTACTGGCTCTCGTACGGCAAGTTCTTCTTCGATCCGATCTACAACGCGTTGTTCGTTTGGCCGCTGTTGATGTTGGCCAAGGCCAGCGATTTGACGGACAAGTATCTGATCGACGGCCTCGTGAACCTGGTGGGCAGCGTGCCGCCCTGGATCGGCGCGCGGCTGCGATCACTGCAAACCGGCATGGTGCAGTTTTATGCGCTGGCCATGGTATGGGGCGTCGTGGTGCTGATCGTCACGTTGCTCGTCTGGCCGGCCATCGGCGCCAGTTTGAAATAAGCGCGGAAAGAGGCGTTTCTCGATGTCGATGTCGAATCTGCTGCTGACGACGATCCTGCTGCCGCTGGCCGGCTCGCTGGCGATCTGCGCCGTCGGACGCGATGCACGGGCCGCCCGGGCGACGGCGCTCGTCGTGTCGCTGGCCACTCTGATCGTGACGGCCATTCTGTTGTGCAATTATGTGCCCGGCGACGATTCATTTGCAGCTTGGAGCTATGCCTGGTTGGGCGAGACGTCCGCCGTGGACATCCGCTTCGACGTGGCGCTCGACGGCATCAGCCTGTGGCTGTTCGGCTTGTCGTCGCTACTGTTGCTCGCGTGCGTTCTGTTGAGTTGGGACGCCGTCACCGATCGGCCAGGCACGTACTACGCTCTGCTGTTGCTGTTGGGCTCGGGCATGCTGGGCGTGTTTGCCGCGCGTGACATCATCCTGTTTTATGTCTTCTTCGAGTTCACGCTCATTCCACTGTTTCTGCTGATCGGCATGTGGGGGCACGAAGACCGGCAGTACGCCGCCACGAAATTCTTCATCTATACGCTGGCCGGCAGCATGCTCACGTTCTTGGCGCTGTTGTCGATCGTGCTGTGGGACTATTACCACTCGCCGGATGGCGTGATGACGTTTTCGATTCCGCAATTGACGGCCGGACTTGCGGCGCGGCCGATCGCCGAGCCATATCAGTTGTGGATCTTTTTAGGACTATTTGCCGGCTTCGCCATCAAGGTGCCGCTGTTCCCGCTGCACACCTGGCTGCCGCTGGCCCATACGCAGGCGCCCTCGGCAGGCAGCGTGCTGCTGGCGGGCATTCTGCTGAAAATCGGCACCTATGGCTTCCTGCGGTTCAGCATTCCGATGCTGCCCGACGCCACGGTCACATGCATGCCGTGGATGCTCGCGCTGGCCGTGGCGGGCATCCTCTATGGCGCGCTGGCCGCGCTGGCCCAAAGCGACATGAAGCGGCTCATCGCCTATTCCAGCGTGAGCCACCTGGGCTTTGTCATGCTGGGGCTGTTCGCCTTGACCAGCGTGGGCATGGAAGGGGGTGTGTTGCAAATGATCAACCATGGACTGTCGACTGGCGGGCTGTTCGCGGTGGTCGGCATGGTTTACGAGCGCTATCACACGCGGCAGATCAGCGAGCTGGGCGGCCTGGCTCGCCAGGTTCCATGGCTGGCGTTCTTCTTCCTGGTTTTCACGTTGTCGAGCATCGGGTTGCCGGGCTTGAACGGCTTTGCCGGCGAGTTCTTGATTCTGATTGGCATGTTCCAGCGGGCCTTCGTGTTCGAAGCCTCGACGCCGGCCGTGGCGTACGCCTACAAGGCAATCGCCGTGCTGGCTGTCTTCGGCGTGGTGTTGGGTGCGTGGTACATGCTGTGGCTGGTCCAGCGAGTATTCTTCGGCCCGCCGCTCGAGTCGGACCACGAGCACGCGGCGCAGCCGCCTCGTGACGTAACACCGGTCGAAGCAGCGGCGCTCGTGCCGTTGTGCGTATTCGTATTATGGATTGGGGTGCACCCCGAGTTTTTCTTGAGCCGGATGCGGCCCGCGCTCCAGCCCGTGGCACAAGCCGCCATTGCGGCGTTGGCCGAGCGCGAGCGAGCGCAGCCGCCCGTCGCGGCAAATGCGCCTGCCGCCGCCGTAGTCGAATTGCCGCCAGGAGTTTTGTCGCTTGTCGAGTGAAACGGTTTGTCTGCTGCTGCCAGAGATCATACTGGCGCTGGTCGCGACCCTGATGTACTTGGGGGGCGCCTTTCTGCCTGCGCGCCGCGGTTGGAGCTGGCTGGCGGCTGCGACGCTGATCGTGGCCGGAATTGCGCTGGCGCGGCAAACTCCCGCTGGGGCGAGCGGCGCGGCTAGCGAGCTGGTGAGCTCCGTGTCTGCCGATGCCTTTGCCTACGCCGTGCGTTGGGCCGTGCTGGGCGTCGGTTTGATCTTCGTGCTGCTGGCCGCCCGGACGAGCGAGCGGGGTGAATCGTCCGAGTTCATGGCCACGCTCCTGCTCTTGATCGTCGGACTGATGTTGGTTTCGCTGGCCGGCGACCTGGTGCTGATGTTCGCAGGGCTGGAGTTGATATCGATTCCCACCTACGTGCTGCTTTTCCTCGGGCGAACCAAAGGCACGTTGGAGTCGGGCACGAAGTACTTTTTCTTGAGCGTGCTGTCGAGCGCGCTCATGCTTTATGGATTCAGCTTCTTGTATGGCGCTGCCGGAGATACCCAGTTGAGCGGAATCCGCTCGGCGTTGGTGGCCAGCGGCGCCGAGCTGACCGGCACGGGCGCCTTTGCCGCGTTGGCGCTTGTCCTCATTTTCGCCGGGCTGGGCTTTCGCCTGACAGCGGTGCCATTTCATTTTTATGCTCCCGACGTCTATCAAGGCACGAATAACCCGAACGCCGGGCTATTGGCCGTGGCGCCCAAGATCGCCGCGCTAGTGGCCCTGGTGCGGATTGCGTCGGTGGCCATGCCGGGCACGGAGCGGCTCGGCTGGCAACTGGCCCTGGCGCTGGCCATGATAACCATGACGCTCGGCAACGTGTTGGCCTTGTGGCAGAACAATGTGCGACGGTTGATGGCATACTCGTCGGTGGCCCATGCCGGATATATGCTGATCGGTTTGGCTGTCGGCTTTGCCGTGACGGGGGGCGCTGCCGAAGCGAGCAACTTCGACGGCGTCGGGGCCGCGATCTTCTACATGCTGGTGTATTCTGCCGCCACGGCCGGCGTGTTTGCCGCCTTGACGTATCTGGGAGGACGCGAGAGCGAGGTTGACACAGTCGATCAACTAGCGGGGCTCACGCGGAACCATCCGAAGACCGCCCTGGCTTTGGCGATCTTCATGTTCTCGCTGACCGGGTTGCCGCCGCTAGCTGGCTTCTGGGGCAAGTTCACGCTGTTCACGGGCGCCTTGGGCGTTGACGCGCGGAACCCGGGCGACAGCAGTCTGTGGCCATGGTTCTTGGCGCTGGCGATCGTGGGTGCATTGAACGCGGCCATCTCGGCCGGCTATTACCTGCGCATCGTGGGCGTGATGTATTTTCGTCCCGCCGCGAGCACGCCGGCCGGTCGCGGCCCAGCGGGGGCGGCCTGGGCCATGGCCGCGTGCGTGCTGTTGGTGGTGGGCATCGGCTGTGCTCCCGGTTGGTTCATCGACGAGTCGACTCGCGCCAGCCAGGCAGCACACACGGCCCTTGGCGCGCCGCGCATCGTTCCGGACACTGCTGCGGGCGACTCGCTTCGGCCGTCATTGCCAGCCACGGCATCGGCACAATTACTGCCAATCGAGCGCTAAGAGTCCTATGTGCACTCCCGTCGCGCTGCCAGCGGTAGAGTAGTTCGCCACGGCCAGCTATGCTGAGAGTGGGCAGTTACTCACCGGCAGACCGAGTTTTTTTATGTCCAACGTGCAATCCACGGCGGTTGAGCTGGCCAGCTTGTTGGACGACAGCCAGGCGCCGGTCTATGTGTTGGATGATGACCGCCGGATCGTGTTCGCCAATCAGGCCTGCGCGCGGTGGTTGGGGGTCGCCGCCGGCGCACTGTTGGGCGAGCGTTGTGTGTATCACAGCCCGGTTGAGCAAGGCTCAAGCGCCGCGATCGCTGCTCGGTTGTGCCCTCCGCCAAAGGTCTTCTCCGGCCAACCGCAAGCGGCCCGGATTAGCATTGCTACGTTCGACGGGCGCACGATCTTTCGCCGCGGGCGATTCTTGCCGCTGTCGGACGGCGACGACGAATGTGCCGCGGTGATCGCCGTGCTCGAAACCAGCGACTGTCTGAGCGATGCGCCGCTGGATGAATCGGCGCCGGCAGCGGCCGCTAACACCGAGCTGCACGAGCAATTGAGCGCGCTGCGCCAGCGTATGACCCGCCGGTTTGCGGTCGATAGCCTGTTGGGTACGAGTCCGGCCATCGAGCGGGCGCGGGCCCAAGTGAAATTGGCGGCTGATTGCGATGCCGCCGTGCTCATTCTTGGTCCACCTGGCTCGGGCAAGGATCACGTGGCCAAAGCCATTCACTATGCGCAAGATCGGCCCGGCGCCCTGGTGCCATTGGCTTGCGCGGTGCTGGAAGTGAACCTGCTGCGGTCGGCGTTGCGTGCCGCGTGGTCGCCAGCGGCGGCTGCACGAGACGCTGCGGCGACACTACTACTGAACGACGTCGACGCCATGCCGCCCGAGGCGCAGACCGATTTGAGCGAGCTTCTAGGCGGCGCATCGCGGCGCGTGCGCGTGGTGGCAACTGCGACGCGGCCATTGAGCGCAGTGATCGGCAGCGAGACGTTCGATCCGAAGTTGGCCTGCCGACTGACGACAATTACCATCGAGTTGCCGGCCCTGAACGAGCGGCTGCAGGACCTGCCGCTGTTGGCGCAGGCGATTCTGGAGGAAGCGAACAAGTCGAGCACGAAACAGATTGCCGGCTTCGCGCGGCAGGCGCTCGACTGCTTAGCCGCTTACTCCTGGCCCGAAAACGTCGACGAGCTGGCCGTCGCGGTGCGCGGGGCGCACGAACGAGCCACGGGCGGAGAGGTGATGGCCCGCGACTTGGCTAAGGAGATTCAGTGGGCGGCCGACGCCGGAGCGCATCCCGCGCGACGTGACGAGTCGATCGTTTTAGAGGACTTTCTGGCAAAGGTGGAAAGGGAACTGATCACTCGCGCCATGCGCCGCGCAAAGAACAACAAGAGCAAGGCCGCCAAGCTGCTGGGGCTCACGCGGCCACGACTCTATCGACGGCTGGTGCAATTGGGGCTGGATTCGCCCGAGGGAGACGAATAGCCGCCTGACTGGCGCATTGATGACGCGCATGGCGATGCCTCCTGGTAACGCCGCTTGTCAATGCAGCGTGGCCCTTCTAGGATGAACCGCGCCGCGTCCGGTCGGGGCAAGTCGGCTCATTTTTCAGCAATGTTGATGAAGACATTTGAAGTAATTCTCTGGGAACGCACGGGCATCTGGGCCACCGCCATGCTGCGCAGCTTGCCGTGCGAGGTGCGGCTGGTGCAGACGCGCGGACGCGCCGAGTGCATCCGGCAACTTGCGCTCGCACCGACGAGCCTGGCCGCGCTGGAACTAACGCCGGCGAACCTCGCAAACGTGATCGCGATGACACGTGATATCACGGCCATGCACCCCTGGGCAGCGGTCGTCGTCTTGGCAGAGCCCGAATTGGCCGCCTGCGAGCCGGTAGTCCGCGAGGCCGGCGCTTTGCATTTTTTCGTGTCGCCGCGTGAATTCGATGGCTGGCGACAAACCGTTTTGAACCACTTCGGCCGCATCCCGCTGCGCACCGGCGAATTCGCCGAAAGCGTATGGGAATCGCTGCCTTGGAGCGACGCCGTCGGGGCGTAGAAGGGACGAACTTTTTCATGGCCGCTGTACTACCGAACGAACAAACAGTCCGCGCGGCGCTTGCCGACTTTCGCGACCCCGAGACGGGCCGCAACGTCGTCGAAACGGGCCAATTGGGCGACATCAGCGTCCAAGGCGACACGCTGCGAGTTTCGTTGGGGCTGACCACGTATTCGGCCGTGCTCGCAGAGGAGATCGAGCAGCGACTGGCCCAACGGCTGAAGGAGCGTTTTGGCGAAGCGCAGAACGTCAGCGTCGAACTGACCGCGTTCGAGCGTCCGCCCGGACGAATCGGCCAGATCGGTCTCACGGCCAAGAGCGTGATCGCGGTCGGATCGGGCAAGGGGGGCGTCGGCAAGAGCACCATCGCCACGGCATTGGCGCTGGGCTTGTCGCGCGCCGGCAGCACCGTCGGACTGATGGACGCCGACGTCTATGGCCCCAGCATTCCGCATCTGCTCGGCGTCAACCGGCGGCCCGAAGTAGTGGACAATCGGATCCAGCCGATCGAGGCTGCGGGTCTGAAGGTGATCTCGATGGGATTCTTGGTGCCGCCGGGCGAAGCCGTCGTGTGGCGCGGTCCCATGTTGCACGGCGCCATTACCCAGTTCCTGCGCGACACGGCCTGGGGAGAGCTCGACTACCTGATCATCGATCTGCCACCGGGCACTGGCGACATCGTGTTGACCTTGTCGCAGTTGCTGCCTCTATCCGGGGCGGTGGTGGTGTGCACGCCGCAGGACGTGGCGCTATTGGACGCGGTCAAGGCGGTGGCCATGTTCCGCAAAGTGAACATTCCGATCCTGGGCATGGTCGAGAACATGAGCGGCTTCGTCTGTCCCGACTGCGGCAAGCGCTACGATATCTTTGGCAGCGGCGGCGCTCGGACGCGCGCCGCGGAGTTGGAGATTCCGTTCTTGGGCGAAGTGCCCATCAACATGCAGATTCGCGTATTGGGCGACGAGGGGCGCTCATCCGCCAATTTCGACGATCCGTTGGTGGCGGCCAGCCTGCTGCCGTTGTGCCGGAATCTGGTGCGAAACCTGGCGGAAAACCCGTCCCCGGCGGGTTCGTTGCCGGTGCTGACGGTGTGACGCAAGGTCAATCGCTGTGGCGGGTTGCGCCTAGGGAAACGCTGCGTTCCCCAACGAATTAGGGCCGTTCGGATTCTGTGAACCCGAACGGCCCTTTCTCGTTGGAATCACGACCGCTGCAAAGCGTCAGCGATCCGAGGGCGCAAGACGTGCGCCGCTCTCTCCGAAGGCTACTTCTTCTTCTTGGCCTTCTTGGCTTTCTTCTTGGGAGCCTTCTTCGCAGCGGCTTTCTTCTTCTTGGCCACAGTCCGTCCTCCTAAAAAAGGTTTGGCAAGATTCGCCTTGGTGACCTCCTAGTCACACGTTACTGCCGGCGAACATCACCATTCACAAAACGAAAGTCTCTGCCAAGTGCGACGTCGCGAATCTCTCGGCGAAGACTTAACACGTTCGTATTTGTAAAGAACTAGATGATATTTGTACACACTTTGGAAAAATGTGCAACAGGGATTGCACAAAAAGTGGGTCTCTGCTCGATGTTTTTTTCGCCACTCGATGACCGCGATCAACGACGCGATGCGGCTACTCGATCTCGCGCAGCGGCGTGCGAAAGGTGTCGTGCAGCTTGTTCCGCGCGGCGACGTCGCGTCGTGTGCGAACGCGCTTGGAACCTCGAGCGTGCGGACGATCGAGCGCGCTCAATAGACGCCCACGGTCGTGCCGTCGGCGAAGCGCGCCGCCGGTTGACTGCGTCGCTGTTAGATGCCCCAGAGGCGCCGCGCTTCGGGCGCGCGAATGCGCAAATATGCCGTGCGCAAGGGCATATTTCGCGCGCCGGACGGCGACGTCGCCGGCCCGAACCAGGCTCCGAGCAATTCGCCCCATGCGCCGGCGCGGTGGAAAAACCGAATGTGAATCGGGTCGAACCCGTACCACTCGGAGCGCTGCGCTACGACCGTGCAGCCGCGTTCGGATCCGAGCTTGCGCACGACGAGATTCAACGCGCGGACGCGCTCGGAGATCGTCTCCAAGCTGAGTCGGCAGCGCGGCACGAGGATTGACCGCATGAGCAAAAATCTGGCCTGGGAAATTTTTGGCAAATTTTCTTCCGGCAACAGCGTGACGACCGTCCGGGCGCCCATGGCGACCAGCCGATCGAGCACGATCTCGACCCACTCGGCGATCTGCTCCACAGGCTGCTCGTACAAAATGTCGTTGCCGATATCGGTCACCAGCGCCGAGGTCGCCGGGACCGTACGGCGGTCCAGCGCCGGCCACAAACCGCACTGAACGATGCCGGGCAACTGCCGTCCAAACAGGCTGCTGGGGGCGCCGTAAGACCGGCCGTGGCCCTGCGCCACGTGCAACTCCAACCGCTGGCCGAAGGCATGATGGGCCAGTCCCATCACGGTGCCGATGCCCTTGGTCAGGTTGCTGGCCCCGATGAGCACGACGCGGTGTCGCGCACCCAGGGCCGAGTCATTCTCGTGCGACGAATGAATCGAGGCGTTCTGCTTCATCGATATCCCCCCAGTCCCCCGCTCGGACCGAACATGGCGCGGATGATGCTATAGCCCGTATACGCAAGGTAGCCGAAGAAGAACGCCAGGAACTGGTCGCCCAGCCTCGTCAGCGCGATCACCGCCAGACCGGCCGCGATGATGACCGACAGCCACAGCGATTGACGCAGTCCGTCGGGTCCGGAAAAGAGGCCGAACACTTCGCGCGTGATCTGCCCGCCGTCGAGCGGGAAGATGGGCAGCAGATTGACCAGCCCCCAAAAGATGTTGATGTACAGCAGGTCGAAGACCAAATAGTTCGCCGGGCGCGACTCGAACAGATTCCAATCGACGGGCATGCTAAGTCGAGACGTTGGATCGAATCGCGGCTCGTGTCCCGCAGCGGCGACGACGGCGATGACGAGTGCGGCGAACAAAAAGCCCGCCACCGGTCCGGCCAACGAAATCAGAATCTGGCTGCGCGGACTGCGTCGCGTCGGTTGATACGATGCCAGGCCGCCCAGGCCATAGAGCGTGATCCAAGGTTCCCAGCCGTGAGCCCGAGCTGCCAGGGCGTGTCCCATTTCGTGAACCACGATCGACACGAAGCAAGCGCCGACCCAGATGAGCATCAGCTTCGGGTCGCTGTTTCCGCCCAATCCGAGCAGCACCACCACGGCCCAAAACAGCGGATGGACGCGCACCGGAATGCCGAGCAAATGAAAGTTCAAGTCGTAGGCCGAGCGCGGCGGATCGATGAGTAGCACTTCGGTCAAGATCCTCGGGTGAATCGGGTGCCAGGCAGAGCAGCGGGCCGAACGGGCCGGTGGCCGGTCCATTTTTTATTGTAACACGCCACGTTGACGCGGCTCAGGCGGCTGCGCTGTGCACGATTGCAACCGCCGCTTCGCGCTCCGCCGGTGCGGGCACATAGTGCGGAGGAAGTACGGCCGGCGATTGAGGCCGCCGCGCCAGGATGTACTCGGCGGCAGTGGCGGCCGCGCCGCCGTGGCCGACTTGGTCACTCAGTAGCTGGAGCCGGCGCACCAAATCCTCGCGTGCGGCCGGGTTCGTCAGCCAGGTGATGACGTGCCTGCCAAGCTGCCCAGAACGGTCCTGGCAAGTCAGGTACTCGGGAAACAACACGTGCTGCTCGTCCGGCGAGTCGGGGTCGTAGGGCGTGGTGTCCTTGGGAAACAGTTCGCCGCCGGTGAGCAAGTTGACCAGCGTGATGTATTTCACGCGGCGGAACCGTTTCTGCACCGCATAGGCCAGCGGGCTAATCCAATAGAGCACCGCCGTCGGCTTGGCGTGGTAGAGCAGTTCCAGCGAAACCGAGCCGGACACCGCCAGGCAGCAGGTAGCCAGGCGAATCAGTTCGGGCGTGCGACGCACGAAGACTTCGACGGGCAGGCCGCTCTCGGCCACGGCCTGGCGAGCCAGTTGTGCCTGGTGGGGTTTGAAGGCAGCCACGGCGAAACGCACCTGAGGCACGTGGGCGCGGATGATGCGGGCAGCTTGCAGGAAGTACTTCAAGTTATGCACCACCTCCTGCGTGCGCGAGCCGGGCAGGATCGTGACCAACGGATGCGCCGGATCGTCGTGCCGGGCCATGAATGCCGGATCGAGCTGCTGGCGGCGCACCTCGTCGAAGAACGGATGCCCGACGAACGTGGCGTTGCACCCCTGAGCGGCGAACCAATCAGCTTCGAAGGGCAGGGCGCACAGCACGTGATCTACGTAGCGGCGCATCTTCTTGATGCGCCAACTGGCCCAGGCCCAGATTTGCGGCGGCGCATAGTAGTAAACAGGAATGCCGTGAGCCTTGGCGCGTCGAGCGATCCACCAGTTGAAACCCGGATAGTCGATCAGCACCACGGCATCGGGACGATGGTGGCGAAAGTAGCGATCGGCTCGGCCGGCAAGCGCCAGGAACTTGTGCAGATTCACCAGCACGCGCAGAAACCACATGACAGCCAACGCCGTCAAGTCGGTGTGCAGCCGGCAGCCGGCCTTCGCCATTTCGGGCCCGCCGTAGCCGACGGCCTCCAACTCGGGGCAGCGGTGGCGCAGGTGGCGGATCAGGTTCGCGCCGTGCAGATCGCCGCTGGGTTCGCCGGCGGAAAAGAAGACCTTCATGGTGTCGCTCTCGCTACGTAGGCTTGGGCGCGATTGAGATCAGGCAGGATTGCCGTGCTGGTGGCCGAGCGGCACGCTGGGCCGCGGCGCGACCACCCGGCCCGGCATTCGCTCTGCGCGGATGATGGTCGGCAGCGGTTCGGTGGTGCCATCGGGGCGCAATTCGCGGGCCAGGTGGGGTTCGAAGCGTCGGCCGAAGCAACTGGCGATGAGCCGTTGCCATTTGCCCAAACGCAGACCGACGGTACGCGGCGGCAAGCCGTCGCCAACGATCATGCGGCCGACCCGAAAACCGCGCATGGCAACCAACTCGGGCAGCACGCGACAGGCGCCCCGCGACAACGCCAGGCCGGCGACAGCGGGACGATTGGCCGCGAAGCACAGCGATTCGTTGCCGCGGCGCTGCGTCGCCAACAATCGAGGTAATCGCGTCAAGCGATCGAACAGCGCCTGGGGAAGCGTGCGCGCTTGCTCGGCCGTCACGAAGTCAAAGCGCGACAGTCGGCTGATCAGGTGGGAGACGTACTCGGCGGCGCGGGGCAGTCGCGGATCGATGCTGAGAATCAGGTCGCCGCGGGCGGCGGCGATTCCCGCGCTCAACGCGGCGCTGGCGCCGCGCGGTCGATCGAAACGGAGCACGCGAAGTTGGGGGCGCTGGCTCAACCAGTCATGAAATGGATCGGGCGTGGCCGGCGGTGATGCGTCGTCGACGCAAATGATTTCGTACGGCAGCAGCAGCCGCTCGAGAGCTTCGCCCAACTCGGCGATCAAGCGCTTCACCGGCTCGGCCGCGTCGGACACGGAAACGATCGCCGTGTAGTGCACCATGACCAATCCTTGCCACAAGTTCCCACCGCCGAATCCCTCGGCAATCCGTGGCGCGGCGAGTATCGCACAACGGGCAACCGCCGAAAAGTGCAGTTTTCGTGCCAGTGGCTGCTATGAACCGGCAGGAATGCGAAGAGAAAAGCGTCGGGAAATGACGCAAAAATTCGGCGAAGCGCCATCGCATCGTTCAAGCACTTGCCGGCGATGCCTCGCGCAAAAAAGCCGGGGGCGTGCCCCTCGTGGAGTGCGCCCCCGGCGGTTCGGTCATGATGGAGAGCTAGCGAGTTACTCGCTGGCGGGCTTGAAGCCCTTCTCCGTATTCTTGAACAACAGCGCGATCAGGTCGTCGCCCTGCGCCTTCTTGGCCTTGGCCAGGCAGCCGCCGCAGCACAGGCCGACCTTCACGCCCTCGACGTCCACCGACTTGTCGGCGGCAGCCGGCTTGCCGGTCAACGGGCAGGCCACCTGCTTCAACTGCTTGCTCTGCACCAGTTGCAGATTCGCCTTGGCGGCAAACTTCTCAGGCGCCTTGGCAAAGGCCTTCGGGCAATTGTCGCAGCAGAACGCGACTTTGCCACCGTTGAATTCAACGGTCTTCGTGGCATCGGCCGGCTTGCCCGACAGCGGGCACTTCAATTCCACGTCGTCAGCACGCAACGTCGTCGTGAACAACAGAGCGACTGCCGCAATCGCGGCCAGAAAAATACGAGCTTTCATAGTCGAGATCCTTTCAAAAGAGTGTTACCAAGCCTGTGGACTGCCCTCGGTCACTGCGCCGCAAAGGTTTGCCAGCGCTGGTCGAAGCAGCAGTCACGAATACGAATCAAACGTAATAGCGAACGGACGCTTTTGGCCAGGGCGCTTCGACAACACGTCGTTGCTTCGGCAGCCAAGGGCGATCCGATGATCGACGCCATCAACAGCGCTGCGAGCAAGCGTCGTGCTATCAAGGTTCCCATGGAACGCGCGCCAGGATTCACGAAACTGAACGGTCGTAATTGTCGGCCAGCGTTGGCCGCAAAGTCAAGCATCTTTACCCAGGTGGCCCGGAATTCGGGAAAATCGGCGTTCCGGGGAATTTATATTGCGCGTCTCGGCAGTTCTAGTAGCAGCTCCAAATAGCTGCGCCGCTCGGCATGGGTCAATTGCAGATGCTCGGCCAGCGCGAGCAGGCATTCGCGCGCCGCCGCCAGTTCGTCGTCGGGGACCAGGATCTCCAACTCCACGAAATCCCCCAGACTGTCGACCGAGTCCAACGCGACCGCGACGTCTCGCCCCTGCCAACGGACCGTTGAATTGTCACGTCGCTTGGTGACTTGCGCGACTGGTGTAAATCCCAGCGCGGTAAGGAGTTCCCCGGTTTGGGAGACGGCCGCAGTTCCGCTGGGCAGTTGAATCTCGATTTCCCGACGCGACTTGGTGGTGGCGTCGAGCTTGGGACCCTTGTACGTGATATAGTTGGAATCGCCGACGCGACGCAACCGCAGGGCCTCATCCGTGTGGGCAAAGTCGCGCGACGGGTGGGAATAATAGCAGTCCACTTGCACGTCAGACCGAGCCGCGGAGGGCGTCAGCGCGGCTAACCGGCGCACCAATTGCACGCGATCCCCAACGGCGTATTTCTGTTCGACTTCGATCGTCATGGCGACGCTGCTTATGCGGCGGTGATGGATCGGACGTTCCTTCGATTCTCGGAAAGTCACACGATGCACGCAACCGACTCGCAGCCGAAATCGCCGGCCCGCAGCGGCGCTTGGGGTTGGATCCTGTTGGCGCTGGTGGCTGCCGGGTCGTTTGCCTATCTGGTGGTTGCCACTGCGCCCTCCGCACGCGACGCGGGCACCAGCAACCCAGCCGTGGGAAGGACGCTGCAATACTTGCGGTTGGAGCCACTGGCGGGCGGGGGCGACTATGTGTCGATCGACGACTTGCGTGGGCGGGTTTCGGTCATCAACTTTTGGGGGACCTGGTGCGGGCCGTGCATCCGCGAGTTTCCCGACCTGGTGCAAATGGCGGAGCGTTTCGCCGATCGCGAGGACTTTCGTTTTTATCCCGTGTCGTGCGGCCAGGGCGAGGACATCGAGGTAGACGAGCTGAGGCTTGCCACCGAAGAGTTCTTGCAGGCGAGAAACGTGCAACTCGTCACTTACTCAGACCAGAATGCAGCCACGCGGCATGCGCTATCCATGTTATTGTCGCTGCCGCAGTTCGCGTATCCGATGACGCTGGTGGTCGATCAGTCTGGCAAGATTCGCGGGTTCTGGGTGGGCTACGATCCGCGCTACGTCGGGCACATGACGTCCCTGGTCCAAGAACTGTTGGACAAAGCCGACGCGGTGCCACCCGCCTCAAGTTGACGGCAGCGCTAGCGCTAGCTCTTGTCGAGCGCCCTGCGGAACGCGGTGGCCGCGGCCGCCGAGTCGACCGCCCCGACGATCGCACCGGAGACGGCGACACGTGAAATGCCCGTGGCCAGCACCTGGCCGATGTTTTCCAGAGTGACGCCGCCGATGGCAAACGCGGGCAAGCGGATCTCCGCTGCCACGGCGCGCAGCAAATCAGTGCCGGGATAGTTCGCGAAGTGCTTGGTGCCGGAGGGAAACGTCGGGCCCACGCCGATGTAGTTTGCGCCATCGATCACGGCGGCCCGAGCCTGATCCAGCGAATGCGTGGAGACCCCCACCAATCCGCGCGGCCCTAAAATTCGCCGGGCGTCCTTAGCGGACAGCTCATCCTGACCGACGTGCACGCCGTCGGCGCCGGACAACACGGTCAGATCGGGCCGATCATTCATGACGAACAGTGTGTCGCTGTCGCGCGTCAGCTCGGCCAGCAGTCGCGCTCGCTCCGCGAGCAGGCGGTCGGGCAAGCGCTTCTCGCGCAATTGAATCATGTCGACTTCCGCGGCCACGAGAGACTCGGCCAGCCGACGGAACGCGTCGACCGACGGGCCGGCGTCGATGAGCACGTACAGCCGCACATCGGCCAGCCGTGCTAACGCATTGGCCGTGATACCCACGGCGCGCTCGAGCGTGTAACTGCGATAGCGCAACTGCTCAATGCCGCCCGCTGCCACCGGCGCGATGGTTTTGCAATATTCCTCCAGGCTGCGCAATGCTTGTTGCGTACGCTTCAAGCTTGCTTGGGCAACGTCCGCGGTGGTGGCGCGAGTACGTTCGCTCGACAGGCTGATGTCCGTGCCAACGTCGCCGCGAGTGTCGCGCGCCGCGTGACGCTCGGCGGTTGAAACGACGGCCAGCGCCGAGGCCAGTTCGTGGCGGATGGCCTTGCACTCACTCGTCAAATGGCGATCGTCGAGCACGAATCGCAAGTAATCTTCGACGACGCGCAGCCCTTCATCGGCCCGATTGGCGGCCGCGTCGATGACGCGCAGCGCCGCAGTTCGCTCGTGAGCCGGCATTTCAAACGGTTCGGTGAAAGAGTCGCCAGCGATTTGCTGCGGCGGTTCCCAGGGTTCGTCCATGTCGATCGGCAGCGGTCCCGGCTGATGGCCACTTAAGCGATGGACTTCAGCCTCAAGCGCCTCCAGCAGGAGGCCTCGCTCGCATAGCCACCGCGAAACGTCGTTCTCGGCCGACATGATGCAGAGCAGCAGGTGCTCCGTGGCGAGCGTTAGCGGACGTGGGTAATCAATCAGGCATTCCTGTCCAGCGATCAGGCATTCCGCCCACTCACTCGTAGCCCGCTGAAGTCGCTCGGGATCGGCCTGCGCGCCGGCGACCAGGTCGGAGAACCGCGTTTGGGCAACTTCCAGGTCGACGCCGACAGCCGCCAAGAGCAGCGCCGCCCGACATTCCGGCTCGGCCAGCAGTCCGAGCAAGACCTCGGGCACGTCGAGCTGGTCACGGGCAGCGCCACCCGATGCGCGGGTCCATGTCGTGGCAGCCAAAAGTGCCCGTTGGGCGCCGGGAGTGAGTTCCGATTGCATGGGCTGTTCGTAGTGTCCGGCGAAGTGTCGACTTGAGTTTACGACGCTGGGCGGGCGTTGGGCGCGCGGCTGCGCATCGTCCAACCGACACCGCTGCGCCAGCCGTCATGGTACGCAAGTTCGGGCCCGTCCGCAGGATGGGCAGGCATGGCAGGCCGCCGGTGACAGCACTACAGGTGTCGATGTTGGTCCTAACTCCATGCGGCATATTCAGTTGCCTTGCTCCAACACGTTTTAGGAGTTAGAATTCCGTGGCGAATTGGTCCGCTGACATCGAGCGCGGGCATGTCCGCCAAGGCAAGGAGCCGACTTTCGATGCGCAGGATGCCCCGCTTGGTGTACCTTTGGCCTGGATTGCCACAACTGTGGCTGTCGGGTCTGTGGTGGGGATTGGCCCTGGCGGCGGGCTTTGCAGTTCTCTTCGATCTGTTGCTCGTTGCCAGCTATGTGTGGGTAGAGTTGCTCAGCGCGCGCGATCTGCGGCTGGGCTGGATGGCGGCGGGCACGGTATGGGGCGCTTCGGCCATCCTATCCGCCGGCTTTCGCCGCACAGCGCCCACGACCACTTCCGCCGAGCGGCTGTATCGCGAAGCATTGAAAGAGTACTTACAGGGGAGCTGGTTCGAGTCGGAAGCCATACTAGGTCGCTTGCTGCGGAGCTCGCCGCGCGACGTGGAAGGACGGTTGCTGCTGGCGACGCTGTTGCGTCGCACGCGGCGGCCCGACGAGGCGCTCGACCAACTCGATCGATTGCAGCGCCTGCGGGACGCGGCCCGATGGTCGCGAGAGATTGCCGATGAGAGACAACGGATCGCCGAGAGTTTTGCCAACTCGACCGTCGCGGAGCCGGCTCCCGACAAGCGGTTGGCGGGATCGTCCGTGACGCGGCAAGCAGCCTGATCCGGGCGGCGGCCCATGCGGCGATTTACGAAACGAACCGACCTTGCCCATACTGAAGACAAACAACTAGCGACGCCCAAGCGTACTAACAATCGCGGCGCCACGCGTCCGGTCGGCCTAACGCCTGCCGGACATCCGCCGCGCATCCACGGAGAGCACCATGTACGAGCGATTTACCGACCGTGCCCGCAAGGTCATGCAACTGGCCAACCAAGAGGCCCAGCGCTTCAACCATGAGTACATCGGCACCGAACACGTATTGTTGGGCCTGATCAAAGAGGGGAGCGGCGTCGCGGCCAACGTATTGAAGAACCTCGACGTCGACCTGCGCAAGATTCGACTGGAAGTCGAAAAGCTGGTGCAGAGCGGTCCCGATATGGTCACCATGGGCAAGCTGCCGCAAACGCCACGGGCCAAAAAAGTCATCGAGTACTCGATGGAGGAGGCCCGTAACCTGAACCACAACTACGTCGGCACCGAGCACATCCTGCTGGGCCTGTTGCGGGAGCAGGAGGGTGTCGCCGCACAGGTGCTGATGAATCTGGGGCTGAAGCTCGAGGAAGTGCGCGAGGAAGTGCTCAACCTGCTCGGCCACGGCATCGAAGGTGGCGAATCGGGCGAACGCGCCGCCGGCGAGCGCAGCGGCGCTGCCAGCGGAGAGTCTCCCAAGGCCGGCAGATCGAAGACGCCCGCCTTGGACAGCTTCGGTCGCGATCTTACCGAGCTGGCTCGCCAGGGCAAGCTCGACCCAGTGATCGGCCGCGAGAAGGAGATCGAACGCGCCATTCAGATTCTCAGCCGCCGCACGAAGAACAATCCGGTGCTGCTGGGCGAGGCCGGCGTCGGCAAGACGGCCATCGTCGAAGGCTTCGCCCAACGCGTCATCGAAGGCAACGTTCCCGAGTTGCTGACCGATCGACGCATCGTGGTGTTGGACCTGGCGATGATGGTG
>JBBDYK010000224.1:0-25976 GCA_040901665.1 Pirellulales bacterium | reverse complement strand
ACCTGGCCGATCAGGACACGCCGGGCACCCGCAAGATCCTCACCAGGATCGACGCGGTGGCCGACGAGCTGGGCCTGGAGCACGAACTGCTGGAGGAGCTGGTGGCCGGCCTGACAACGAGTTACTGAAAACCCTCGTCGCAGAACGTTAGTCGCTTGGGCTGGCCACACCGGCGGCCAGCGCGCGTCGCCCGCCACCAGCAATCGACCGCCGTTTTTCAGTGCAATTGACGAATCGGCAGCATGTGGCGCGGAAGGCTCCGTCGGATCGGGATAGAGTCCCATCTTATGTCGGAGTCTCATTAACTCATTTCCGCGTGAGACAAGCCAGAAAATGACCGTTGTTTGAAGTGGCAGCCCCTGCGGCTTCACTGGTGACCGGCATCGGATGAGGCTGACCACCCTGGTTTCTACGGACCGTGTGGAGCGGCGATTAGAGTGTCGTTGCTGAAACGCTTACATTCAACCGCTGCTGGGCTATCACACGCGACGTAAGCGACGCATGGAGTCTGAGGGTTCCCGCTCGACGATCGTCTGTACGAACTCACCAGAGAGGCACAGGAGGCGGTGCAGAGCTATACGTGGATCTGCACTATCGGTCGGCGTCGGGAGTGCGGGTGCGATAGGCCCGGCACCCAGGGGCACCGATCGCTGTCCGAGTGTCGCAGCCTTTGGTGTGTCCGACCGTTGGACACGACAAGCCGCTCAAACGTGCAAGCCTCGCCAGACGCGAGATCATTGCGGCAGGCGCTGCGATGGCCGCTCATTTCTTTTTCGCTAACAGGATGGCCTGGCAGAACTTTCCCTGTCGGAACTTCCGCCAATAGTAGGGCGCCGTCCACTCATAAAACCGTCCGCGCGTACCCACTGCCGCGTCCGGTTTGATTCCGTACACGATCAGCACTTCGACCACGGCGGCTTCGGTCGTGCCCGGGTCCTTCCCGCCGGGGCGGCTCGGCGCGGGCGGCAGACCCAGCGTTGAAGGTGTCGATTTTTTCGAAAATTGCCAGGGGCCACCACCACCCATAATTCAAAATTATTGGCGGGGACGACCGACTATCCCCATGACCGATAATGTGTCAAAAGCTCGCGATTCTCAGGGTTTTCTGCCGATCGATGCTCCATAACGGACTTGTTGCGTCTGCACGTTGGAGGCCGCAAAGTGGGATCTCAAACTGCAGCACAAGGGCGCGCCGCGACCAAAAGCGGCCCCACCGGGAGCCTTTACCGCTTGCGCTGCCGCCAGTATGGCCGCAACCCGCGCCTCAAGTTCCAAGAGCGTTCGCGGACTGCGACGCCTGGCTTGGTCAGTAACTCCAGCTCTCGTGGCGGACGGGGAGGCGGTTGAGGGCGTCGCGGTAGAACTGCCACTTGGGCATGTATTGGTCCATCAGGGCGACGAAACGGGCGTTGTGGGTCGGTTCCAACAGGTGCACCAGCTCGTGCAACACGATGTATTCGAGGCACTCGGGCGGCTTCTTGGCCAGCCCGGTGTTGAGGCGGATGCTGCGGCTGTTGGGATTGCAACTGCCCCATTTGGTCTTCATGCGCTGCACAAAGAAGCGCCGCAAGCTCACGCCTAGCCGCCACAGCCTCACTCAATCCGTCATTCGATTTGCAGCAAGCGCAATTGTGTGATACAAGTAACATCATGCCGAGTGCGAAACCACCCATAACCGACCCCTTGCGGCGAGCGATCCATGACAGCGGGTTGCCAATGCTCACCATCGCCACGGAAACGTGCATCAATCGGGCGAGCCTGATTCGCTTCGCTCGGGGCGATACATCGCTGCGGTTGGACGTGGCCGACAAACTGGCGGCCTACTTCGGGTTGGAATTGCAAGCAAAGCACCGTCGAAAGAGGAGTAAGTGACGATGGCCAGTATCTCTACCGACAAGCGCGGCAATCGCACGATTCAATTCGTGGCCGGCGACAAGCTGCGGCGCAGCATCCGACTCGGCAGGCTGCCGATCAAGGCGGCGAACACCATCAAGGCGCGGGTCGAGGCCCTCAACGCGGCGGACATCGCCAAAATCAGCATCGACCGGGAGACTGCGGAATGGGTTGGCCGGTTGGACGCTACGCTGCACGCCAAGCTCGCGGCCGTGGGCCTTGTGCCGAGGCGCGAGGAAATCACACTGGCCGCGTTTCTGGATGCTTATCGCGCGGAACGGGGCGACCTGAAGCCATCGACGCGAACAAACCACCGGCAGGCCGCCGACAATTTGTTGGCGTGCTTTGGTCCATCCAAGCCGATCCGATCGTTCTCGGCCGACTCGACCGACGGCGAGCGTTTTCGCCGGTTTCTTGTGGGGTTGAAGTTGGGCGAAAACACTATCCGCAAGCGATGCCAGATTGCCAAGCTGTTTTTCAAGCACGCCAAGCGCCGCAAATTGCTAGTCGAGAATCCGTTCCTGGAGCTTGTCGGCGCGGTGCGCTCCGATCGTGCGAAGTTTTACTTCGTATCGACCGATGAGACCGCGAGAGTGATAGAAGCTTGCCCCGATGCTCAATGGCGATTATTGTTCGTCTTGAGCCGCTACGGTGGTCTAAGGTGTCCTAGTGAGCACCTGGCGCTGAAGTGGAGCGACGTTGACTGGGCGGAAAGCCGGATGACGGTTCGCAGTCCGAAAACTGAGCATATCCAAGGACACGAATGGCGCACGGTGCCGATCTTCCCCGAGCTGCGGCCCCACCTGGAAACGGCGTGGGACCAAGCGCCCGAGGGTGCGGAATTCGTAATTGGCACCAATCGCCGGACCGGCGTGAATTGGCGTACCCAATTGCAGCGCATCATGGCCAAGGCCGGCGTGAAACCGTGGCCGCGCCTGTTCCACAACTTGCGAGCCACGCGGCAAACCGAGTTGACCAACCAATTCCCGGCGCACGTAGTTTGCCAGCGGCTCGGCAACTCCCCAGCGACGGCGCGCGAAAGCTACCTGCGCGTCACCGACGATCATTTCCAGGCGGCGATTTCGGCACCAACCGGTGCGCCGCGCAAAGCGCTGCAGAATCCGGTGCAGTCAGCGGCCGTTTTGACCCGCAGCGACTCGCAAACGACAAACACCTCAAACGAACAAACCCCGATTTTGCCGGGGCTTGCTAGGGCGTGCGACTGCTTGCCAAATTGTCCAGTGCTCCCTGTTGGACTTGAACCAACAACCCTCTGATTAAGAGAAACGCAGGCTCCTTCAAAAACCCCGGAAAACACGGCATTTCCTCGTCCATGTATAGCACAGAATAACATATTTTCCATCCCATTCCTGACCTGATTCCTGACCAATTCGTCGAAGGCTACTCGTGTGCCGCTGAGGACTCGTCCATTGGCAGCAACCAAAATCGCAAGCGAGTTGCAGCGTCGGGTTCGACGACCTCGACGCGGATTCGTAGGGGTTTCTCAGCGGCGGAAACGTCTATTCGACCCGTTCGAATTGCGGGGTCGCGGAGTCGATTCAAGACGACCTGGTCATTGATAAGCACGCGGGTTGGGAGTGCCGGATCCAGACATACCTCGTAGCGACCGCTTGCGAGTTGCAACTCGGACTCGGCCACGAGGGCAAAACCGTCGGCCGGAAAGTTCGGATGCGGTGCGTCCGCCATCCAGCGAAAGTCGATCGCTGGTGCCTGAAAGCTATGGCTTGGTTCGCCCTGGATACTCCTGCTCAAGAACTGCGCATCATCGGCGGCCGTCGGCTTTGTCAGTTTATAGACGGCGATGCACCAGTTCGATCCAAACTCCACGCCGAATCGCTCCGTCCGAGCTGCGCGATGCTCAGCCAGCGCTTCTTCCGCCGCCTCTTCGCGCGACTGACGGCGCAGAAGTCCGACCAGGTGGTCCACCGCCCTGTTGGTGTCAACATGTTCGTCCGGCAGGTTGTCGCGCAGGTGCGCGACCGCCTGGCGAAAGTCACTTTCCGCCTCGTCGATCCGCCCGAGTTTCTCGCGAACGGCGCCCACGCGAAAATAGCTCATTCCCAGGTCGTAAGGAACCGCGCGGTGTTGCAGCCGCAGTGCCAGCGATTCTTCGAACGCCGCGTGAGCGTCTTCATTCTGCCCGTCCCGAGCAAGCGCGTTGCCCAGAAACTCCAGGAACCAGGCCAGCCTGCCGGGTGACCCGCCGTCGAGCGACCGTTGCGTTGCGACGGCCTTGGCGATTTGCTCGCTCGCCGCCGCATCGTCGCCGCGCGCGTGCATGACTCGCCCTAGTCGGAACTTGGCCAAAGCCAGCGCCGTCCGATCGTTGGGATCCTTGGCGTCGAGCACGTCCACGGCATGGCGCGCGTGCGCCTCGGCCTCGTCGAATCTACGACGTCCCACCAGCCGAACGCTTAGGTCGATCAAGAATCGCGACAGGATCTGGCGATATTGCTTCTCCTGTGGATAATCGGCGATGCGCTGCCGCAACAGTTCAAAGCATTGGACGAACGTCGCGATCGCGGCGTCATCCTGTCCTGCATCGAACAACGACGACCCCAGCCGCACGTAACTCGCGGCCAAGTCAGTTTGAAATCGCGGCACGTAAGGATACTCGCGTGCCAGCCGCTCTTGCAGCAGGATCGAGCCGCGGAAGTCGGCCAGCGCTTCCAGTGGCCGCCCCTGCCGCAACCGGATCGCCGCGATCCATTGCAGCAATGCGGCTTGCAGGCCGGCCAATCGCGTGGCCGACGCCTTGCCGCGCGACAATTCGTCGAACAGATTGCGGGCACGGGTGGTGCAGCGCAGCGCCTCGTCCAGCGCGTCCTGCTGCAAATGCACGATGCCGATCATGGTATAGCTTTCGGCCAGTCCGTAGCGGAACTTGTCCATCTCGGGGTTTTCCTCGACGAGCGATTCGCGCAGCGTGCGCGATTCTTTGAAGTCGTCGAGCGCCGATTGCACGCGTTTTTCGCCCAGGTGGATCATCCCCCGCAATTGCAGCAGGTTCGCCAGATCGCTGCGAAAACCCTGCACCGTCGGATGCTTCTCCGCCAGGCGACGCCAGATGCTGATGCCCCGCTCGGTCAGCGGAAGCACTTGCTCGGGCCTGTCGGTGTTGAGCCATCCGGCGCGCGAGGCATTGACACCCTCGCGCCAACTGCGAAATTCGGTGAACTCCGCGCCGTGGCTGGCCAGTTGTTCGAGAATTGTCACGCCAGCCTCGTAGAAGGGTAGCCAATCCCCGCCCAAGTCGTGCGCCACCTGGCTCAGCCGGATGTACGTGGCGGCCAGTTCGGCGTTGAGCTGAGGTTCGTCGCCGCGCGTTTTGAGAAACAGCTCGTAAAACTCCTGGGCCCGCGACAGCAATTCGGCCCGCAGCGGCTCGAGCGTGGGCACGTCCAACAGTTCGCTCTCGCTGATCGTGGTCAGGTAATCGTCCACCGCCTGTCGAGCCCTGAGAAAATTGCGTTCCGCCCGATCGCGCTGACGACGCGCTTCGTCCAGGTTGGCCGCGGCTTCGCGCTGCGACTGGACGGCTAGCGCCAGGTTGCTTTCTGCGCGGCGCCACTGCCCGGTGACGATGGCCAGGCCGGTCAACAGAACGACGAACAGCGCGCTGGCCAGCGAGGCGACCGCCGGATTGCGACGGCACCAACGCCACGTCCGGGCGGCCGGCCCCAGCGGGCGCGCGGTGACGGGTCGGCCGTCAAGATAGCGCTGTAAATCGCTGCCCAGCGCGGCGGCACTAGGGTAGCGGTGCTCTGGCTCTTTGGCGATGGCCTTGAGGATAATCGTCTCCAAGTCGCGCGGGACGCCCGCCCTCAGCTTGCGCGGCGGGGGCGGATCCGTTTCCAGAATCTGCCGCACCAGCCGCTGGCGATCCGGTCCTTTGAATGGCGAACGAAACGTCAACAGTTCGTACAGCGTCAACCCCAGCGAATAGACGTCGGCCCGCGCGTCAATGGATCCGCGAAACCGCTCCGGCGCCAGATAGCGCAGCGTTCCCACCACGTCGCCGGCCGAAGTCAGCCCGGACTGGTCGTCCTGCCGCGCCAAACCGAAGTCGGCCACCCAAATCGTGCCCGCGTGATCCAGAATCAGGTTCGACGGCTTGATATCTCGGTGAAGGATACCCTGAGCATGGGAGTGCGCCAGCGCCGCGGCGGCTTGCATGCCGATGCGGGCGACGCACGTGCAATAACCGGCGCGCGTCGCGGCGGGCGATGACCCTCCGCCCGAGCGAAAGCTTGTCGACGGCATTGGGTCCGGATGGATCGCTGCGCTGGAATGGGCCGCGCAATCGCCTTCTGATTCCGCCAGCCGACCGGCCACCAGCCGCCGAGCGGCGGCCGCGAATCGGTCGCCGTCGGCCGGCGGCCGCGACTTCCAACGAAACGCGGCATCGAGCAACGGCTCGGACTCGCGGAGTTCGGCGATCACGCCGTCGAGGCTCTCACCCTCGATGAGTTGCATGGCGTAGTAGTGCAAGTCGCCCGCGCTGCCCGTACCGAATACCGGCACGATATTCGTGTGATGCAGTTGGGCCGCGATGGCCGCTTCGCGGAAGAACCGTTCGCGATTGGTCTCGTCGGACAGCAGGCTTTGCGGCAGCACCTTGAGCGCCACGGGCCGGCCCAACGACTGTTGCACCGCGTGATAGACCACCCCCATCCCTCCCCGGCCGATTTCGCGCACGATGCGGTAGTCGCCCACCGCCTCGGGAAGGTTGACCGCCAAGGGCGCGCGCCGCCGGCGCGGCTCTCCCGGGGTCAAGTCGCGCAACATCTTTATCGCCGACAGCACGTCGCGGAGCTGGTCTTCCAGTTGCGGATGCTGCGCGACGTACTCGTCGACATCGGGATTCTCACCGCGGCCGCAGCGATCGGAAAACTCCGATACGATGCCTTCCAGCAGCTTGACCGCGGACGAATCGAGCTCGTGCATTTCCACGGGACACCTCGCTTCTGCGGCCTGCGTGTTTGCTCGCCGCTGGAAGGCCAAATACAATGCTCGGGCCGCAACGTCCGTGTCCCAGGCTCGGCACACGTATCATAATGTCAAACGACGCGGATTCAGAGCAACTTCTGCGGAAAGCACAATCGGGAGATCGCGCCGCGGTCGACGCCCTTTTTGAGCGCTACCGCGATCGATTGCGCCGCATGGTTGAACTGCGCCTCAACCGCAAGCTTTGGGGCCGCGTTGACCCGTCCGACATTGTACAGGACGCCATGCTGCAAGCAGCCAAGCGCGTCGACGAATACGTGCGCGATCCGCGGATTGGGGCTTACCTCTGGCTGCGAACGCTGACCCAACAACAATTGCTGGCCGCACACCGGCATCACCTCGGGACCGACAAGCGCGACGCGGCATTGGAAGTCGCGGTGGGAGGGGGCTATCTGGGAGCTTCCAGCGCCTCGCTGGCGTCGCTCGCCGTGGCCGATGCCACCAGCCCATCAAGCGCGGCCGCCAGAGCCGAGCAGGTGATTCTGCTCGAAGCCCTGATCGACTCGATGGAACCGATCGACCGCGAAATCCTGGCTTTGCGGCATTTCGAACAGATGGGCAACTCCGAGGCGGCCAGCGTGTTGGGCATCGGTGAAACGACCGCCGCCCAGCGCTTTCTGCGGGCGTTGAAGCGCTTGCGCGAAAAAATGCGCGAGCTGGGGCTCGACGGCGACGCCTAGTTCGCCGCAACCCCTTTGCCCGCCAAGCACTCTTGCGCCCCCAGGAACGCAGTTGTCACCTGCGCCCCAGGCGAAATCCAGGAATTCGGCGCTTTGTCGGTGAACTTGCGCCCAAAAACGCACTTGTACTTGATGGCCGGGCCGTTCGCTGCGGCCGCCGCCGGCAGCCAAGAACTCGCCCGTGGTCGCGCTGCGTTCAATTGACGAAGGAGAGCCTCATGAACCGCGTCCTCAAAACCGGTGTTTGCCTCGCCGCGACTGTCTGGCCGGCGGTCGCCCTTGCTGGCCTGATTCCCGGGCAATCGCGCGTGCTTGTAGAGACTAGCGTCGCGCAAGTTCCTCAAATCGCGGAGGATTTGCAGCCGCTGCCCACGGGCCCCCTTTCGGCCAGTGTGTCGCGCACTGGCGTGCAGCAGGGGACGTGGGATTTGGAAGCCGAGGCGATCTTCCATAGTCCGAATTCCGGCACGGTGAACCTCAGCTACGTCCGCGACGACCTCGGGAATTTCGGCTTCGGGGGCGACATCTGGTTCACCTATGATTTCACGCTCAGCGAGCCGGGTCCCATCCAGTTCGATTACGACGTCCTCTTCACCACCACCGATACTGCTACGCTCACCAGTGGCCTGCCGCACCCGCGCATCTGGTGGGCCATGGGGCCGATGATCGTCAGCGTGGCGTCGCAAAGCGCCTCGCTGCCGCCCATCAGCTTCGGCACCGTGCCTGCCCCGGCCAATCCGATTGTTGCCGCCGGCACCACGATCTTCAACGTTCCGGCCGGATCTCACCAGTTGCAAATCCGGCTTCCCGGAAACGCGGCGAGTGGCGATTTGTCCGGAGTGCGGACCGCGATGGGGGAAGTCCATTTCACGATCGTTCCCGAGCCGTCGTCGCTGGCGCTGGCGCTTGCCGCCTGCGGTGCGCTGTGCGGCCTGGGTGTCGTGCGAGCTGCAAACACATGTCGCGCCGCCGCGTTTGGGCGACGGAGCACCGCTGCCCTCGCGGCGATTGCACACCTCACAGAGGGAGAACGTCCATGAAGTACACCTTCCGGCTCTTGCAAATGGTCGCCGCATCTCTGGTCTGCGCCGTGCCGGCGGCGGCCGCCACCATCGAGACCGTCGGGGTCGGCAACGCCGGCAACACCGGCGAGTTGCAGCCCCAAGGCACGTTCGGCGCGGTCGTCTACGACTACCGCATCGGAACCTACGAAGTGACGATCGGCCAATACGTCGAGTTCCTCAACGCCGTCGCGGACACCGACACGTATGGACTCTTCAGCACCTCGATGACCACCACCACGGCGATCGCCGGGATCGCCCGCAGCGGCTCGCCGGGAAGTCTCAGCTATAGCGCGATCGGTTCGGCGAACAAGCCGGTGACCTTTGTGAGCTGGGGCGACGGGGCGCGCTTTGCCAACTGGCTGCACAACGGCCAGCCCACCGGACCGCAAGGCCCCGCCACGACCGAAGACGGCGCCTACTCCTTGAACGGAGCCACGTCGGCCGCGGCGCTGGGCGCCGTCTCGCGAAATCCAGGCGCCACCTGGTTCCTTCCCTCGGAGGATGAATGGTACAAGGCGGCCTACCACAAGAACGACGGCGTCACGGGCAACTATTGGGACTACCCAACCTCGACCGACGCGACTCCCTACAGCGACCAGCCGCCCGGGGGCGACGCCCTGACGCCATCGAACACGGCGAACTTCTATAGCGACGACGGGCTTGCCAACCTCTATGACGACGGCTACGCCGTAACCGGCTCGACGATCTTCAGTTCCAGCCAGAACTACTTGACCGACGTCGGCGCGTATACCGCCTCGACGAATCCCTACGGCACGTTCGACCAAGGGGGCAACGTCGCGGAATGGACCGAAGGCGCGACGGCTGCCGGGTCTCGCGTCGTTCGCGGTGGAACGTGGACCTACGACGTGTCGCTGCTGTCCTCCGGCGACCGACCTGGCAGCTTCGAGTCCGAGGGACTCCACAACATCGGCTTCCGCGTAGCGGCCGTCCCCGAGCCAGGTACCGCACTGCTGGCGATGCTGGGCTGCGGAATCGCCGCCTGGTTGTTCAGGAGGCGGGTTGCGCCAGTCCGACGAGGCGAAGGCATGAAATACATCGTCCGGTGCCTTCTCGTCGGCACCGCGTGCTCGATCTGCGCGGCGCCGCCGGCCCGGGCCGTCACGATTCCCACCGTCCCGGTCGGCAATGCGGGCAACGCCGGGCAGGTGCAACCGCAAGGCATATTCGGCGCCGTGGCCTACGACTATCGCATCGCTACGACCGAGGTAACCAACACGCAGTACGTTGAATTCCTGAATGCCAAGGCGGCCAGCGACCCGCTGGACCTCTACAGCGCTCTCATGGGGACCGCTGCCCGCGGCGGAATCACGCGCAGCGGTTCCGGCACGATTCCCGACCCCTACATCTACGCCGTCAAGACCGACATGGGCAACAAGCCCGTGAACCACGTGAGTTGGTACGACGCGGTCCGCTTTGCCAACTGGCTGCACAACGGGCAGGGCGCGGGCGACACGGAAACGGGCGCGTACACGCTCTTGGGCGGAACGGCTACGCCCAGCAACGCCAACAGCATCCTGCGCATTTCAGGCGCGACCTGGTTTCTGACCAGTGAGGATGAGTGGTACAAGGCGGCCTATCATCAGCCCGCGGCGCAGGGCGGCGACAGTGACGACTATTGGGACTTTCCAACCGCAAGCAACAGCGTACCCACGATCGCAACAGCGGACAGCGTGGGCGACATCAGCAACCCGGGATCGAACGTCGCCAACTACAATTTGGGCGCCGACTGGAACATCCAGGACGGTAACGTGACGACGGTCGGCAGCGCGGGCCCCTCGAGCGACAGTTTCTACGGCACTTCGGACCAGGGCGGAAGTGTCTTCGAGTGGAACGAAGAGCCGTCTGGCGGATCCCTTCGCGGCACGCGCGGCGGCGCCTGGAACATCGGCTCCAGCACCCTTTCGGCCGCGCAACGCGGATTCGCCACCGCGACGATTGAGGCCGACAGCCTGGGCTTCCGCGTGGCAACCGTCCCCGAGCCGAGCACCGCACTGCTGGCGATTGTCGGCGGCGCGCTCGCGTGGTGGTGGAAGAAGCCGGACAAGAAAGACAAGTTTCGCACTCGTTCAGTCACAGGCTAGTCAAGCACTCGACGACGGGGGTAAATCCTGTGAACCGCATCATCAAATCCTTTCTTGGCACCGCCCCGATCGTCTGGTCGGCGGTCGACTCGGCCGGCTTGATTCCCGGCCAGTCGCGCGTTTTGATTCAAACCAGCATCGCGCTAGTCCCGCAATACGCGGACGATTTGCAACCACTGCCGACGGGCCCGCTATCGGCCAGCATATCGCGAAATGGGCCGCTACAGGGGAGTTGGGACTTGGACGCCAACGCGATCTTCCATAACCCGAATTCCGGCACGGTAAACCTCGGCTACATTCGTGGCAACCTTGGCAACAGCAGCTTCGGCGGGGACGTCACGTTTACCTACGACTTCACGCTCAGCGATCCAGGCCCCGTCAGATTCGACTACGACGTCACCTTCACGACCACCGACGACCTCGTGGTCAACGGCAACTTGCACCCTCGCATCTGGTGGGCCATGCAATCCATGAGTATCGGCGTAGGATCGCAAAGCGCTGAATTGCCGCCCTTCAGCTTCAACTCGTTTCCCGCCCAACCTAGTCCGATCACGCAAGTAGGCACCACGACCTTCAATGTTCCGGCGGGGTTTCACCAGCTGCAGATCCGACTTCCCGCAGGCGCGGCGTCTGGCGACTTTCCCGGCGTGCGATCGGCGATGGGTGAAATCCAATTTACGATCGTCCCCGAGCCCGCCACCGCGACGCTGGCGCTCGCGGCCTGCGCAGCCTTGTGTCTGTGCGGAAAGCGGCGTAAACGGTAACCGGCCCAAAATTACCCGCCAACACAGCACTCGCAAGCCAGCCGGCCATAGAACTGGCCAGCCGTCGGGAGCAATCCGCCGGCGGTTATCCGAGCGCAGCCCACCGCGTTTACAAGCGGTTCTCTTTGGGCCCGCGGCTTGGTGAGCAACTTGGGGCCGGCCATGCGTAGGAAAGCGGGCCAAACTGCTCCCTGTTGGACTTGAACCAACAACCCTCTGATTAAGAGTCAGATGCTCTGCCAATTGAGCTAAGGGAGCGATTGGCCCGAGGGGCCATTCGTTTATCCTAACGTCATGGCCGGATTGGACAAGGGGTGGGGCCCATTCGACCCACTAGTACTCTGTCAACGCTTGGATGTCGGATGATAGCCTTTTGGCGGAGTACAAGATATTTATATGCGCCAAAGCACTTGCGCCTTTGGCGACGTTTCGCGCCACCCGAATGAATCGGGTTGACGCTCCACTAGCCGGGCAAATCGGGTTCGCTCTCAGATTGCGGCGATGGCGCCGCGGGCGTGGGCCCAGCCGGCAATGGCGCTGCCGGACCGGGCACGGGAGATACCGGCGCAGGTGCTGCCGGTGATGGGGTGGGAGTCGGCTCGATCACCGGCGGTGCCGGCGGCAAGGCTTCGCGCGGGACGTCGCTCGGCGTCTGCCGCGGCGGCACTTCGGTTTCCACGGCTTGCAAACGCGGCATGCCTTGACCGCGACAGAAATACAGCCAGCCGCCGCCCAAGGCCTTGTACACGCGAATCAAGCTTTGCGCGATCTCGCCCTCGGCCGCGGCAAACTGATCCTGCTGGCTCACCAACAATTCTTGCGTATTGAACACGCGGTTGAAGTCGGTGACACCGCCGCGATACTGCACCAACACCAACTCGACGGAGCGCTCGGCCTCGCGCACGCTTTCGGCCAGCTTGGCGGCGCGCCGCTGCGATTGCAGGTAGCTGACCAGCGCGTCTTCGACTTCCTGGCCAGCCCTCAGCACAGTCTGCTGATACTCCAGCGCCGCGCCTTCCAGGCGGGCGTCTTGCAGGCGAATGTTGTTGGCGATTCGCCCATAGTTCAGCACGTTCCAGTTCAACGTCGGAATGATGAACGCCGTGAAGCTGCTCGAGCGGAACAGCCGTTCGATGTCATCCGCGGCATAGCCCAGGAAGCCATTGAGCGACAAGCTCGGATACAAATCGGCCTCGGCCACGCCGATCCGCGCGCTTTGCGCCGCGACCTCGCGTTCGGCCTGGCGGATGTCGGGGCGCCGCCGCAACAATTCCGCCGGCAGACCGATGGCCACTTCCGGCGGCGCGACGGGGATCGGCGCTTTGGCGAACTGGGCCGCCAGATCGCCCACTGGCATGCCCAATAGCGTACAAAGCCGGTTGCTCGCCTGGCGCCGGCTAATTTCGAATTGGGGAATCGAAGCTTCGGTTTGGGCCAGGCTGGAACGGGCCTGCCGCACGTCCAGCTCGGTGGCTAGCCCGCGCTCGAAGCGCGCCTCGGCCAGCTTCAACGTGCCCAACTGAATCTGCACGTTCTGTTGCGCATAATCCAGTCGCTGTTCGAAGGTGCGCAAATCCACATATGCGGTGGCAACTTCCGCGAGCACCAGGATCAGCGTGTCGCCATACTGCTCGACCGATCCGGCCAGATCGGCGTTCGAAGCCTCGACCGTGCGGCGATAACGGCCCCAGAAGTCGAGCTCCCAGGAAGCGTTGAAACCCGTGGCCCACACATTGAACGAGCTGGGAACGGGCACGTTCAGATTCTCAGTAATCTGTCCATGGGCATACGCGGCCATGGCCGACTGCGACTGTGGAAACAAGTTGCCCACCGAGATATTGCGCTGCGACCGGGCTTGCAGAATGCGAGTGCCGGCCACGCGCACGTCCAGGTTCTGGCGATAGGCCATGTCCACCAGCGTGTTGAGCGTCGGATCGCGGAACACCGTCCACCAACCGCAATCGCTGGGCGGATCGTTGTGCACCAGCGGATTGCCGTCCTCGATCCAATGCGGCGCCACCGGCGCGGGCGGGCGAACGTAGTTCGGCCCCACCTTAAACCCATTGCGAGCCCAGTCGCGCAGCGAAGTGGCACAGCCGCCTGCGCATACCACGCCGATGCACAACAACACCAACAACGTCACGACGCGGGCGACTCGGCGTCGCAGCGGCGGCAACGGGCTTCGACGTTCAATGGCGTGATCGTCCATATTCACTGCGCACGCTCAATCCGTGAGCGATGCCCGAACAATCGTGCGGGCCAATCTGGAAACCAAGGTTCGTGTCGCCGACTCCTTCGTCCGCTTCAGGACGCCGGATCGCGACGGGTCGCTCTAGACCCACGAGGGAGGAACTGAGGAGGGAGACGCGATTCGAAGGAACGCTTGCCGCGGAGGCGGAAGGGGATGGTCGAATGTGAGCCGTGTTGAAGGGGGAAGTGCCCGTGTCGAGCGAGCGTTGACCGGCATCTGGCTGTCAAGACTGGCACGACCGGGACCATTGACAATACTCGGCTATCCGTCAAACGCCGCATTAAACACTCCCGCGCCAAAGCAGTCAGCCTTGGCGGAATGGTTTACAATGGCGAAAGCTTGCCGGTTATCCGGGCATGGCGATGGTTCGCACGGAGCGGCTGCGAGCAAGCGACGATTAGGTCCGGCTAAGCGGGCCGGCAACCGATGGAGTAGCTGGAGGACGTGGAAGTTCGTATCTGGATCGGCCGCTGGGCGTGCAGTTGCCGCGCGAAGCGCGATGAGCAGAACTCAGCCATCCCTTCTCCGCCACGCGTCTTGCTCACATTGCGTTTGACGGGCTTCGATCGCCGCCAGTATGGTGTTACGGGTGCTGCATGAAGCGAATAGCATGGATCGCGCTAATCTTGGTCGTCGGCGGTGCACTGGCCGGTGGCGCCTGGTGGTACTATCACCGCGAAGCCGACTCGGACGAGTTGGCGCTGTATGGCAACATCGACTTGCGGCAGGTCGACCTGGCATTTAACAACAACCAGCGCATTGTCGAGGTGCTCGTCGAGGAGGGCGATCGCGTCGAACGCGGCCAGGTCGTGGCGCGGTTGGACACCAATCGCCTCCAGCCGCAAGTGTTGCAGGCCGATGCGCAAGTCGCCGCTCAGCGGCAGGTTGTCGAGCGGCTGCACAATGGCACGCGGCCGGAAGAGATCGATCAGGCGCGCGCCAACTTGCGCTCCGCCGAAGCCGACGCCGCGAACGCGCGGGTGCGCTACGATCGGCTGAAGAGCGTTGCCGACGCATCGCAGCGCGGCGCTGTCAGCGAGCAGGACATCGACAATGCCCAGGCGACGTTGCTCGTGGCCGATGCGCAGGTGGAAGTGGCCCGCGCGGCGTTCGACCTGGCCGAGGTCGGGCCGCGCAAGGAGGACATTGCCGAGGCGGAGGCACGGCTGCGGGCCAGCGAGGCGCAACTCGCACTATTGCAGCAAGAGCTCGCCGACGCCACGCTCGTCGCCCCGGTCGACGCCGTGGTGCGCACCCGCGTCATGGAACCGGGCGAGATGGCCTCCCCCCAGCGTCCCGTGCTCGTCTTGGCCATCACCGACCCCAAATGGGTGCGCGCCTACGTAACCGAGCCCGACCTGGGCAAGATCCGCGAAGGCATGCCGGCAACGATCGCGATCGACAGTTTCCCGGACCACCGCTTCAACGGCTGGGTCGGCTTCATCTCGCCGATTGCCGAGTTCACGCCCAAGAACGTGCAAACCGATGAGCTGCGCACCAGCCTGGTCTACGAGGTGCGCGTATTCACGAAAGATCCCGAGAATCGCTTGCACCTCGGCATGCCGGCCACCGTGCATCTGTCGCTCGACCAGGATCCTGTACCGGTAAGCGGCGCGCCCGCGCAAGCCGCCGCGCGGCCAGTCGATCCGACGGAGGCGGGGCCATGAACGGACCGGACTCTCGTGAGTTCGTGCTCGTTGGCCGAGACCTGCGCAAGACTTTTCATCGCAAGACGGGCGAGCGCGTCGACGCGCTCGACGGCGTGTCGCTGGCCGTGCCTCACGGCTCGCTGACGGCATTGGTCGGTCCCGACGGCGCCGGCAAGACGACGCTGCTGCGACTCGCCACCGGATTGATGCGCCCGGATTCCGGCGAGTTGACCGTCCTCGGCATGAACGTGGTCGAGAACCCGCAGGGCGTGCAAGATCGCGTGGGCTACATGCCCCAACGCTTTGGTTTGTATGAAGACCTGAGCGTGCGCGAGAATCTCGATTTGTATGCAGACTTGAGCGGCGTCACGTTGGCCGTGCGCCGCGAGCGCTATCCGGAGCTCATGGCCATGACGGCGCTGGCCCCGTTTGGCAATCGCCTGGCCGGCAAACTCTCCGGCGGCATGAAGCAAAAACTGGGTCTCGCCTGTACGCTGGTGCGTTCGCCCGATCTGCTGTTGCTGGACGAACCAACCGTGGGAGTCGATCCGCTTTCCCGACGCGAGCTGTGGGAGATCATCCTGCGGCTGGTCAACGAGCAGCACCTGACGGTCGTTGTCAGCACGTCGTACCTCGATGAGGCTGACCGCTGCGCTCGCGCGATCGTGCTGCACAAGGGGCACGTGCTGGCCGACGGACCTCCCGCGGAGGTGCAAGAAATGGCCACCGGGCATACGTTCGTTGTGCAGCCGGGGTCGCAACAGACGGCGCGCGGGATGCAAGCCCAACTGCTCCACCATGTCGGCGTCGTGGACGCGGCTCCCGAAGGAGGCCACGTGCGCTTCGTGCTGGCCATGCCCCCGACCGGGTCGGAGCTGAAAGAACTGACCGGCCCAGCCAAAGCAACCGCCGTCGCGCCGCGCTTCGAAGACGGCTTCATGGTGCTGTTGCATCGCAATGCGGCTGCCCGACCCGCGGCGGCATCGATCGAACTGGCTCATCCGCCACAACGAAACGGCGACCAGGCGGTCGTGGAATGCCACGATCTCGTGCGTCGATTTGGCGCCTTTACGGCGGTCGATCATGTCAGCTTCGCTGTCCAACGTGGAGAAGTGTTCGGACTGTTGGGGCCCAACGGCGCCGGCAAGACCACCACGTTTCGCATGCTGTGCGGCTTGCTGGCGGCCAGCGGCGGAACGTTGCGCGTGGCGGGCGTCGATCTACGCACGGCGCGCGCGTCAGCCCGCTCCCGCATCGGCTACGTGGCGCAAAAATTCTCGCTGTACGGCCAGCTCTCCGTCGTTGAGAATCTCGACTTCTTCGCCGGAGCCTACGGCTTGTCCGGCCAGCGGCGCAGTCGGCGGATTCGCTGGGCGATCGAGCAGTTCGAGCTGGAGGAACTGGAGCGGCTGCCCAGCGAGCAGCTTCCCGGCGGCTACAAGCAACGCCTGGCAATGGCCGCGGCGCTGATGCACGAACCCGACATCGTGTTCTTGGACGAGCCGACCAGCGGCGTCGATCCGCTGGCCCGCCGCGAGTTCTGGCAGCGCATCACGGCGCTCGCCGAACAGGGTGTGACCGTGATCGTCACCACGCATTTCATGGAAGAGGCCGAATACTGCGATCGAGTGGTCATCATGGACGCCGGGCGCGTGCTCGCGCAGGGCACGCCGGCCGAAATTCGCAGCCACGCCCGCTCGTCGCCGGATCACGAACCGAACATGCAGGATGCCTTTATCGCTATCGTCGAAGAGGCGCGGGCTGGCGGCGAGAACAGCCAGACAACGGCCCTGCCGGCTGCGTCGTTGCCCATCTCGGCGCCGCCCGCCTGGTTGCCGGGCCCGGTTCGCCGCGTGGGTGCGCTGGTGCGCAAAGAGGCACGACAAATGCTCCGCGACGCCAGCAGCGTTGCCATCGGCATCGTACTGCCCGTGTTGCTGATCCTGGTGTTCGGCTACGGCCTATCGCTCGACGTGCGCGACGCGCCGGTGGCCGTCGTGCTCGAAGAGCAATCGCCCCAAGCGACCGGACTCGCCGGCGCCCTGCAGCTTTCCCCTTATTTCGACGCTACGATTGTCAAGACCATGGCCGCAGCCGAGCAACTCATGCTCGCGCGCCAAGTCGATGCGATCGTACACGTGCGCGCAAATTTCGCGCGGCAGATGCACCTTGGAGAAGCCAAGGTGCAAGTGCTGGTACACGGCACCGACGCGAATCGGGCACGCATCATCGAGGGCTATATACGCGGAGCCGTCGGCACCTGGGCGGCGCAGCGTGCCGCCCAAGGACGCCCGCTGGTCGGCGGTCCCGTCACGGTGACCGAACGCATGTGGTTCAACGAAGCCAACGACAGCCACTACTTTCTGGTGCCGGGACTGATTGTCTTGATCATGACTTTGATCGGTGCGTTTCTCACGGCGCTGGTGATGGCCCGCGAGTGGGAGCGCGGCACGCTCGAGTCCTTGTTCGTCACGCCCGTCCGCGCCCAGGAGATTCTGCTCAGCAAGACAATCCCGTATTTCGTATTGGGCATCATCGGGTTGGCCCTCTCGATCGCCACGGCAAAGTTCCTGTTCCACGTGCCGCTAAGGGGATCGCTGTGGGTGTTATGCGCCGCCTCGATGCTCTATCTGTTGGTGGCGCTGAATATCGGCCTGTTTATTTCCTCGGCGCTCAAGAGTCAGTTCGTCGCCATCGAGTTGACGATCATCGTAACGTTCCTGCCGGCCATGATGCTCTCGGGCTTCCTGTTCGACGTGCGCAGCATGCCGGCGGCCGTGCGAATGATTACCTATGTGCTGCCGGCCCGCTATTTCGTGGCGATTCTGCAATCGGTGTTTCTGGCGGGCAACGTGTGGGTGGTGTTTCTGCCCAGCTTTGCCGTCCTGATCGTGATGGCCGTGGTGCTGCGCGTGCTGGCCCGGTTGTCCACCCGCAAGCAATTGGCCTGACGGTGTCCCAATGATCGAGGCCATCCGCCGCATACTGGCACTGACGCTGAAAGAGCTGTTGGCCGTGTTGAAAGATCCGCGCGGGCGCTCCACCCTGTTCGGACCGCCGGTCTTGCAATGCCTGATCTTCGGCTATGCGGCGACGTTCGATTTGAGCAATGTGCCGTATGCCGTGCTCGATCAGGACCGCAGCGCGGCTTCGACCGAACTGTTGGCCCGGCTCGATGGATCGCCCGCGTTCGAGCGCGTGGCCAATCTGACGCGCCACGAGGACATCAGGAACTACGTGAACGACCGCAGCGCGCTGGTGGTGCTGCAAATCGGCCAGGATTTCGAACGCAAGCTGCTCGCCGGCCAGCCGGCCGAAGTGCAAGTGATCGCCGATGGCCGCAACTCGAATACGGCCGGCACGGCCTTGGGCTACCTGGGCACGATCGTCGAGGGGTTCAATGTCGATTGGCGCAGTGCGCACGGTTTGCCCACGGCATCCATCAGCTTCGAGACACGCGCCTGGTACAATCCGAACCTGATCACGCGCTGGCACATGCTGCCGGCCCTGATCGGCACGTTGACCATGTTGCAAACGTTGCTGCTGACGGCCATGTCCGTGGCGCGCGAGCGCGAGGAGGGCACCTTCGACCAATTGCTCGTCACGCCGTTTCGGCCCGTGGAAATCATGGCCGGCAAAGCCATTCCCTCATTTCTGATCGGCACTGGCCAGGCCACCCTGATTCTGCTGGTCGCGCAACTGTGGTTTCGCATTCCGTTCGCAGGATCGTTCGTCACGCTGTACACGGGACTTAGCTTCTTTCTGCTGGCAGCCGTGGGCATCGGCCTGCTGGTGTCGTCGCTGGTGGCCACGATGCAGCAGGCCCTGCTGTTTTCCTTCGTGCTGCTGATGCCGTTCACGCTGTTGTCCGGACTGGCCACGCCGCTGTCGGCCATGCCCCGGGTACTGCAATACGTGACGTTGATCAACCCGCTGCGCTACGCCATCGAAATTGCCCACCGCGTGTACCTGGAAGGTGCGACGCTGGGACAAATCGCGGGCGATCTCTGGCCGCTTGCCATCATCGCCGCGCTGACGCTGTCATTGGCCTCCTGGATGTTTCGCCACCGGTTGACGTAAGCCGAGTCGGCCGCCGCGCCCAAATTTCCGGCAGACTCGGCCGACGCGCGGCGCCAACCCCCCTGCCCTGCGCCCTCAATGCCTGTTTACCGAAACTGTCGCAAGCGGTATGTTTTCCTGCTGACCATCCGGTGCGGCGACAAAGGAGGAGCCTCATGGGCTTGTTCGACGGAAAAAAGGGTTTGATTCTGGGCGTGGCGAACGATCATTCGATCGCCTGGGCTATCGCGCAGTTCATCATGGCCGAAGGCGGGGACTGCGGCTTCACGCACCTGCCCGACCGGCTCGACGACGAGCGCCAACGCAACCGCCGCCGCGTGTCGTTGCTCACCGACCCGTGCGAGCGTGCCAGGTTTCTCGTGCCGCTTGACGTATCGAACGACGAACAGATCAAGGCCACGATGGACCGCGCGGCGCAGGAATTCGGCAAGATCGACTTCCTGTTGCACGCCATCGCGTTCGCGTCCATGGAAGATTTGAAGCGCGACACCATCGAAACCAGCCGCGCCGGTTTTCTGATGGCCATGGAAATCAGCGCTTACAGCCTGATCGCCGTGTGCAATGCTGCGCGCGGCGTGTTGAACGACAACGCCGCCATCGCCACCATGACGTATTTCGGCGGCGAGAAGGCCGTGCCCGGCTACAACGTAATGGGAATCTGCAAGGCGGCGCTCGACTCGATCGTCAAGTATATGGCCTACGACCTGGGACCGCGCGGCATTCGCGTCAACGCGCTGAGCGCCGGCCCGATGCGCACGCTGGCCGGCCGGGGCGCTGGCGTGGACGACATGCTGGGACTGTACGAAAAGATGGCCCCCTTGGGACGCAACGTAACGCACGAGGAAGTTGGCCGCACTGGCGCTTTCCTGTTGTCGAGCATGTCCGACGGCATTACCGGCGAAATCCTGCACGTCGACTGCGGCTATAACATGATGGGCTCGCCCGGCCGATTGCTCGAAGGGCTAAAGAGCTAACCAATGGCCGGCGACGAGCGTTCAGCGAACGATCGCGTGGAAATCGCCATCGCCGTCGTCGAGCGCGACGGTGCATTTCTGATTGGCCAGCGCCCCGCTGGCGCCGCGCTGGCCGAATGCTGGGAGTTTCCCGGCGGCAAGCTTTTGCCGGGCGAATCTCCGACCGATGCCGCCCGCCGCGAATGTCTGGAAGAAACCGGACTCGAAGTGCAGATTGTCGGCGCGTTGCCGATTGCCGAACACGACTATCCGCACGCCAGCGTGCGCCTGCGCTTCTTCGCGTGCGAGGCCTTGTGCCAACATCAACCGCTGCCGGATCGATTCCGCTGGGTGTCACGAACCGAACTGGCCGACTATCGATTTCCCGCAGCCAACGATGACGTCCTGGCCGATTTGTTGCGCATTGAACCGACGCGTTGATGGCGTACAGCGGATCGGCGGCCATTTCGGCGCCGACGTGCATGACGCCTAAGATGACGGCCGCTTTGTCTATGCAGCCGTTCGACGGCGTCGAGCGCGCCAAACGGCCGTTAGTGCAAGTCCGCCAACTGCCATCAGCACCACGCTAGCGGGCTCTGGCACTTGCGTGATCTGACCACGGATCTCCCCACCCGGCTGGATGGATGAGTGGATGTTCACGTAGTAGAGCTCGGCCAACAAGTCAGCCATCTGTGGCGCCGTAAAAGTACCCGCACCGCTAAACGCGCCCGACGTGACACCGAAGTCGAAGATTAGTCCGACGATCACCCCGGCTGGGCCAACCCCGACCGCCGCCGGTCCGTGAATGTGGGCATTGTTCGAAGTGCCCAACAGATCGCTAAACGTGCCACTGATCGTATAGTCCCCCGTGAGGTCGTCCAACGTCAGGCTTCCGCTCCCGATTCCCGTCGTGGCGACGGGCGGTGTTTCCTGCAAACCGTCGAGCAAAATATCGAACAGAATCGTGGCAGCAGTTGCATGTGGCGCGCAACACAGCCCCGCGACGATGGCGGAGAACAGGATCGAGCGTCGTATCATGGCGAGTCCCCTTCACGTGGACGAACTTGGTCGTGCATCACCGCCACCCGCATGGAATCGAATCTACCGCTGGCAGTACTGGAGTCAAGAACTTTGTCCAGGGTTTCGCAAGAGAATTGGCCGGCCACGGGAGAACTGGCCTTGGAGCCCGTCGCGGAATCCGGGTAAGATTTACAAACTTTAACGCCTCGCGCATTCCGCTTACCTCATCCTCGCCAAAAATCGACTTGCACCTTAACATTCCACGATTACATGAGTTAGGGAAAGCGGACTGCCACCTTCGGCACCCCTTGGCTCACGAGTTGCACTTGCCCGCCCGGGCTGCACGGACGTAGCCCGAGACCCTCGAGTTTAGGAGTTCACAGAGCATGGACGCTCGACTATTGCGGTGCGCCGTTCTGGCGGCCGCGCTGGGCTCGCTGGGAGCGAGCTACCGAACCAAGAACTTCGTGATCAACGCGCCCACGCCCGAAATGGCGCGTCAGATCGGAGACACCGCCGAAGCATTTCGTCGCGACTTGGCGCAAGAGTGGTTAGGGCAGCCGATGCCCAACTGGTCGCAACCTTGCCCGATCACGGCTCAAGTCGGCGACCAACTGGGAGCCGGCGGCGCCACCAGCTTTGTCTTCGATCGGGGCGAGGTCTTCGGCTGGCGGATGTCGATCCAAGGATCGCTCGAACGGATCCTCGATTCTGTGCTGCCGCACGAAGTGACCCACACCATCTTCGCCACGCATTTTCGCCAACCGCTGCCGCGCTGGGCCGACGAAGGCGCCTGCACCACGGTCGAGCACACCAGCGAGCGCAACAAGCAGCAGCACATGCTCGTCGGGTTCTTGCGCAGCGGGCGCGGCATCGCGTTCAGCCAGATGTTCGCCATGAAAGAGTACCCGCACGACGTATTGCCGCTCTATTCGCAAGGCTATTCGGTAGCGCGCTGGCTGGTGCAACAAGGAGGCCGCCACAAGTTCCTGGAGTTCCTGGCCGATGGCTTGCGCGACGAGAATTGGACGCGGGCCACGAAAGCGCACTACGGCTACGACGACCTGGCCATGCTGCAAAGTCGCTGGCTCGACTGGGTGCGCCAAGGCAGCCCCAATCTCGATGTCGCGCCAGAGTCACCGGCCATGGTCGCGCTCAACGCGCCGCAACCCAGTGTCCAACCTCCCGGCCCAACCGAACTCGCCAGCCTGCCGGCGCCGGCGGGCGGCCGCGGATCGGCGCGCCCTGCACCGCCGATGTCGTCGGGCGATCAGCTCAGCGTCTACGAACGCGCGGCGACGTCGCCTGAGGTCTTGCAAGTGCCCGATGCAAGCAGCCAACAATGGCACGCGCCGGGCGACGCTGTACAGACGGCCCTTGCCAGCGCGTCCGCTACCGACTCTCAATTGGCGCAACTCGGCCCGCAACCCACCTCGGACTATCAGGCCACGCGCCCGCAACCCGTGGAACGGCCGCGGCAAGTGATCCTGGAATGGAGCCGTTCGAACGCCGGCGCCGGCAACCCGTTCGCGCAACCAGGCGGCGGCATGCACGCCGGCAATTGACGCGTCAGCTCATCACGAAGAAATACCGCGTCAGGTGGTAAAACACCGGGGCTGCGAAGCAAATCGAGTCGATGCGATCGAGCACGCCGCCGTGGCCGACCACCAGCGTGCCATAGTCCTTGACGCCGCGGTCGCGTTTGATGGCCGACATGGTCATGCCGCCGGCGAATCCCATGATCGCCACGATCAACGACATGGCGGCGGCCTGCCAGGGCTCGAATGGCGTCGCCCACCACAGCGCCATGCCCACCAGCGTGGTGCTCGCCGCGCCGCCGAAGAATCCCTCCCAGGTGCGACTAGGGCTGATCGAGGGAGTGATCACGTGCTGCCCTAGCAATTTGCCCCAGGCATATTGCAGCACGTCGTTGAGTTGCACCACCAGCACGAAGAAGAACAACAGACGCGGCCCCTGCCCTTCGAAGCCGGCGATCTTCAGGCTCAACAGCGCCGGAGCGTGGCTCAAGCAGTACACGCAAATCATCAAGCCGGCCTGGATCTTGGCAGTGCGCTCGAGGAACCGCTTGTAGTCGCCGGCCAGTGCCACGCGCGCCGGAATGAACAAGAAGGCATACACCGGAATCAGCACGGTAAACAAGCCGTAATACGCCGTCCCCATGCCGACTAACAAGTACTGTAAGGGCGTGAAGATGAAGAACACCCAAAACAGCGTGCGATGATCGCCCAAGCGCGTCGGCGTCAGAGTGACGAACTCGCGCAGCGCCCAGAACGAAATCAGCCCGAACAGCACCACCGTGGCCACTGTGCCCAACAAGAACGCGGCGGCCAAGATGGTACACATCAACCACCAGGCGCGTATCCGCAGGTTGAAGCTTTCGACCAGCGCCGGATTGAGCCCGATGTCGGCCGCGAATTTCAGGCGTCGGCCAATCATCGTGGCCGCGGCCAGAATAGCCAACACGCCTCCCACCAGGCCGAGCGTTCGATAGTCCAGGGGCATGGGGCGCCTATGCTTCCAGTTCCTTGAGTCGTTGGACCGCGCCACGCGCCCGTTCCAAGAACTCGGTCTTCGGCTCGCCGCTTTCCAGCCAGATCGGCGGCCCGAACGTCACCAGGCTCAACAGGGGCACCGGCAGAAACTCGCCACGCGGCAGCACCCGGTTCAGATTATCGATGTGGACCGGCACCAATTCCAGGTCGGGCCGCTTTTTTGCCAGATAATACAGACCGCTCTTGAATTCGCCGATTTCCGCCTCGGGATTGCGGCTGCCCTCGGGAAACACGATCAGCGACTGCCGGTCGCCGATCTCTCGCAGCATCATGTCGACCGGGCTCTGGTGTACCTTGATGTCGCGCCGATCGATCAATAGAGCATTGAAGGTGCGCGCCATGTAACGGCGCACCGCCCCTTTCTCCCAATAGTCCTTGGCCGCCACGGGCCGCGTCAGGCGCCGCAACTCGGTCGGCAGCGACGCCCACAGCACGATCGCATCCAGATGGCTCGTGTGATTGGCGAAGTACACCCGCTGGCACAAGTCGGGCTGACAATCGATCCAGCGCACGCTCGCGCCGCTCAAGACGCGAGCAATGATGGCTAACAAGGTGCTGGTCATCGAAGGTCTGTCTTCCCAGGATTGCTCGCATCACTCGGCGGCGCCCGGCTGCCGCGCCTCCCCGTGAGCGCTAGAGCGTGGCTGGCGCGAGAGAGCACCCGACCCGCGTCGCCGAGCGCTTCGAAGTGTCCGCGTGGTTCGCGTCCGATACGGAGGGCCATCCGGCCGGCAGGACGAAACCTGCCAGTCGAATAATAGCTTTGGAAGCCGCCAGCCGCAAAGGCCCATGGTTCGGCCCGTAAAACCGGCCATTTCTCGCCGTATCCCACGCTTCGTCGTCATCCAAATGCTCGGTTCCGATGTCCCTGTCATTGCGAGACGGTCTCTTAGTAGCCCGCCGGCCGCGCTGGGACACAACCCCGTCGAAATGAGCCAGCGGGAGCCTGTGGCGGGGTCGACGCGGCTGACGCGCCGGACAATTTACCGCTACAATCGGCCCATTCCCCGGCGCGCTTCGCTGCGCGCCGCTCTTGTCGAGGTCGCTCCGTGCCGTGCAAGAACATGATCGTGGTCGTGATCGATCGGCTCCACGCCGGCATGCTCGGCGCGTACGGAAATAGTTGGATCCAATCGGGCCAATTCGACCACCTTGCCTGCCAGTCGATCTTGTTCGATCAGGCGTATCTCGAAAACCCCGGCCTGGATGCGATCTATCGCGACTATTGGCTGGGCACACACACCGCGGCGCCCGGTGCTGCCATGGCGAGCCTGCCGCAATTGCTCGGTGCTGCCGGTTGGCACACGGCGCTGGTGACCGATGAGCCCGAACTACTGAACTTTGGGCCGGCAGCGACTTTCGTCGAGCAACTTTTCGTCGAGACCCCGGACACGCACGTCGCGGCGGCCGACGTTGCCGAAACCCAGTTGGCGCGGCTGTTCATGGCCGCGACCGAATGGCTCAGCGCGCCGCCCGAGCCGTTTTGCCTGTGGATTCATGCCCGCGCCATGGGCGGACCGTGGGACGCGCCAGCGGAGCTGCGCGGACAGTATGCCGACGACGACGATCCCGAGCCGCCCGATTTCGTCGACGTGCCCGATTGCTTGCTGGCCGATGATTGCGACCCCGATGAGTTGCTGGGGATTATGCACGCATATGCAGGCCAGGTATCGCTATTGGATCTCTGCCTGGGAGCGCTGGCCGATCACTTGGACGAAACCGGCCTGGCAACCAATTCGCTCTGGTCACTGCTGGGGGCGCGCGGATACCCATTGGGCGAGCACCGCCGCGTCGGCCGCTGCGACGAAGTGCTCTATAACGAGACGGTGCAGATCCCGTGGCTGTTGCGCTTTCCAGACGGCTTGGGCTGCATGGCGCGCAGCCAATCGTTGGTCGTGCCGTGCGATTTGCCGGGAACG
>JBBDYK010000223.1:24173-27483 GCA_040901665.1 Pirellulales bacterium | reverse complement strand
GCCTTGCAGGCTCGTGCTGTCACCCACGAGTGAGCCGCCCGAGATCGTCGTCCCGCCGCCATAGGTATTGGCGCCGGAGAGGGTCAGCGTGCCGGCGCCGGTTTTGAACAGGCCGCCTGCGCCGCTCACGATTCCCGCGTACGTTCCGCTTGCGGCCTGATCGAACGTGACGATAGCGTTGTTGGTGATGTTGCCTTGCAAGCTCGTGCTGTCACCGACCAGCGAACCGCCCGAGATCGTCGTCCCGCCGCCATAGGTATTGGCGCCCGAGAGAGTCAGCGTGCCGGCGCCGGTCTTCGTGACGCTGCCTGTGCCGCTCACGATGCCCGCGTATGTTCCGCTTGCGGCCTGATCGAAAGTGACGTTGGCATTGTTGGTGATGTTGCCTTGCAGGCTCGTGCTGTCGCCGAGCAACGAACCACCCGAGATCGTCGTCCCGCCGCCATACGTATTGGCGCCGGAAAGAGTCAGCGTGCCGGCGCCGGTCTTCGTAACGCTTCCTGTGCCGCTCACGATACCGGCGAACGTGCTGTCGACAGTTTGATCGAATGTCAGGTTGGCATCGTTCGTGATGTCACCTTGCAGGTTCGTGGCGTTGCCGACCAGCGAACCTTCCAAGACGGTCGTGCTGCCGGTGTACGTATTGTTCCCCGAGAGAGTCAAGGTTCCGGCGCCGGTCTTGAGGAGGTTGCCGGTGCCGCTGATGATGCCCGCAAACGTGCCGTCGGTGGCCTGAGCGAAAGTGAGATTGGCGTTGTTGATGATGTTGCCTTGCAAGCTGGCGGTCGTTCCCTGCAGGGTTCCCCCAGAGATCGTGGTGCCGCCGCTGTAGGTGTTGTCGCCCGACAACGTCAACGTGCCTGCGCCGGCCTTGTTCAACGAGAAGCTTCCGGAAATGTCGCCGCCCACCGCCAGGGTCGAACCCGAGTTGGTCACGGTCCACGACTGATTTGCGCCGAGGATCACATTGTTGTTGATCGATTCCGTGCCGGCAGCGTTGGACAGGATGCCGCCGCTATTGATCGTGAGGGTGCGTGGACCATCGATCACGAACTCTCCGGCGGCGCTATCGAAAGTCACGCTAGCGACGCTTCGATTAACGTTTAGCTTTGGAGTCAGCCGCGTGGTGCCGGAGAACGTGACGTTGGCGGTGCCGTTGTTGACCGGCACGCCATTGGGACTCCAGTTGTTCGCCGCGTTCCAGTTGTTGTTGTTGCCGCCGCCGTCCCAGGTTTGGGCCCAGGATTCGGTCGCCGAGCAGACGAACAAGAGCAGGACGAATGGGCGGAAAATGGCGAGAATCGCCGAGAGCAGACGGGAGCAAACGCCGGATCTTCCACGCAGAGCTTGCGACATCAATAGGACGCCTACAATGCCCCGCGCAGGCGAATCGCCGCTGTGCCGAAAAGCCGCCGATTCTCCGGCGGTAGTTCGCGACAGAAGCCGATCCGTGGCTTGCGGTCACGCGACCGCCCACTCCTCGTCACTAGGATTTCAGTAAGTTGATTTATCGGTAACCATCCCTCATTCCCGTCAGGCGAATTTAGCGCATTCCTTCGCGCGCCGTCGTCTAATGGCCCGGGAAGCGTGACAATCTGAGCAGCCCAACCCGTCGGCCTTTGGCGGCGTGCTAAACTCGCACATTCGACTTTCGCTGGCGCGTCCTTCGACCGGCAAAGTCACCCCAACATCTTACTGGGCCGCAGGTGTGGGGCTCGGCAGTCACTTCCTTGCTGCAATGAATCTGCCGATGCCTCGTTGTCGGCCAGCGGTGTACACTGTCCAAGCGACGCGCGGCGCGAGCCCATCGTACGAGGCCAATGGCATGCCCAGGGAAGTTCAACTGGTCGGTTTTGACTTTGGCAGCACGACCAGTAGCGCCTTGGTCGCCACGGCGCAACTTGCCGAGAACTCGGTCAGCCGCCGCGTGGAGCTCCGGGGCGTGCGCGAGCGATTTCGCTCCGAAATGGTGTTTACCCCGTTTACCGACGAAGGCATCGACGAACAGGCCCTCGAACGCTATCTCCACCAATGGCTGACGGCCGCGGGTGTTCAGCCCGAGGAAATCTTTGGTGGCGGAGCACTCGTGACTGGATTGGCGGCGCAGCAAGCGAACGCCCGGGCGATCGGGAAGGTGGTGCGGCGCGCGGCGGGCGATGCGCTGGTGGCGACGGCCGACGACCCTTGCCTTGAATCGTGGCTGGCGTTCCTGGGAAGTTGCGATGCGCTGTCGCGCGCCCATCCGCAAACAGCCTTCGTGAATCTCGATATCGGCGGCGGCACCACGAACCTGGCCCTGGGACAGGCTGGGCAGGTGTTGCGCACCGGGTGTTTGTTCGTGGGGGCACGGCACATTCAGGTCGAACCCGGCGGCTATCGCATCGCGCGACTCTCGCATCGCGGACGCTTGACGCTCGAGCAATTGGGCATCGCGCGCAAGGTAGGTAGCCGGCTGACACCCGGCGAGGTCGATGCAGTGATGGACTTCTATATGCAAGTGATCGAGTCGGAACTGGGCGTGGCAGACACCGCGCTCGACGCGTCGTTGCGCCAGCCGTATCGACAAGTCGCGTTCCGACTGCCGCGGGACGTGCACGACTATGCCGTGACGCTTTCGGGCGGAGTGGGCGAGTTGGTTTATGCGCACCTGCAAGGCCGTCCTTGGCCCTCGACAACGCAGTACGGCGATCTGGGGATCGACCTGGCGCGCCGGCTGGTGGATTCACCGCGCTGGTCGGGGCACTTTCGCACGTACACGCCGGCTTCGGGCGGGCGAGCCACGGTGTTTGGCCTGCTGCGTTACAACACGGAAGTGTCTGGCAGCACGCTGTACTTGCCGCACCCCGATCGACTGCCGCAGGTTGACATCCCGTTGGTGGGCGCCCTTTCGCCGGAGGTGAGCGACGAACAGCTCGACTACCTGCTCGGCTTCGTGCGGCGCAGCCCACGCGGCGGCGGACTCTTCGTGTCGCTGCCCGGCGCCGATGCCGCCGCGGTGCGCACTTTGGGGCAGCGAATCGCGGCAGCCTGTCGGGCGCGTGCTTTTCCGGCTGAGCATCCCATTGTATTGTTGATGCCTGAGAATCTGGGCAACGTGTTGGGACAGTATGCGACCGAATGGGGCACGATGCCGCTCAACCTGATCGTCATCGATGAGATTGCCGCGCGCGATGCCCAGTACGTGCAGATTGGACGGCTGCGCGACCAGGTGGCGCCGGTTTCGTTCTATGGCCTGCATGAAGCATCAGGGCCGGACTGACAACGCCGCACGACAATCGACCGCCAAGAGGGCTACTCTCCGTGAAGAATC
>JBBDYK010000223.1:21082-24163 GCA_040901665.1 Pirellulales bacterium | reverse complement strand
CCACCTCAGCCCGACGAGGCTTACGTCACGCGCGTAAGCGATCGCGAGTTTGCCTTTGCGGGACTCAAGCGGCTGCTGGGCGCAGCGGACTATAGCAAAGCGGGGGATCGCAACGCAGGACTGGCCGCGGCCAGCGACTGTCAGCGCGAAGCCGCCCGCCGGCTGCTCTCGCAACTCACGCTCCAGCACCTCCATGATCGTCCCCTCACCGACGACGCGGGGCGCGTCGACAGCGTGATGCGCGTGAACTACGACATCGACCTGGCGGGATTCGCGCGCATCGCCGAGTTCACTGTCGGCGAATTAAAAAACCACTTGCTGCGCGCAACGCCGACGGAAGCGACCGACATTGGCTTCGCGCTCACGGGCGTGATGGCCGCCGCCGTGACCAAGCTCTGCGACGTACACGAGCTGGTCTTGATCGCTCGCAAGATCGCTCGCCCGACGCAGGCGCGTACGCTGCTGGGCGCGCCGGGCACGCTTTCCTCGCGCTTGCAGCCGAATCATCCGACCGACGACCTGCGCGGAATTTCACTGTTGTGCTACGCGGGATTGTCGCTCGGTTCGGGCGATGCGCTGATTGGCGTCAATCCGGCGGTCGACTCGGTCGAGAATGTGACGGCCATCTTGCGGCATCTCGACGCGCTGCGGCGGCGCGCCGGTGCGCCGACGCAGATTTGCGTGCTGGCCCACATCAAAACGCAACTCGCTTGTCTGGAACGGGGCGCTCCGGTCGAAGTCCTGTTTCAAAGCCTGGGTGGCACCGAGGCCACGAACCTGCAGGAATTCGATATCTCGGTGGAGTTGCTCGACCAGGGCTATCAAATCATGGCTCAACGCGGACCGCTGGCCGGCGCGGCGCGACAGTTCATGTACTTCGAGACGGGGCAAGGCAGCGAATTCACCTATGGCAAGCACCACGGCATCGACATGACCACGGCCGAGGCGCTGTGCTACGGATTGGCGCGACGCTACGACCCCTTCATGGTCAACAACGTCACCGGGTTCATCGGACCCGAGACGCATCTCGACAGCTTCGAGATGGTGCTGGCCAACTTGCAGGACCATTTGATGGGCAAACTGCTCGGACTGCCGATGGGCGTGGCGCCCTGCTATACGTTGCACTCCAACATCGAGCTGGAAGGCCAGCAACTGGCCACGGAACTACTCACCGCTGCCGGCGCCAACTACTATATGGACGTTTGCCTGAACGCCGACCGCATGCTGGCCTACTTCGACACCAGCGGCCACGACGTGCAAACGCTGCGCGAAACGTACGGCAAGCTGCCGGCGTCAGAGTTTCTGGAATGGGCCATCGGGCGACAGGTCTTCGTGCGCACAGGCACGGGACAAATCGAGCGGGGGCCATGCTGGGGAGACCCGCGATCATTTTGCGACTCAGACACGGAGTTGCAAGAACTACTCGCCGCGACACCGGCGTTGCCCGGCTTCGAGTGCGCCGGACCGCGGCCCACCGACGACGTCGAGCGAACCATGCGCATCAACCAGGCCATTGGGCGCGAGTCGATTCGCGCCGAGCTGCGCATCGACGAGTTGGAGCGCATCACGCAACTGCGCATCATTGAGTCGGAAGCTGCCACACACGCGGCCCATCTCAACTCGCCCGAATTGGGAGCGCGGTTGTCGCCGGCCAGCATCGCGCGGTTGGTCGCCGAGCCGCGCGCAGCGCAGATCCTGATTTCGGACGGATTGAGCGCCGAAGCCGTGCATCACAACCTGCCGGCGCTCTTGCCGGTGTTGCTCGACGGCTTGCGCGGGCGGGGCGTTTCGTTCGGCCAGCCGTTGGTGGCTCGTTACGGGCGCGTCAAGCTGGCCGAGGCCGTCGCCGAGCGACTGCAGGCCGATGTGGTCATTCACCTGATCGGCGAGCGGCCCGGCGGCGACGCGCTTTCGTCGCGCAGCCTGTCAGCGTACCTGGTCTATCGACTGAGCGATCCGACGGTGCAAGCGGCGGCCGCCAGGTTCAGCGGCAACGAGGCGATCCGTTTCGAGTATACCGTACTGTCGAACATCTACGACGGCGGACTGCCACCACTGGAAGCGGCCGCGGTGCTGGTCGAGCGCATCAGCCAGATACTCGCGCGGCAGGCCGCGGGCAATCGCTTGGAGTCTCAGCTACGCGGCACGTGAGTGCCCGCGCGTGGCCCACGCCTGCCGTAGTTTTTCCGCCAGGCTGGTTTCACCGCGGGCGCCGTTATGAGAAAATCGCAGCGCCGAATCGATGCACTCGAATCGAACTCGTCCTGAAAGCATCCCATGATCGACCTCGATCGCTTCGCCCGCGTGGAACTGTGCCATCGCCCTACGCCATTGGAGCCGATGACGCGATTGTCGGAACACTTGGGCGGACCGCGGTTGTTCGTCAAGCGCGACGACTGCACCGGCCTGGCGCTGGGCGGCAACAAGACGCGCAAGCTCGAGTTCCTGATGGCCGACGCGCTCGCGCAAGGCGCCAACACGGTCATCACGGTCGGCGGCGTGCAGTCGAACCACTGTCGTCAGACCGCGGCTGCGGCGGCCCGCTTGGGATTGAAGTGCGAGTTGGTGCTGCCGCACATCTCACGCTACAACAGCGCTACCTATGAATCCAACGGCAACCTGCTGCTCGACCGCTTGTTCGGCGCCACGTTGCACGTCATTCCGGGTGATGGCACCGACCGGGCCATCGCCGCCCCAGTCATCGAGCGCGTGTTGCAGCAGGTGCGTGCGCGGGGCGACTTGCCGTACTTTATTCCGCCCGGTGGATCGAGCCCGATCGGCGCGTTGGGCTACGTCGACGCCGCCTTCGAGCTGGCGCGCCAGGCGCAGCAACGGGCCCTGCGCGTCGACCACGTCGTAGTCACTACCGGCAGCACCACGACGCACGCGGGACTGATCGTTGGCTTTGAGGGGGTGCGACAATCGCCCGAGCTGGATTGTGATCCCGTGGTGCATGGGATTTCGGTCTATCAGCGGCGCGAGCCGGCTCTGGCCACGGTGCGGCAGAAGGTTCGCGAAACGGCCGAACTGCTCGGCCTCGATCCGGCGCCACTCGAAGAGCGCGTACATGTGACCGACGAT
>JBBDYK010000223.1:0-21072 GCA_040901665.1 Pirellulales bacterium | reverse complement strand
CGATTATCTGGGCGGCGGCTACGGTGAGCCGACGGACGGCATGCTGGAAGCGGTGACACTGGCGGCCCGCTTCGAAGGACTGCTGGTCGATCCGGTCTACACCGGCAAGACGCTGGCTGGACTCATCGACCTGGTCCGCCAAGACCGCTTTGCCAAGAGCGACAACGTGGTGTTCTTTCACACCGGCGGAACGCCCGCATTGTTTGCCTATCGCGAGGCGTTCGACGAAGTCCTTGCATCCGGAAGCGAGCCCGCGCGATGAGCGAATCCTGGAACAACTGGTCGGGCTCGGTCACCTGCCGGCCCCGTCAGATCGCGGCGCCCGATAGCGAAGCGGCAGTCGTTGAACTGGTGCGCCGGGCCGCCGAAGCGGGGCAGTGCGTGCGCGTGGCGGGCAGCGGCCATTCGTTTCTGCCGCTGTGCGCTACGGACGAGGTGCTCGTTTCGCTCGACGCGCTGGCTGGCATCGAGTCGGTCGATCGCGACAAGTGCGAAGCCACGATCCGCGCCGGCACGAAGCTGCACGCGTTGGGCGAATCACTATGGCAACACGGCCTGGCGCTGGCCAACCAGGGAGACATCGACCGGCAATCGCTGGCCGGCGCCATTGCCACCGGCACGCACGGCACCGGGCGCACTCTGGGCAGCCTTTCGACGCAAGTAGTCGGCCTGCGAATCGTCACGGGCAATGGCGACTTGCTCGACGTCGCGCTCGACGATGACCCCGACACGATGGCCGCGGCGCGCGTGTCGCTGGGCGCACTGGGCGTGACGACGGCCATTCGCATGCGGCTGATGCCCGCCTATCGATTGCACGAAAGGTTGTGGCAAGAGCCGATCGAGGAGTGCCTGGCTCGGTTGGACGAGCGGATCGCCGCGACGCGGCATTTCGAGTTCTTTTGGTATTCGGCCACCGACTTGGCGCATGCCAAGGCGCTGGACCCGACGGATCGCGAGCCCGAGGAAATGGCCGACACGCCGGGCGGGCGTATCGATCGCAGCTACCGAGTGTTTCCCACTTCGCGGGAGAATCGTTTCAACGAGATGGAGTACTCGGTGCCTGCCGAAGAGGGGCGCGACTGCTTCGCCGCGATTCGCGATTTGATGCGCACGCGGCACGCGCACGTGACCTGGCCGGTCGAGTATCGCACGCTGGCTGCCGACGCGATCGATCTGAGCACGGCCGAAGGACGCGAAACGGTCGCAATCTCGATCCATCAGGCCGCCGAATTGGATCACCGCGAGTTCTTCGCCGACGCCGAGCCGATCTTTCGCCACCACGGCGGGCGGCCGCACTGGGCCAAGCTGCACACTCTAAGTGCGGTCGAACTGGCGCCCTTGTATCCGCAGTGGGGCCATTTTCAGGCGATCCGGCGAAAGCTTGATCCGCGCGGCATCTTCATGAATGATCACTTGAAACAACTGTTCGAGGCGGAGTAGATGATGGCATGCAGAGAGCTACAGCGAGTCTCCCACGCGGTGCTGGCGATGGTGTTGCTGGGCATTGCCGCCACGAGTTCCAGCCGCGCAGCGGACGCCAATCGCCCGAACATCCTGTTCGCGTTCGCCGACGATTGGGGACGACTGGCCAGCGCCTATGCGGCCGTGGATGGTGCCGGCAGCTTGCACGAACTGGTGCGCACGCCCAACTTCGATCGCGTGGCCCAGCGCGGCGTGCTTTTCAAGAACGCCTTCGTCAACGCGCCTTCCTGCACACCGTGCCGCAGCTCGATACTAAGTGGACAATATTTCTGGCGCACCGGCCGCGGCGCGATTCTTCGCGGCGCGGTGTGGGATGCGAGCATACCGAGTTGGCCGCTGCTGCTCAAGGATTCCGGCTACCACATTGGCAAGACCTGGAAGGTGTGGAGTCCCGGCGTGCCGGCAGATGCTCCCTATGGCGGACAAGCGCACGCTTATCAACAGGCCGGCGGACGCTTCAACCAGTTCTCGCAAAACGCCACGCAGATGGTCGCGACCGGCAAGTCGGTCGACGAAGCCAAGCAAGCGTTGCTCGCCGAGGTGCGCGGAAACTTCGCGCGGTTTCTGGCCGACGGCAAACCGGATCGACCGTTCGCCTATTGGTTCGGGCCAACCAACGTGCATCGTAAGTGGATCAAGGGTTCGGGCACGGCGCTGTGGGGCTTAGATCCCAACGCGCTCCAAGGCCGGTTGCCGCCGTTTCTGCCCGATGTGCCCGAGGTGCGACAAGACGTGGCCGACTATCTGGGCGAGATCGCGGCCTTCGACGCGGCGCTCGGCGTCCTGCTCGAAGAGCTCGAGAAGGCCGGCCAGTTGGACAACACGCTGATCGCGATCAGCGGCGATCACGGTCCGCCCGGCTTTCCGCACGGCAAGTGCAATCTGTACGACTTTGGCACGCGCGTGAGCCTGGCGATCGCCGGCCCTGGAGTGCAAGGCGGCCGAGTGGTCGACGACTTCGTGAACCTGCCCGACTTAGCGCCTACCTTTTTGGAAGCCGGCGGAGTGGCGGCGCCGGAAGTGATGACCGCACGCAGCTTGTGGCCCGTGCTGGCAAGCAAGGAGTCAGGGCAGGTCGACCCTGCGCGCACTTGGGTGGTCAGCGGGCGCGAGCGGCACGTGGAGGACGCCCGCGCGGGCGGCTTGCCGTATCCGCAACGAACGATCCGCACGCCAGAGTATCGCCTGGTGATCAACTTTCGGCTGGATCGAACTCCGCTGGGCGATCCCTATCGGCTGGACAGCAGCGATCCGCCGACGGAGCAGCAACTCACCGAGGACACGCGCGTGACGCTGGCGGATGACGACGCCGGACCGACCAAGGCCTGGCTGGTGTTGCATCGCGACGATCCCGAGTGGAAATCGTTGTTCGAGCGCGCTTACGCCAAGCGCCCGCGCGAAGAGCTGTTCGATCTGAAAAACGACCCGCACGAGATGATTAACGTGGCAGCCGACCCGGCGTATGCGACCGTGCTGGCCACGTTGCGCCAGCAATTGATGGCCGAGCTGGCGCGCACCGGCGATCCGCGTCTGGTCGACGACGGCAAGTTTTTCGAGACGCCCCCCATGGCCGGACCGATTCCGCCAGATGCCGAAGGGCGCCGGCGCGGACAGAAGTGACGCGCGGAGAGAGGAGTGCCAGCTTTGCCTAGTGCTCTGTCAACGCTTGGATTTCGGATGATAGCTCTCACGCGAAGCACTAGATATCTATTTGCGCCAAAGCACTTGCGTCTTTGGCGACGTTTCGCGTCACCCGAATGAATCGGGTTGACGCTCCACTAGTCGACCGTCGCCTGCCGGCTCGCTTTCGCGCGCAGATCTTTGAGCTCTTGCAAACGCGACTTCGTGCCGTTGTCGGGGCCGTTGCCGAAGACGGAATTGTCGGGCTCCCAGGGCGGCATCGCGTCGAGCCCTTTTTGCAATCGCTCGCGAGCGGTTTGGGCGTCGGCCGACAGCGCCTTGGTGTCCAGCGGCCGCTCCTCGTCGATGTCGTTCGCTACGTCGAACATCTGACCATCGAGATACAGCTTGTGCCTGCCGTCGAAGGCGAAACGAATGCGCTTGACGCTCGGCCGCCGAGCGTCGGGATCCTTGTCGTAGTGCATGAAGATGGCCGCCCGCGGATTGCCGCGCTGGCCCTTTAGCTGCGACAGGAAACTCTGACCGTCCAACGGTCGGTCGGTCGGCAGCGTGGCGTCGCACACTTGGGCGATGGTGGGCAGAAAATCGCTGAATTCGACCAGGTCGTGACAAACGGCGCCGGGCTGAATGGTGTCCTTCCACACCGCCAGCAGCGGCGCATGGCAGCCGGCGTCGATGGGCAGGCCCTTGCCACCCGGCACGACGCGCGCTCCCTGCTGCGAGACGACACCGCGATTCGAGCCGTTGTCGGTGGTGAACAGCACCAGAGTGTTCTCGGCCAACCCCAGCTTGTCGAGCTGATCGAGAATGCGCGTCACGCAGTGGCCCGTGTAGGCGATCATGTCGCCGAAGTAGCGCGGGTCGTTCTTGAACTTGTCGGCCGTGGCCAGGTCGGCGCTGTGCGGCGTGGGATAGAACGGCGCGTGCGTTAGCGCCATCGGATAGTAGACGAAAAACTCGTCCTGCTGGTTCTTCTCGATGAAATTGACGATGAACTGCGTGTAGATGTCCGGGCCATAGTCGTCCTCGGTAGTCGGTCGATACGTGCCATTCTCGACGATCGACGGGTGCCAGTAGCGCGAGGTTTTGATGCCGCGTTTGCCTTCCCAGCCGCCGGAGTGCGCGACGCCGGGGGGCAAATCGTGCTTATAGGCCCACATGCAGCTTTGCTCGAAGCCGCAGGCCGCGGGCGTGGCGCCCTTCTTGTAGGTGGGCGTTCCGGGTCCGTCGCCGCTGAGTTGCCACTTGCCTGCGATGCAGGTTTTGTAACCGGCGTCCTTCATCACGTTGCCGAAGGTGATTTCCGTGGGCAGCAGCATGCCGAACGCCCGATAGTTGCGGGCGTTGGAGCGGCCGGTCATGATCTGATTGCGCGAGGGCGTGCATACCGGCTGCGAGTAACACTGCGTGAAGCGCATGCCGCGCGCGGCCACCTCGTCCAACAAGCGCGAGTCGTACGACGTGCCGCCATACGAGCGCAGGCACTCGTGGCCCAGATCGTCGGCCATGATCAAAATGACGTTCGGCCGCCGGGCCCAGGCGGGCGCGGCCACCAGCATAACCAGTCCAACGAGCAGCAGTGCCGTGCTATACTGGCGTTTCATGCGACTCTCCGATGCGTGCCTTGCACGATGTTTTGTTGCGCGACGCTTTCCGCCACACGCGCGACCAGTCAATGGTAACCGCGCGCGATCCACCGACGCAATCCAAAGGACAAGACAGTGAAACGAGGTTTGATACTGCTGCTGGCGACGATTGTTGGTCCGGTGGGAGTGGCCGGCGAGCCGCTGCGGGTGGGCGTGTTCGAGGTGGACGCCTCGCCGCCGGTGGGCAGCCCGCTGGCCTATGATCCGACCAAAGGCGTCGACACGCCGCTCTCGTGCCGCGGCGTCGTTTTGCTGGGCGACCAAGCGCCAATCGTCATCTGCGCCTTGGATTGGATCGGCATCTCCAACGGCGGGCAGGACGTCTTTCGTAAACAACTGGCCGAAGCTGCCGGCACCACGCCGCAGCGCGTGGCCGTTCATGCGCTACATCAGCACGATGCGCCGCGCTGTGATTTCGCAGCCGAGGAAATGCTCAATCACCATGGCGTGCGCAGCGCGGGCTTTGATCCGGTGTTTGCCCGCGACGTCGTCGAGCGCGCGGCCGAAGCCGTGCGCGCCGCCGTCGAGAAGGCGACGCCCGTGACGCACCTGGGGCTTGGCGCGGGCGAGGTGGAAATGGTGGCGTCGAACCGCCGCATTCTCGGACCCGACGGCAAGGTGCAACATGTGCGCTGGACCGCCACCACGGATCCCGTCGTTCGCGCGTTTCCCGCAGGCACCATCGATCCGCAACTCAAGCTGATCAGCTTCTGGAACGGCGACCAGCCGGTGGCGGCGATCACGTTTTACGCCACGCATCCTCAAAGCTACTATCGCACGGGCCTGGCCAATCCCGACTTTCCCGGCCTGGCGCGCAATGCGCGCGAAAAAGCAACCGGCGTGCCGCACATCCACTTCAACGGCGCGGGCGGCAACATCGGCGCCGGCAAGTGGAACGACGGCTCGCCCGAGAACCGGCAGATTCTGGCCGACCGTGTGGCCGCCGGCATCGAGCGAGCCTGGAACAGCACGCGCAAGCAACCGCTCGCGGCCGCCGACGTCGACTGGGCCGTAGCGCCGGTGGCGCTGCCCGTGTCCGGGCATCTGGACGAGGCGAAGCTCAGCGCGCTGGTGGCCGACGATAAGGCCGACGCGTCGAGCCGGTATCAGGCGGCGCAGGATCTCATCTGGTTGCGCCGTTGCCAGTCGGGCGATACGATCGACATCGCCTGCCTGACGCTCAAAGACGCCCGCGTGCTGTTCATGCCGGGCGAGCTGTTCGTCGAGTATCAACTGGCCGCGCAACAGTTGCGGCCCGACTTGTTCGTGACGATGGCGGCCTACGGCGAATATGCTCCCGGCTACATCGGCACCGAAGCGGCCTATAGCGAAGGCGGCTACGAGACCAGCGAACGCGCCTCGCACGTTGCGCCCCAAGTCGAGGGCGTGCTGATGGGCGCGGTCCGCAAGCTGCTGGAAGTGCAGTAGTCGTCGCGGTGGCACTGGCGTCTCGCCAGTGCTTGACGCACACTGGCGAGACGTCAGTGGCACGTGCACAGGTCGGAGGCGAGATCACTCTGCGGGCTCTTTCGACGACGGCTTCACCGTGCGCCATCGTGCGAATGAACCGGCCGACGCGCAAAGCAGCGCCGGCAGGTAAACCAGATCGCCCACCAGCCCCATCAGCAGCAGCACGCAGATCATCAGCGCGAACTGGGCCGCGGGCAACAGCGGACTGAAGACAAACACGATCAGTCCTGCGCTGACGATCAACGTGGTGCGCACCATGGCGGCGCCGCAGCGGTCGTAGGCCGTTTGAATCGCATCGGGCGAAGTTTTTCCCAGCGCGATTCCGCGGTGATACCAGGTGAGATAGTGGACAGTGCCGTCCACCGCGATGCCTAGCCCGATGCTGGCCGTCATCATGGAGCCGACGTCGATGTGCGAGCCGGTCCAGCCCAGGAAACCGAATACCAAGAGTGTCGGAAAAACGTTAGGCAGCAGCGACAAGAGCCCGAAGCCGACGCTGCGAAACGCGATGGCCAGCACCACCGCGATGATCGCCAACGCCGAAGCGAAACTGGAAACCAGGTCGCGCAGCAACTGACGGCGCGATTCGACGATCAAGGGCAACAGGCCCGTGTAAGTGACCGATACTTTTCCATTGGCCAGGTCGCTCGCGGCCAGCGCGCCGTTGACCGCGGTTCGCAGTTCATCCAGCGATTGGCCGTAGTCGCTCTGCGCGAGTGCAAACACCCTCACGCTGATGCGCCAGAGTTGCGAGTCTCCGTCAATCGCGAGATAGCTGCCGCGCACCAGGTCGTCGACGCGCTGCTCGAGCGATCGTTCCAGCACGGTCCGCCTTGCGATGGCGCGGGCGTCGCTGTCCAGCGATGGCGAGGGCAATAGCTTGGCCGCCGACATCGACGTGCTGACGGCGCGCGTCCGATCGATCGCGTCCTCCACCTCGCGCACCAACACGAGCCGGTCGTGCATGGTCGTATTCGAGCGGCGGTCGAACCGCAGCACGACCTCGGCGGGCAAGAGCGGGCCGATGGTGTCTTCGAGCCACTGATGATCCCGCACGATCGTCGTATCTTCGGTAAAGAAGTCGCCCAACTCCATGGTGGCCTTCAAACGCGCGACGCCCACGGTCCCGACGAGCATGGATACCGTGAAACCTATGGCCACCAACCAAAACCGTGCCACGATGATTTTCTTCAGCGGTTGCCAGCGAGAGCGGCGCGGCGCCGCATCAAGCGCGCTGGCGGGATCGCGAGAACGAGCCCCGGCATAGCGGGCGTGAATCACCATCGCCCCGGGCAACAGCAGAAACATCACCGCGAAAGTGGCAATAACGCCGATCGTGGCGAACCAGGCAAAGATCACCACCGGCTCGACCTGGCTGGTGGCCAGCGAGCCGGTGCCGATTGCCGTTGTCAGAGTGGCCAAAAAACAGGGCAGCCGCCCGGCCCTGACGGCTGCCAGCGGCGCCCGCGGGCCAAGTCCCTCGTCGAGCGCGTCGTAGTAGTAGTTCAACAAGTGCACCGACCCGGATGTGAAGATGACGAATACCAGGCTCGGCATGACCACGAGAATGCCGTTGATGGGCACGCTGCTGTAATAGGCCAGCGAAAGAATCGTGACTTCCACGAGCAGCGCCGCGGTCGTCACCAGAATCGTCATGCCCAGGCTGCGTAGCACTGGCCAGGCCACGACGAACACGACGATGGCCGAGGGAAGAATGTTGTCGATCAGGGAGCGGACGCTGGCGCTGTCGATTTCGGTGCTTTCGACGGTAGGCCCACCGAGGTGCAATTCGTCGCGCGCAAGTCCGGTCTCGTGCTCGGCCGTCGATTCGATTAACTCCAGCGTCTCGCCGCCGCGCTCCGCGGCCGCGGGAGTCAACACCACCACCGCGCAGGTCGACTTGCCATCGGGGCCAATCATCGAGCCCCGCAGCCGGCCGATGGCCGCGGCGCGCGACAGCCGCAGCGGCCGCGATGAGAGCTCGTCGAGGACCTCGCGCCCCGTCACCACGCGCAGGAACAACCGCTCCTGAGGCGGCTTCGCTTCGTCGATCTCGCGCAGCTTGCGGGCGACGCGGTCGAGCCGCTCATCGTCGATCGTGCAGCCGGCCCAGGAGATGATGACCGGATCGAAGTGCTCGAAGTGGCCAACGAACTCTTCGTACTGTGTGCGGGCCGGCGTGTCGCGGGGCATCCACACCAGCGGATGATTGTTCATCGCCTGTAGCCCCCGGTAGCTTCCCAGCAAACCGAAAGGAGCAATCGCCACGAGCACCGCCAGCGTCATCAGGGCGCAGACGACGAAGGCGCGATTCACGCGCGCCGTCCGGCGATCAGGCAGCGGGGATGGATCGGCAGTCATAAGCCCCGCAACACGACGTGCAGTGAACTAGGAAGGGCCACGCCCGCGGCGCAGCATCGAGATTCGAGCGGCAGTTGCAATCTAGCAACTCGGCGCAGGCGTGTCACCCGAGCGGGGCATCAGGGATGGAACTCCCGGCCTTGAACGTGCGCTCCTTTGGAGCGGCGCCGGGAAAAACAACTCTTAACCGCAACGCGGCGCCAGGTCGGCGTCATCCAGATAGCACTCATGGACAAGGCATTGTCACGGCACTGGAAGCTCAAACAAAAACTCTTCCCACGGTTCGCCCTGCTGGGCGGAGAACGACAGTTTTAGTTGCATGGTCTTGCCGGTGTGCAATTTGCCCGAAACACCGAGAAGTAACACTTTGCCTCGGGTTGCGTCCTCTAACGGAGGCACTCTCGACGGTTGCAAGAGCGCCGATAACCTGGGATCGGTCAGATCGCTCTCGACGATGCTGCTTGCGCGGCCGGTGCCCGTTCCACTGACTGGCTTGGACATTGCAAATGGCTGTCCCTCGGGCGTCAGCAATTCCCATTTGATCGCACCGATGGAATCCGCAACGTCCAGCATCTCAACGAGGACTTTGACCTGTAGCCACTCGACCGGATGCGATCCCTCCAAGCGTCCACCGTCACCCACCGGCTCTGGACCCTCCAGGAAAGCAACTCCTTTTGTCACTCCCAGCACAGTGGCGCGCAGGTGTTCGCTCGACTGCGTCAGTTGCGCCCCAGCAGAGTCTCCGGGTGTTTGCGACAGACACAAGGTCGCACCGAACGAGCAGAAAATCACGGTCGCGATTGCAAATCCCAGGAAGTGCTTTTTGTTCAGGCGCATGAATGCGATTCTCTCCGAGAAAGCGAGATCAATTCTTCTTGCCAGCAACCTCCAACCGCTGCGCCGTCGCTTCCGCCGCCCGCATCACGCGGAGTAAATTGCCGCCTAGGATCTTGTGGATGTCTGGCTCGCTGTAGCCGCGGTCGAGCAGGCCCTGGGTGATGCGGGGATAGGTGCTGACGTCTTCCAACTGGCGCGGCACCGATTCGATGCCGTCGTAGTCGGAGCCGATGCCGACGTGATCCACGCCTGCCGTCTTGGCGATGTGGTCGATGTGGTCAAGCACGACATGAATGGAACCGGGATCGGTGGGGTTCTGAATGGCCCAATTGCGCATCGCGGCGCGAATCTTGTCGGTGTCATTGCCGTATTTGTTCTTCAATTCGCGCAGCAACGGAATCGCCTTCTTGCCGCGCTCTGCGGCCGCAGGCACGACAAAACCGGGATAGAAATTCACCATCACCACGCCCCCGTTGTCGGCGGTCAGCTTCAGCACGTCGTCGGGCACGTTGCGTGGATGGTCGGCAATGGCCCGGGCCGAGGAGTGCGAGAAGATGACCGGCGCCTGGCTGATCTCGATGGCCTGTTTCATGGTGGGGATCGAAACGTGCGAGATATCGACGAGCATGCCCAGGCGATTCATCTCGCGGACCACTTCCTGGCCGAAGGGGCTCAGTCCGCCATTACGTTCTTGGTCGGTGGCCGAGTCGGCCCAGTCGAGCGTGTCGGAATGCGTGAGCGTCATGTAGCGTGCGCCCTCGGCATAAAGCTGCCGCAGCACGGCGATCGAGTTTTCGATCGAATGGCCCCCTTCGACGCCGATCATCGAGGCGATCTTGCCCTGGCCGCTGATCCGCTGGATGTCGTCGACGGTGAGTGCCAGCTCGAACACGTCGGGATAGCGCTCGATCATCGACTTGACGATGGTGATCTGTTCGAGCGTGGTCGACAGCGCTTTGCCGTCGTGGCGGGTGCCGGCCGGCACATAGACGCTCCAGAACTGCGCCTTGACGCCGCCGGCGCGCAAGCGCGGGATGTCGGTGTGCATCTTGGGCTGCGGCTGGGCGATGTCGATCTTCTCGAAGTTCGACGAGCCTGCGGTGCGAATGACCCAGGGCAGATCGTTGTGGCCGTCGATCAGGAGTGCCGCATCGTGGATTTTTTGCGCGCGATCGGAAACGACGATGGTGGCTTCGGCCGCGGCGGTGGCGTCATCGGCCGCCAATACGAGGCGTCCGGGCGGCAGCGACAGCAACACCAGCGCCGCCAAGGCACACGCGCTGCGGCAAGATGAGAAACGTTTCATAGGCTGTAGCCTTTCGATCAGCGGGAGTCGGGCGTGCTGTGAAGAGTCAGAGCGAAGCAGCGAGGGCCAGTATAGCCGCCTCGGATCGTGCAAACCAAGCGTTTGCGGCAAGCTCTGCTCAGCGACGGCTGAATCGATTCGCTATGATGATGTGCGCGGCGGGCGGTTTGCCATCAGGGCCAACGCGCTTGCCGTTCGATTGCCGTGCCAAGGAGATTCGCACAACCCCTACTCTTCACGAGGGACCCAATGAAACAGCTCTGGATGTTTTTCGGTCTCGTGCTGGTGTTGTCGTTCGCGGTTCTGGGTTGGATTGGCACGCGGATCTATCAGGAGGCTCCGCCGCTGCCTCAGCGGGTGGTGACAACCGACGGCCAGGTTGTTGTCGAAGACGGCGACGTCTCTGCGGGGCAAAACGTCTGGCAATCGCTGGGCGGGATGGAAGTGGGCTCCATTTGGGGACACGGCAGCTATGTGGCTCCCGACTGGACGGCCGACTGGCTGCACCGCGAGGCTACGTTCATTCTCGACCGTTGGGCTAACGAAGCTTTTCGGCAGGACTTCACCGACCTCGACGCGGAGCAGCAAGCCCAACTCATTGGCCGGTTGACCGCACAGATCCGCGCCAACACCTACGATTCGGCCACCGGCACGATCACGATCGATCCGGTTCGCGCCGCCGCGTTCGAGGCCAATCTCGCGCACTACTCGGACGTCTTTGCCAACGGGCAAGCCGACTATGCGATTCCCCCCGGCGCCGTCACCGACAAGGCCCGACTGCGACGACTTGCCGCATTCTTTTTCTGGACTTCCTGGGCCGCGGTGACCGATCGGCCTGGCGACAAGATCAGCTACACACACAACTGGCCGTACGAGCCCTTGGTTGGAAACAGGCCGACGGGCGAGGCCGTGGTGTGGACCGGCGTCAGCATCATCATGCTCCTGGCCGGCATTTCGGCGATGGTCTGGTGGTATGCCGCGCGCCGAGCCGAAGAAGAACCGGCGCCCGCGCTGCCAGACGTCGATCCGCTGGGAAGCTGGCAAGCCACGCCATCGCAGCGGGCCACGCTCAAGTATTTCTGGGTCGTCTCGGCGCTGCTGCTGGTGCAAATGCTGTTGGGCGTGGTCACGGCGCATTATGGCGTCGAAGGGGACGCGTTTTATGGCTTCCCGCTGTCCGAGTGGTTGCCCTACAGTGTGACGCGCACCTGGCACATCCAGTTAGGGCTGTTTTGGATTGCCACGGCCTGGCTGGCGGCGGGATTGTTCATCGGCCCTTTGGTGAGCGACACCGAGCCCAAGGGACAGCGACTGGGTGTCAATGTTCTGTTTCTCGCCCTGCTGGTCGTGGTGGTCGGATCGTTGACCGGCGAGTGGTTGAGCATCCAGAACAAGTTGTCGGATACCGTCTCGTTCTATTTCGGCCATCAGGGTTACGAGTACGTCGATTTGGGGCGAGCGTGGCAAATCGCGCTGCTGGCCGGTTTGCTGTTGTGGCTGTTTTTGATCGTGCGCGTGCTGCGACCGGCGCTCGCCAAGCCGGGCGAGCAAAAGCAACTGGTCGCCTTGCTGCTGGTTTCGACCACCGCCATCGCATTGTTTTACGGTGCGGGCCTGGCGTGGGGCCAGCACACGCATCTGACGATCGTCGAGTATTGGCGTTGGTGGGTGGTGCATCTGTGGGTCGAGGGTTTCTTCGAGGTGTTTGCCACCACGGTCATCGCCTTCTTCTTCATGCGGCTCCACTTGATTCGTCCTGGCGTGGCCGCGGCCGCTGCGCTATTGTCGGCCACGATCTTTCTCTCCGGCGGCATCATCGGCACGTGCCACCACTTGTATTTTTCCGGCACGCCGACCGTGGCGCTTGCCTGGGGATCGGTGTTCAGTGCGCTGGAGGTAGTGCCGCTGGTGTTGGTCGGATTCGACGCCATGGAAGACGTGCGCCGCTCGCGCGCCACGGTCTGGGTGAAACGCTACAAATGGCCAATCTACTTTTTCGTGTCTGTCGCGTTTTGGAACATGGTGGGCGCGGGCCTGTTCGGCTTCATGATCAATCCGCCCATTGCCCTGTACTACATGCAGGGGCTCAATACCACGCCCTTACACGGCCATGCCGCCTTGTTCGGCGTCTACGGCATGCTCGGCATTGGTCTGATGTTGGTCTGCCTGCGCGCCTTGATCCCAGGCATCGAATGGAAGGACGGCCTGTTGCGATTCGCCTTCTGGGCACTCAATGGCGGATTGCTGGCCATGTGTCTGCTCAGCCTGCTACCGGTCGGCTTGATGCAGACCTGGGCGTCGGTCGAGCACGGTTATTGGTACGCACGCAGCGGAGAATTTCTGCAAACTCCGATCATGCAGAACCTGCGCTGGATGCGCATTCCCGGCGACACGGTGTTCGCACTGGGCGCCGTGGCGCTGGTGCTGTTCGTGGCGGGCTTGAAGACCGGCCACTCCTTTCGCAAGTCAGATTGATGGCAGTTAGCAACTTGCGCGTATCCTGGTGGTTTTGAGTATGATAGTCGGCGCGGGCATTTGATCGTTCGCGCCGACTGGCAACGTGCTTCGAGCAACCGGGGGTCGCATGTTTCGACACCATCAACTGACGATCGCGCTGGCTGCAGCCATGTTTGCAGCACCCGTGAGCGCTGCGGAAAAATCGGCGCTGTATGAATCGGTGGAGCGCCGCGCGGACGCCTGCTGGGAAACAGCGCAAGCCATCTGGCGATTGGCCGAGCCCGGCTATCAGGAAACCAGGTCATCGGCACTACTGGCCGAGATGCTAGCCGGCGCGGGCTTCGAGTTCGAGCGCGGCGTGTGTGGCATGCCCACGGCGTTCACGGCCACGTTTGGATCGGGCAAGCCGGTGATCGGCATCCTGGGTGAGTTCGACGCTTTGCCCGGACTATCGCAAGAGGCCACGTCCAAGCGCCAGCCGTGCACGCCTGGCGGCTATGGTCACGCTTGCGGGCATCATCTGTTCGGCGTGGCCAGCGCTTCGGCTGCGATTGCTGTTGCCGAGCAAATCAAGGCCGGCAACTTGTCGGGCACCGTGCGGTTCTACGCATGTCCGGCGGAGGAAGGGGGCGCGGCCAAAGTGTTCATGGTGCGTGACGGGCTGTTTGCCGACTGCGATGCCGTGCTGCACTGGCATCCCGGCAGCCGCAACAGCGCCGGCGACTCGACGTGCCTGGCGCGCGTGGCCGTGAAGTTTCGCTTCCACGGGCGCAGCGCCCATGCGGCCGGTGCGCCGGAGCAGGCGCGCTCGGCGCTGGATGCAGTGGAGCTAACCAATCACGCGGCGCAACTGTTGCGAGAGCATACGCCGGACTTCACGCGAATTCATCACGTGATCACGGCGGGTGGCGGTGCGCCCAACGTCGTACCTGACTTTGCCGAAGTATTTTACTACGTCCGGCATCCCGAGGGCAAAATCGTGCGCGGGCTTTACGATCGGCTGGTGCTCTGCGCCAAAGCCGGCGCGTTGGCAACCGAGACGCGGCTGGAGATCGAATATCTGGGCGGGCAACTGGAAATCCTGCCGAACGACGCATTGTCGCGCGTGACGCTGGCCAATTTGCGAGCGCTCAACGACTCGCAGTTCACGGAAGATGAGATTCACTTTGCCAACGCAATCGCCGAGACGCTGGTTGAGCCCGCGCCTTTGGCGAGCATTGTGGACGTGGTCGACCGCCAGGGCTCCACGTCGAAGGGCTCGACCGACGTGGGCGACGTGTCGTGGGCGGCGCCGACGACCGGTTTCGGCACGGTCTGCTGGGTTCCCGGCACGCCCGGCCACTCGTGGCAAGCCACGGCCGCGGGCGGCACGACCATCGGGCGCAAAGGAATGCTGCTGGCGGCCAAGGTGCTATCGGCGACCGCTTGGGACCTCTATACCAGGCCGGAGTTGTTGGCCGCGGCGAAAGCGGAGCACGCGCGGCGATTGGCGGCCACTCCCTATCAATGCCTGCTGGAGCCGGATCAAAAGCCGCCCTTGGACTATCGCAATCCGCCCGCGGGCGCGGCGAATGCGGCCATGGCGGAGTAGCCATTCTCCGAACAATTAATCTACAACTCTCTAACGGCCAATTCAGCGACCTCCAACCGTGACGAAGCACTTCCAGAAAAGTTGGCCGTTCTCATGGGCATTTGTCTTCCTGGCATGCGCCAACGTGCTGCTCGGCGCGGAGCTGACGTTCGAGAGTATCACGCTCACCTCGCACTACTTTTGCGACGGCATCGACTCGGGCGACATCAATCGCGACGGGCATGTCGACGTCGTGGCCGGGCCGTACTGGTATCAAGGCCCGGATTTCAAAACGGCGCATGCGTTCTATCCGCCCGTGCCGCTGCCGCCGGAAACGAGCCCGTCGGACAGCATGTTTTCGTTCGTGCATGATTTTAGCGGCGACGGCTGGCCCGACATCCTGGTGCTGGGACGCGTCCACCTGCACCCGGCCTACTGGTACGAAAACCCGGGCAATAGCGGCGGCGCGTGGCAAAAGCACTACGCTTTCGAGCGCGTGCAAGGCGAGTCGCCGGCACTGGTGGATCTCGACGGCGACGGGCACCCACAGGTCGTCAGCCACTGGCAAGGTCGCTGGGGTTGGATCGAGCCCGACTGGAAAGCCCCGCGCGAGCCGTGGAAGTTTCATCCGCTTTCCGAACCGGGCGAATGGAAGGAGTTTTATCACGGCACCGGCGTGGGCGATATCAACGGCGATGGGCGACTCGACCTGGTGCTCAACGATGGCTGGTTCGCGCAGCCGGATCATGCCAACCCAATGTGGACGTGGCATCCGCTGAAGTTCTCGGCGGGACGCGGCGGCGCGCAGATGCTGGTGTTCGACGTCGACGGTGACAGCGACAACGACGTAGTCAGCAGTCTCGACGCGCACGGCTGGGGCCTGGCCTGGTTCGAGCAACACTCGCAGGATGGCCAAATCGCCTTCCGCCCGCACATGATGATGGGCATGCGCGACGAGCTGGAACGCTACAGCGTGGCCTTCACCCAGCCCCACGCGCTGGCCGCGGGCGACGTCAACGGCGACGGCCTGAGCGACGTCGTGGTGGGGAAGCGCCTGTGGGCCCACGGCCCGAGGGGCGACATCGAGCCGGAAGCCGCCCCGGTGCTCTATTGGTTTCAGTTGGTGCGGGACGGTCAAGCGGCACGCTTTTTGCCCCGTCAGATTGACAGCCGCTCCGGCGTCGGCGTGCAAGTACAAATCGCCGACGTGAATGGCGACGGCGCGCGCGATATTCTGACGGTATCGAAGCTGGGCAGCTTCGTGTTCTTGAATCGCGGACGCAATTAACGCCGCGTGAGGTCGAGCCATGGGATGTCAACGAGGAAAACCATCGCTCGAGCCCAAGCCCGGCCGCTTCAAGTGTGAAGACTGCGGCGTCGTGCGGAAGAAAAAGGGCAAGCTCTGCGCGCCCAAGAAGATCAAGAAGGAGTAGCGATCGGACACGTCGCATGAGCAGCCCGTTGAAGAATTCAGCAGGCTGCGACATCGCAGGGACGCGATGTCAAAATAGCCCCGGCCCGCCGGGGTAATTTTGTGAGCCATGCGGAGCTTTGCTCCGCACTTGGCGAAGTCGAAAAACGCCACGAGGGCATCCTTCAACAGGCTGCCCCGCGCGCCTCACGCCCACGCCATTTCGTAGCGGTTGATCTCGTCCACCTGTTCGTTGAGCGTCCACAGGTCGTAGAGCCAGCCGAGGCCGAGCAGGCCGCCGGTCAGGAGCCAGATTATGCCGGTGATCCACTTGCCCATGTAGAACCGGTGGATGCCGAACACGCCCAGGAACGTCAGCAGGATCCAGACCACGGTGTAGTCGAGCGGGCCGGGGCGTAGCGCCAGTCAGCGCGGCGATCCATCTCGGGAATCAGGAACAGGTCGACGATCCAACCGATGAAGAACAGCCCCAGCGTGAAGAACCAGATCGTGCCGGTCACCGGCTTGCCGTAGTAGAAGCGGTGCGCGCCGAAGATGCCGAACAGCCACACCAGGTAGCCGACCAGCAGCGAGTGCGTGTTGCGCGAATAGTCGTAGTGATACGCGGTGGCCATGCGCCCTCTCCTCGGGTGGAACCAAACACAGCTTCCACTCAAAGTTAGTTCGCCATCGGCGTGTGGATCTTGGCGGACAGGCCGGGCATTTGCCCCCGATTTCGCCATGCGGCACTATTTCACAAACGTCGATCTCCGGGCATGTAGCTCGCCGCGATGAGCCTCAGCAGTTGCTGCAACTGGTGCGCGACCGCCCGCAGGGCAAGCGCGACGTTCTACTCGCCGTATCTCTCGACTGCGGAAAGTTCACCTTCTGGCGCAACACCGCCACCCGCCGCTTGGCCCTGGAAACGTCAAGCAGCGGGCCGCGCCAAAACCGTGTGCGGAGTGGTTATCGGACTTGGAAGCGAATTTTGTCGATGTCATCCGCCTGGCCGCGAGCCGGTTAAAAGCTGAAGATTTCGCAGCTCGTCAGATAGTTGTTGCCGAAGAGATTGCTGCCGCCAATAACTAACACGCTACCGTCTCGCAGCAGCGTTGCGCGATGATTTCGGCGAGCGGTGTCCATGGACGTTGCTGGCAGCCAGGTTTCCGTGCGTGGATCAAATATTTCAGCACTCTTGAGTTCCGCACCGCTTTCGGCAACGCCGCCTGCAACGAGCACTTGTGAATCGGACAACAGCGTGATCGAAAATCCGGCGCGCTTCGCGTGCATCGGATTTGTTTCGCTCCAGTGTCCAGTTTTCGGATCGTAGAGCACGACGCTTGCAAGGTAGGTGCGATTGGACGGTTTTGAGGAGTTGCCCGTGTAACCCCCCGCCACCAGGATGCGGCCGTCCTGCAACTTCGCGAGCCCGAACCAAGCGCGCGGTTTGGGAAGATCTTCTGTCGCTTGCCAGTGACCGGAAGTGGGATCGTAGAGTTCCGCGCTGGCCAACAGCACGCCACGTTGCGCATATCCGGCGACCGCCAAGACCCGACTGTCGTCAAGCAGGACCATTCGATGTTGATCGCGTGGCGTAAGGAGCGAGCCGGTTATGGTCCAGTCGCCCGCCTTGGGATCGTAGATTTCGGACACGGCGTAGATTTTCCCAGTGTCGGTATACCAGTCGATGCCACCGGCCACGAGTACACGCCCGTCGGCTAGTAGAGTTGCCATCGGGTCGCGTCCAACACGAAGCGTTCCGGCGTCGGTCCATCTGCCGGTTGTAGGATCGTAGAGCTCGGCTCCGCTGACCACTTTGTCATTGCTGTGTCCGCCAGCAAGGAGCACTCGACCGTCCATCAATCGCGTTGCCGAATTACCGCCATTGCGGGGCTGGCGCAGCGCGCCTGTGATGGTCCACTCGTCGGTCTGGGGGTCGTAGAGTTCCGCACTTGCAATCGACCTGCCTTCGAGTGGATGGCCGGATACCGCCAGGATTCTTCCATCCTTCAGTCGAACGCCACCCGCATATTCGCGGCGCTCGTGCATCGACGCTGCGACTCGCCATTGTCCCACAGGTCTCGGCTGGGCCGAGGCTCGGGCGCCGAAACTAAGACTGACAAGAACGACCGACAGGACAATCAATAGCCAGCCGTATCGCATGGATCGATGCTCCTAAACCAGGGCGTCGCTGATGGTCCGAAGTTCAGTGTAGTCCCGTCTCAAGATGGTACAATGCCACGATCTACCAGTCGTCGAACGGGAACACGGCGTAAGGAATTGATTCGCAACGTGCCCGCAATTTCACCCACGACCTTTGAGGCTGACGCCCGCTCGCGTCGGAGAAAAGTTATGAAATTGCCGAGTGTCGCGAGCGTCTTCTTGGTCATTCTGGTTGGGATAATGCCGGATACGGTTCATGCGGCCGAGCCCTCCGACGTTCAGACGGCCCCCAAACCGTCGCCGGAGGCCAAGAGAATGTTCGGCGAAGGTGTGCCACTCGGCACTTTGGCGCCGGATTTCGCCCTCAATCAGATAGCGGGAGACGACCCTGCCAACGAGCACGATGAGCGGCTTGGAAACCCCATTCGATTAAGCGATTTTCGCGGCAAGAAACCGGTCGTTCTCATCTTTGGCAGCCATACGTGCCCACCATTTCGTCGGACGCTGAGATCCAGCCTCAACAAGCTGCACGATCACTACAAGGAGCATGCACAATTCCTATTCGTTTATGTTCGCGAGGCACACCCGAAGGAGCACTGGGCCATCGCCGTCGACGGTGTTTACTATCCCGATCCCAAGACGCTGGCCGATCGAAAGTCAATGGCTGAGACTTGCAGAAACACCCTGCACGTTCGGATGCCGACCGTCGTCGACGACGTTGATGATGCAGTAGGCGTGAAGTACGGCGCGATGCCCAACCGTCTCTATTTGATCGACGTTGACGGCGAGGTTGCTTTTCGCAGCAAGTCCGGCCCGGTGGGATACCAGCCCGATGACGTCGAGATCCGATTGCGCAAGCTGATCAGCATGCCGCCCCAGCAACGTGCGCTCGAGGACAACAGTTCGGGCGGTGCCGGGCGGTGATGCCCCGGCTGCAACGACGTAGTTGTCCGCTCGCGCCCGGCCGGCGGCCTTGCGGGCATGGCGGGCAGCGAGGGTGTTTCCAAAACGCCGAACCCGTGCATCGAGCGGGCGACGATCGACTGGTTGGTGGCGGCGAAGTCGCAGGTGGGCTTGGACAATCTCCAACAGCCGGTGCGTTTACCTTTGCAGTGCGCGCAAGATTCCTGCACCGGCTGCGTGGTCGACAAACCGGGCAATTGCCCCCCCAGATTCGCGAGCCCCACTATTTCGTAAACGCCAGCCCGGGGTCGTTGGGGGAGCCGCCAGCGAGCTTGAAGTTGAAGCCGCGGGCGGTCAGGTTGCTCACCTGGCCGACCATGGCCGGCGCGTCGTCGGTGTTGAGCACCAACAGGTTGTCGGCCACGGTGTACTTGCCCGAGTGCGCGTCGGTCTTGCCGTCGTGCGCGTAGCTCCAGGTGTAGGTCGAGTCGCCCTTCAGATCGAGCTCGATGGCGCCGCCGTCGGGCCGGGCGAACTTCCAATCACCGGCCAGTTGCGCGGCGGTGACCGGTGTGGCCGGCGCCGCGGGCTGCTCGGGCTGTGGCGGCGCCGCATCGGCCGGCGCGCTCAGGCTGGCAAGCAATTGCGCCGAAAGCTGATCCTTGGGATTGACCTTCACCACTTGCTTCAGCTCGGCAATCGCGCCGTCGGTCGAGCCCATGGTCATGTACTCGTACGCCAGCAGGAAGGCCGCGTCCGCTTCGTCGGGATGCGACTTGCAGTAGCTTTCCAAGGCGCGCAACTGCCGCGTGAACAGATCGATGTTCGGATACAGGCTGGCCAGCGTCGTCCAATCCCAGCCAGGGCCGGTCGACAACACGGCATAGATCGCCGCCGCGGCGTCCTTATAGTTGCCGGTGGCAAACAGCACCAGTGCGCGGAACTCGTGCAGCACGGGATCGTCGGGCGTGAGCGCGATGGCCTGGTTCACCGAGTCGAGCGCGGCCTTGTAGTCTTCGCCGGCAAAGGACTGCCGCGCTTGGCCGAAGGCGGCCGACGCCTGGTCGGCCGGCGTCTGGCCCGCTGGTTGATCGTCGGCTGCTGGCGCGCTTGAGGCGCTGTAGCTGGCCAGCGGTTGTCCGTAGTCGACGGTGGTGTTGTCGATCACATAGGGCGTGGTGGCATAGGGGTTGTCGTATCCCCAATAGCCCCAGGACCAAGGAATGAGCGAGGCGGCGGCCCAGCCGGCGCCAAAACCCCACCCCGCGCCGCCCCACCAGCCGTACGGGCGATTGTACCAGCCGTGATTCCAATTGCCGTGCCAGTTGCCGTGATACCAATTGTCGTGGTTGATGTGGTTATTATTCCAGTTGTTGCGATTGACGTTGATGTTGTCGCGGTTGAAGTTGCCCGTGCGATCGCCGATGTTGGCGCGATTGCCGATATTGGTCCGGTCGCCGATATTCGCGCGATCTCCAAGGTTGGCCCTGTCGCCGATATTGGTCCGGTCGCCGATGTTCGCCCGATCTCCGCCGCCCGGGCGCGTGAGGTTGTTGGCATGGTACTGGAAGTCTCCACCGCCGAAGCGGTCGCCGCCGGCGCCGACGCGCGAGGGAATGAACGTCTGGGGCCGCGCAGCCGGTGAGTTGAACGAACCGTTGTGACCGAAGCCGCCGAGGTTGCCGCCGCCAAAGTCTCCGCCGGGCCGGCCGCCGCCAAATTCGCCGCCGCCGCCAAAGCCACCGCTTCCGGGGCGCGCACCGCCACCGCCGAAACCGCCGCCGCCGAAGCCACCACCACCGGGTCGTCCCCCGCCACCGAAGCC
>JBBDYK010000222.1:0-28123 GCA_040901665.1 Pirellulales bacterium | reverse complement strand
CTGCCCGAACTCGGGGAGGATCAATGCATCTAATCCGTGCAGTGAATACATGTTCCTGGACGACACGGCCTGCAACCTGGCCAGCATCAACCTGATGAAGTTCCGCCAGGAGGGCGGCACGTTCGACGTGACCGGCTTCCAGTCGGCCTGCCGCATCTTCTTCATTGCCCAGGAAATCCTGGTCGACCACGCCAGCTATCCGACCAAGCGGATCGCCGAAAACAGCCATCGCTTTCGCCCGCTGGGCCTGGGCTACTCGAACCTGGGCAGCCTGATCATGACCAGCGGCCTGGCCTACGACTCGGCGGCCGCCCGCGGCGTCTGCGGCGCGATGACGGCCCTGCTGCACGGATCGGCCAACCTGGCCAGCGCCGAGTTGGCCGCGGCCGTCGGCACGTTTGCCGGCTATGCCATCAATCGCGAGCCCATGCTGCACGTCATGCAAATGCATCGCGACGAGGTCGAGAAGATCGATCCGGCCTGTCCGGCCTATCTCAAGCAGGCCAGCCGCACGGTCTGGGACCGCATGCTGGAAAATGGCCGTCGCCACGGCTTCCGCAATGCGCAAGCCACGGTGCTGGCGCCCACCGGCACCATCAGCTTCCTGATGGATTGCGACACCACAGGCATCGAGCCCGATATCGCCCTGGTCAAGTACAAGCAACTGGCCGGCGGCGGCATGCTCAAGATCGTCAACCAGACGGTCCCCTTGTCGCTACGGACCCTGGGCTACGACCAGCCGCAGATCGAATCGATCCTGGCGTACATCGATCGCGAAGACACGATCGAAGGCGCGCCGGAATTGAAGGACGAGCATCTGTCCGTTTTCGATTGCGCCTTCCAACCGCGCAACGGCTCGCGCTCCATCGCCTGGCGCGCGCACGTGCGGATGATGGGCGCCGCTCAGCCGTTCCTGTCGGGCGCCATTTCGAAGACGGTCAACATGCCGCGCGAGACCACGCCCGAGGACGTCGCCGACGCTTATCTGGAAGGTTGGCGGTTGGGTCTGAAGGCATTGGCCATCTATCGCGACGGCTCGAAGGAAAGCCAACCGCTTTCCACCAGCACCGAAACCGAGAAGTCGGCCGCCAAGTTGGTCGCGGTGCCGCGGCGCGAGCGCCTGCCCGATACGCGCCACAGCATGACCCACAAGTTCAACGTGGCCGGTCACGAGGGCTATATCACGGTCGGCCTGTACGACGACGGCCGGCCCGGCGAGCTGTTCATCACAATGGCCAAGGAAGGCAGCACGATCGGCGGCCTGATGGACTCGTTCGGCACGGCCGTCTCGATGAGTCTGCAGTACGGCGTGCCGCTGGAAGTGTACGTGAACAAGTTCTCGCACACGCGCTTCGAGCCGATGGGGCACACCAAGAACCCCGACATTCGCATTGCCAAGAGCATCGTCGACTACATCTTCCGCTGGCTGGGCATCACGTTTCTGCCCGGCTATCGCGAAGCCATGTTGGGGCATCCGGCCGCCGACGAACCCGCTGCCGGCGCGACTGCGGAGGACACGGAATCCGAGTCCGTGCTCGCCGCCAAGAAGGCTGGCGAGCCGAAGTCGCTGCAAGGAAAGGTGTCGTCCCCGACCGCACCCGCCAAGAAAGCCAACGGCGCCACGCCCAAGGCCGTGGCCGACGTCAGCACGCTGCTGGAACGGGCCGGCATGATGAAGATCGATCTGAACGGCGGAAACTACTCGAATCGGACGGAGCAATTTGCCAGCTTCCAAACCGATGCTCCCAGTTGTGACAACTGCGGCGCGATCACTGTCCGCAATGGCAACTGTTACTTGTGCCACAATTGCGGCAACAGCATGGGTTGCTCGTAAAGGATTGCCGGGCTGGATGCCCGCGAGCAACCCACTAATCGATCCCACGGGCGCCGTTTTCAGCATATGAAAGCGGCGCCCGTTTTCGTTTTGCCCTGACATTCTGCCAGGCTCGGCGGCGACGTTCTGCTGTGCGTATAATCCAGTCATGGGCGACGCGCTTCACTCTCATCGACGCTGGTTCCGCTTCAGCCTGCGAACCATGTTCGTGCTGGTAACCGCCTGCGCGCTGTGGCTGGGCTGGAACCACATGCTGGTGCAAAGCCGGCTGACCGCGCGACGTGCGATTGTCGACGAGGGGGGCCGGATTTGGGTTGTCGACAACGGCAATCTGTCGCCCATCGACAATGGCAACACCGGTTTCTTCCCGATGTTTGCCGATGTACCTGCCGCTGAAAAACTCCCGCGATTGCGACGATGGTTGGGCGACGCATCCGTTTTGGAAGTCGAGTTGAATTCGAAAAGGACGAGCAAGCAAACCGTCGCCGAGATTCAACGACTCTTTCCGGAAGCCACCGTTAGCGAAGTCGTGCCCTTCGACTGGAGGGTGCATGAAGAATCGGCGGCCTCGTTTCCCACCGCCGAATTGATTCCCACAAACTAGGACTCGCAGAAAAACTGATGCTTGATCCCACGCTCACCATCGACGGCGAGGTCGAACGCCCCGCCACGCTCTCGTTCGACGACCTGGCCTCACTGCCGGCCGAATTTCAAATCGCCGACGTCAGCCGCATCGATCCCAAGCGGAAAGGCGACGCGGTGAAACTGTCGGCGCTGCTCGATCGCGTGCAACCAAAACCATTGGCAAAATACCTGACGCTGCACGCCACGGCCGACGACTTTCACGCCAGCATCCCGCTGGAGGCCGTGCGCGAGCGGGCGATCGTGATTTACCGCCTCGACGGACAGCCGCTGCCGACTTCGGCCGGCGGGCCGTTGCGGTTCTACATCCCCGACTTCGCCGCTTGCCATACCAGCGAAATCGATGAATGCGCGAATGTGAAGTTCGTCGACCGCATGGAATTCACCGCCGCCCCCGGCCAGGACAACCGACCCCACGACGCCCAGCAGCACGCCGAGCTGCACCAGCGGGAAGCGCAATAGTCCATCAAGCCCCGGGCCACCACTCGAGCAGCAACCCCAGCCGATGAACGAAAATCGCCGCGCCGACCATGGCCGCGCCGGCGGACGTCATCAGCACGGCTGCTGCGCTTGTATCTAGCGCGTGGCGAATCTCCTCCTGGTGCTCGTGCGTGATCGCGCGAGCCAGGTGCTCGATGGCCGTGTTGAACAACTCCGCGGCCAGCACCACGGCAGTGCACAACGCCAGCACGCACCATTCGACGAGCGTGACGCGAAGCGCGATCCCGGCCGCGACGACCGCCGCGGCCACGGCCAGATGAATCACGAAGTTCGACTGCGTGCGCACGCCCCAGGCAACGCCGCCCAGCGCCCAGCGTAGCTTACTGGCGAAGGAATGCCGCGGCCGCCGCACGTATCGCGCCATGAGCCCCCCGCCGTGCAGCCCCCGGCTTAGCCGGGGGATTCTTCGTGGTGTTTGCTTCTTACAAAAACAAATCCCCCGGCGGAGCCGGGGGCTGAACTACCATTCACTTGCCTGCCAGATCCTTGATGCGCAGATTCTTGAACTCGATCTTCGCTCCGTGGCCCAGGAAGCCGATGTGCCCCTGGTCGCGCTTCAGGCCGGGGTGGTCTTTACCGTCGAGCGTGCCCGACTTGGCAGCGTCGTCGATGTTCGCGTCGACAATCGTCGTGCCGTTGAGGATGACGGTCACGTGCCGGCCGTTGGCGATGATCTCCTCGTGATTCCACTCGCCCACCGGCTTCAGATATCCGGTCTTGGCCGGCACGATGCCATATACCGAGCCGTGCGCCTGGTAGGGCTGAATGCTTTTGTACACTTCTGCATCGTTGTCAAGGATTTGCACTTCCATGCCGACATAGGCCGGATCGCCCTCCAGCGGCGTGCGAATGCCCACGCCGTTGTTGCCGCCGGGCGTCAGCTTGAAGTCGAAGCGAAACGAAAAGTCCGAGTACTCGTCGGCCGTGAACAGTCGTCCGCTGCCGGTGGTGGGCGAGACGATCACGCCGTCGACCACCTTGTAACCGCTGGTGTCGCCGGTCCAGCCGGCCAGATCGCGGCCGTTGAACAGCGGCTGATAATCCAGGTCGGTCAGCTTGATCTCGCGAAACTCGAATTGGCCGCCGCCGTCGACTTCCGATTGCAAGCCGATGTAGCCGTCGGCGTTTTCCAGGCCGGTGGCTTTCCAGGCCGGAGTGCCGTTGATCTCCAACGCGGCCGTGTCTCCCACGACCGTGATCTTGAAGTGGTTCCACTCGCCCGGCCTGGCCAGGCCCTTCGATTCGGCGCCGGCCAGTCCGTTGATGTTCCCCTCTTTGCCCTCCAGCAGATTGATCTGGTAACGGCTGGGCCACGGCTTTCCCTCGGCGGGCAAATCGGCGCGAATATAAATTCCCGAGTCGTACTTGCTCGCTCGCCGAGCCTTCCAGTCGAGTTCGAGCACGAAGTCGCCGTGACGCTCGTTGGTGCGAACGAATCCATCGCCGGCCTTCAGCACGAGCAGCCCATCCTCGACCACCGCCTCGCAACCGGTCACCTGCCAGCCGTCGAAATCCCGGCCGTTGAACAGCGCGGCTTGAAACCCCGGCGCATCGGCGGCCACCAGCACGCCCCCCAGCATCAAACCCGCCGCGCCGCAAGCGGCGCGCAGTAGCGACGGCAAATTCATCGTAGCTCTCCTCGATTGACAGTCAGTCAGTTGGCTAATTCGGTTCAATGGCCCGGCAAAACAGCGGGTCGCTCGCTGCCGGCCCGGCGGGGCACGGCCCAAGCCAGCATCATCGCCGCTGGCCGCGTCGACTGCAATTGCCGAACGTTGGGGCGATATTTGCCGTACGGGAAGCTCGTCCGCCCGCAGTCGAAAAGCGGGGCCGTTTTTTCCCAAAAAAGCCGCCACCCCGGCGATTGCGAGCGGCAAGCGCAGAGAGTATCGTCTATTAAAGAGCCCCCAGGCGTTCGACGTCGCGCCGACCACATATGCTGCCCCGGCGCTCCCACCGAATTTGCTGACGAGCTTCCGCCGCACGCTGTCCACCATCACCGCTGGCTGCGGCGCGCCGTCACGAAACCCTCCACCTAACGAAACAGTACTTAGGAGCGTTCTGCCATGTCGTACCTGACCGATCGTCGTCGATTCTTGAAGGCCACGGCCCTGACCGGCGTGGGCGTATATGTCTCGGGCACGGCCGCGGCCGAAGACAGCAAGTCTCCCAACGAAGTCATTCGCTTCGGCTGCATCGGCGTCGGCGGCAAAGGTTCCAGCGACTCGGCCGACGCGAAGGATGCCGGTGATGTCGTGGCCATCTGTGACGTGGACGACAACACATTGGAAAAGGCCGGCTCCAAAAGCTTTCCCAAGGCCGCGCGCTACAACGACTTCCGCAAGATGCTCGACGAAGTCGGCAAGAACATCGACGCGGTTACCGTCAGCACTCCCGACCACATGCACGCTCCGGCCACGGCCATGGCCATGCGGATGGGCCTCGGCTGCTATACGCAAAAGCCGCTCACACGCACCATTTGGGAAGCCCGCAAGCTCGGCGAGATCGCCCGCGAAATGAAAGTCGCCTCGCAGATGGGCAACCAAGGCACGTCCTTCGCGCCGCTGCGGCAAACGGCCGCCGTCGTCTCCTCGGGCGTGCTGGGCAACGTCCAGGAAGTTCACGTCTGGACCAATCGTCCCATCTGGCCGCAGGGCGGATCGCGTCCGCCGGAAGGCAAAGTGCCTTCGAACCTGCACTGGGATCTGTGGCTCGGTTGCGCTCCGGACCGACCCTACGCTCCGGGCTACCACCCGTTCGCCTGGCGCGGCTGGTGGGACTTCGGCTCCGGCGCCTTGGGCGACATGGCCTGCCACACCGTCAACATGCCGTTCATGGCGCTCGACCTGCGCGACCCCACGGCGGTGCAAGCCGAAACCTCGGGTCACAACCAGGACAGCTATCCGAAGTGGTCGATCATCACTTACGACTTCCCGGCCAACGGCGATCGGGCGGCCTGCAAGATGGTCTGGTACGACGGCGGCAAGCGCCCCTCGGGCGATTTGTTCGACGGCGAGAGCGTCAGCGAGACCGGCGTGCTCTTGATCGGCGACAAGGCCAAACTGTTTGCCCCCGGCGACTACTGCGAGAAGCCCTTCAAGATTCTGGGTGGAATCGAAGCGCCGAACGTCGAGTTCGAAGAATCGCCGGGCCACTTCCCGGAATTCGCCCGCGCGATCAAGGGTGGCCCGCCGGCCCGTTCGAACTTCGAGAACTACTCGGCCCCGCTGACCGAAACCATCCTGCTGGGCAATCTGGCGGTGTGGGCCGCCAGCGATGCCGGCTCGCCGGGCAAGAAGATCGAGTGGGATTCGGCAAGTCTCACCGCCACCAACGCCCCCGAAGTGGCCGCGGTCGTCAAACCCGAGTACGCCCACGGCTACACGCTGTAAGCGTGTTGCGATAGGATACACATGCTGCCGGCGCCGGCTTGAGGGCTGGTGCCGGCAGCTTTTTTCGTTTCTCCACTCCCTCATTCCTCGCCTCATGCCTCACGGATCATGAATTCACGCCCCGTATTGATGCTCGCTGCCTTGGCCGCTGGAACTTTGCTCGTCGGGCAACTCAACGGCTGCGCCAAAAGCGAATCGGCCAAGACAGAAACCGCGCCAAGCAAGACGGCTTCCGACGATGCCCCGGTCAAGGATGCCGCTCCCGTCGCTCGTGAAACCAAGCCGGCCGAGCCGGATGATCCCCAGGCCAACTCCGCCATCGAAGCCATCGGCGGCACTGTCACGCGCAACGCCGCGGGCAACGTGACGCGCGTCGACTTGTCGCAGGGCAACGTCAAGGATTTCGACTTCTCGCTGCTGCACAAGCTGCCGGCGCTTACGCACCTGGACCTGTACGGCGTCGACGTGAACGACGCCACGCTCGACAAGCTGTCAGGGCTCCCACTGCAATCGCTGGTGCTGGAGAACACCGAAATCACCGACCAGGCCACCGCCAAGCTGGCAGCCCTGCCGAAGCTGAAATCGATCAATCTCCGCCGCTCGTCCTACCTGACCGATGCGGCGCTTGAGCCGCTGGCGCGGATGCCCAACCTCGAGCAGTTGCACCTGCTGTACAACAACTTCACCAGCGCCGGCATGGAACACCTGGCCAACGTGGCGAAAGTCCGCGTGATCGACCTGCGCGGCTGCGCCTACATCACCGACGAAGGCGTCGTGCAGTTGGCCAAGCTCGCCAATCTCGAACGATTGAAGCTGCGCAATCCCAATGTCACCGACGAAGGGCTGCACGCCCTGGCCGCGCTCACCAGGCTCCGCGGACTTGGTCTGGAAGACTCGCAGATCTCCGACGACGGGATGGTCGACATTGCCAAAATGCCCCATCTCGACGAGCTGTACCTGCTGCGCACCAACGTCACCGACGAAGGACTCGAGCAGCTCAAGGATCTCAAGGAGCTCAAGCGGCTCGAGCTGCGCAGCACGGGCCTCGACGGTTCCGGACTGGTCCACCTGAAAGGCTTGCCCAAGCTGGCCATCCTGGATTTGGCGGAAACGGAAGTCAGCGACGAAGGACTGGCCCATCTGCAGGACCTGAAAACACTGACGCGGCTCGACCTGTGGCATACTGCCGTGACCGACGCCGGCACGCCCAGCCTGAAGAATCTTGTCAACCTGGAGTACCTCAACCTCGAAGGCACCGATATCACCGATGCCAGCCTGGCGAACCTGGTGGCGCTTACCAGGCTAACCGAGCTCAACCTGGCCGACAGCGACGTCACCGACGCCGGGCTGGAACAGCTCCAGGGCTTGACCAACCTGCGCGAGCTCAACCTGGCCTTCACGCAAACCACCGAAGCCGGCCGCGTCAAGTTGCAAGCGGCGCTGCCGAAGCTGCACATCTCGATCTAACGGGCATCCGGTTTGGCATTCATTTCTCCGTGCGCCCCGTTTACATCGCCCCTGCGGGCTTACGAACAATCCGCGCAGTGTGTGGGCTGAAGGCCCAACCGATATCAGCCAGGGGCAACGCCCCTGGTGTCGGTAGCGCGATGTTTTCATTTTTCAATTTGTATGTGCCAAGCCCTGAATGGGCGACCTATGGAATTGCGTCCTCGTCGATGATCGCGAACGGGACACGTTCCATTCCCCGTCGTTTGAACCGCCCCCTTGGGGCTTACGAACAATCCGCGCAATGCGTTCCAGGGGCGTTGCCCCTGGCTGGTATAGGTCGGGCCGTTGGCCCGCGTTCGACGTCGGCTGTTACCGGAAATTTTCCGACGTTCAGAACGTACCGGCAAGGTGCCGGTGCCATCATGCACCAACGACGGCTCCTATTCCGCCAGGCGTTTCGCATAGATCACCATGCTGTCGCCATCGGCATAGAAATCTTTGATCGCGGCGTCGTGCTGGTATTCGTGCTTTTCGTAGAATTTTCGCGTCAGGTCGTAGTAGGGCAGCGACGACGTCTCGACCAGCAGGATGCGGCCGCGCCGCGCGCGAATGTCGTCCTCCACGAACTTCAAGAGCGTGGTGCCGATGCCCCGCGCCTGCGTCTGCTTGGTCACGGCGATCCAATACAGATACCAGGTGCGATCCGCCATGGCCGCCGGCGCATAGTAGGCAAAGCCCAGGATCTCGCCGTGTTCTTCGAACGTGATGGCCGCGTGGTCGAGCTTGGCGTTGGCGTTGTGATAGTCGGCGAGCACTTCTTCGAGCGCCGTGATCTCGTGCGGCTTGAAGACGCCGGTGCGCGTGGCCATCGCCAAGATGGCCCGCGTGTCGCTCGGAACAGTCGGTCGGATCACAACAGCCTCCGGGTGCAGCAATCAGCCGCTCTCAATCGCGAGCGCCGGCAACCAGCATCCGCGTGCCTACAAACAGCGGATTCGCTGGCCTCGGCGACCGTCACGAGATTACCACGGTAAGGCTTCTCGCGAAACCGCCTCGGCCAAGCCGGCCGGCACAGCGAGACTCCCGCCGCCGCCGAATTCGGCAGAATTCAGGCTATCCGGATCCGAGGCCCCGCGGCTGCGGTTGCCCCCGCCGCGCTAGTGTGGTCTAAATCGGAACCGCTCGCTAGAATGCGGGCAGTTTGCCGGCGGCCCGCTCTCGCGTCGCTCGGTTCATCTGCGCAAACCCTTTGGAATGGTGTCCATGGCAGCGCCCACGACCGGGGAACGGAAGCCGGCCGGATCGTCCGCACGCGATGCGGCTTATCCCCTGCACGAGCCGTACGTGCCTGACGGCGTCCAGATGCCCGAGTTCACCTGGTCGGCCGTCACCGCGGGCGTCATCCTGGGCATTGTCTTCGGCGCCTCCTCGCTGTACCTCGTGCTGAAGGTGGGCATGACGGTCTCGGCCTCGATTCCCGTGGCCGTCTTGTCCATCACGCTCTTTCGCGGACTGGCCCGCGCCTTCAATCTGAGGCAGGCCACGATCCTGGAAAACAACATCGTGCAAACCACCGGCTCGGCCGGCGAGTCCATCGCCTTTGGAGTCGGTGTGACCATTCCCGCGCTGCTGTTGCTCGGCTTCGAGATGACGCTGGTGCGCGTGATGACCGTGGCCTCGCTGGGAGGACTGTTGGGCATTCTGATGATGATCCCGCTGCGCCGCGCGTTCATCGTGCAACAACATGGCACGCTCCGCTATCCCGAAGGCACCGCCTGCGCCGACGTGCTGATCGTGGGCGAGGAAGGCGGGGCCACGGCCAAGACAGTCTTCACGGGCTTCGGTCTCGCCTTTCTCTATAAGTTCCTGATGGAAGCCTGTGGGCTGTGGAAGAAGGAAGTCGACGTCCATCTTTACAGCCAAACCACGGGCAAGGGACTGCAAGGCGGCATTCTCGGCGGCGAGCTTACGCCGGAACTGTTGGGCGTGGGTTATATCATCGGCCCGCGCATCGCTTCGATCATGTTCTCCGGCGCCGTGCTGGCCTATCTGGTCATCGTGCCGTTGATCGTATTCTTCGGCATGCGACTCAACGCGCCGTTGGCTCCGGAAACGGTCAAAACCGTTCGTGACATGTCGGTGGGAGATCTGCGCAACGCCTACATCCTCTATATCGGCGCGGGCGCCGTGGCCACCGGCGGGATCATCAGCATGTTCCAGGCGCTGCCCATGATCATCGGCTCGCTGCGCCGCGCGATGGGCGATTTGGCCACTGCAAGCGGCTCGGGCAAGGGTCGCGCGTCGCTGCCGCGCACCGAGCGCGATCTGCCGCTGTCGTTCGTGATCATCGGCACTATCGGCTTGGTCTTGGCGCTGACATTCTCACCTTCATTGGGGTTGGGGTTCGACTCCGAAGGAAACTTCAAGGTCACGGGCTTTATCGGTGCTGCGTTTATCGTGGCTTTTGGCTTTTTATTCGTCACGGTTTCATCGCGCCTAACGGGTGAAATCGGCTCGTCGTCGAACCCGATCTCCGGTATGACAGTCGCCACTCTGCTGCTTACTTGCATCGCGTTCTGGCTGATGAACATGACGCAGAAATCCGACACGCTCACCGCGCTGACCATCGCGGCCGTCGTCTGTATCGCGGCCTCCAATGGCGGTACGACCTCGCAGGATCTCAAGACCGGCTATCTCGTCGGCGGCACGCCCCGTTTGCAGCAATATGCCATCTTGATCGGCGCACTCACCAGTGCGTCGGTGATCGGCATCATTCTGCTGTTGCTCAACCAGGCCGGCACGATCTATACGACCAAGCCCGACTACTTGCCGCGAGTACACATTAGTGACGTCAAAGACCTGACGCAGATGGAACAGCCCGGCGGGGAGTACGCCGAGAAGGACAAGACGTTTTATCACGTCATGCACCTGGCGCGCGGCGAGCGCGATGGCATTCCGGCCGGCAAGTATCTGGTCGACGACACTGGGCAAATCCGCTACTACGTCGACCCCGCGATTAACGGCGTGCTGGCCGAGCGCGATGACGGCACGAAGGTAACCAACAAGTTCGACGCCCCCAAGACGCTGCTGATGGCGCTGATCATCGACGGCATTCTCAACGGCAAGCTGCCGTGGGAACTGGTTCTGATCGGGGTGCTGATCGCCGTGGTGCTGGAACTGGCTGGCGTGCCCTCTTTGCCGTTTTCGGTGGGCGTGTATCTGCCGATTCAGATCTCCACGCCCATTTTCATCGGCGGGCTGGTGCGTTATGCAGTCGACCGCATCCGCGGTAGCAAGGCCGACGATTCGGAAACCAGCCCGGGCATTCTGCTCAGCTCGGGCTACATTGCCGGCGGCTCGATCGCGGGCGTGCTGATTGCGTTCATGACTTTCGCGCCGTCGCTCGGACCCTGGTTCGATCAGACGGGCCGACTCGGCGAGGCCTGGAATGCCAGCCAGTGGCCTTCGGCTGCCGCGTTTGGCGTGTTGATGCTCGTCATGGGCATGGCCGGACTCGGCATCATGTTCAAGAGCGCCAAGGTCACCGGCCGAGGCCGCGGTGAGAAATAACCATCCGTCACAATCAGCGTTCCATTGGATGCCCCATTCACAGGACCCGCGCCATGAGATCCATCGCCCCCTGCCTGGCCGCACTGGCCGTGCTGCTCGTCGCCATTCCGTCGAACCTTCCAATTGCGCGGGCTGATGAAGGCATGTGGCTCTTCAACCAACCGCCGCGCAAGTTGTTGATGGAGCGGTACGGCTTCGATCCCAGCGACGAGTGGCTCAATCACTTGCAGCACTCGGCCGTGCGCTTCAACAGCGGCGGCAGCGGCTCGTTCGTCTCGGGCAAGGGACTGGTGATGACCAACCATCACGTTGGCGCCGACGCGTTGCACAAGCTCAGCACCCCCGAGCGAGACCTGGTCACCGAAGGCTATCTGGCCGGCACGCCCGACCAGGAGCTCAAATGCGTCGACCTGGAGCTCAACGTGCTGATGACGATCGAGGACATCACCGAGCGCGTCAACGCCGCGGTCAAGCCGGGCATGTCCGCCGCCGACGCCCATCTGGCACGCGTCGCCATCAGCAACACCATCGAAAAAGAGTCGCTCGACAAGACCGGGCTCCGCAGCGACGTGGTCACGCTCTTCCAGGGCGGGCGCTACAACCTCTATTGCTACAAGAAGTACACCGACGTGCGGCTGGTCTTCGCGCCGGAAAAAGACATCGCGTTCTTCGGCGGCGATCCGGACAATTTCGAGTATCCGCGCTACGATCTCGACATCTGCTTCTTCCGCGTCTATGACGACGGCAAGCCGGTCGAACCGCCACACTATCTGGCCTGGAGCAAGGCCGGCGCGGGCGACGAAGAGCTGATCTTCGTCGCCGGCAACCCTGGTCGCACCGATCGGCTGAACACTGTGGCGCATTTGCAATTCCTGCGCGACACGGTCTTCCCCGAGAACCTCAATCTCATTCGCCGCCGCGAGGTGATGTTGCAAACCTATAGCCAGCGCGGCCTGGAGAACGAGCGCCGCGCGCGCGACGAGCTGTTCGGCTATCAAAACTCTCGCAAGGCGCGGCTGGGCGGACTGGCCGGCCTGCAGGATCCGTCGATCATGGACGCCAAGCGCAAGGCCGAGCGCTCGCTGCGCCAGGCCGTTGACGCCGATCCTAAATTGCGCGAGGCTCGCGACGCCTGGGACCAGGTCAGCACGGCGCTGGCCGCCTGGCACCCGATCTACACCGACTACTCGCTGTACGAGCGGGGCACGGCCTTCAATACCGAGCTGTATCGAATCGCCCGTATGCTGGTGCGGCTGGGCGAAGAGTCGGCAAAGCCCAACGCCGATCGCCTGCCCGAATATGCCGAGGCCGGTCTCGATTCGCTCAAGCAGCAGTTGTTCAGTGAGGCGCCAATCTACACCGATCTGGAAATCGCCAAGCTCACCGATTCGCTCAGTTACCTGCTGGAGCGCGGCGGCGCGGACAATGCGCTGGTGAAGGAAGTGCTGGCCAACATGTCGCCGAGCGGTCGCGCCGCCGAATTGATTTCCGGCACAAAGCTGGCCGACGTGGCCGTGCGCAAGCAACTTGCCGAAGGGGGCGCCAGCGCCATCGCGGCGTCTGACGATCCGATGATCGCGCTGGCGCGCCTGATCGACCCGCCCGCCCGCAAATTGCGCAAGACCTATGAAAACAATGCCGAAGAGCCGCTTCGCCAGGCCTATGCCAAGATCGCCAGGTCCCGCTTCGCCATCGAGGGAGAGAGCACTTATCCCGATGCGACATTCACGCTCCGGCTGGCGTTCGGACAAGTGAAGGGCTACACCGATCAGGGAAAGAAGCTGCCCCCCTGGACCACCATCGGCGGCGCTTATCCGCACGCGGCCGAGCACGGCGACCTGCCTCCGTTCAAGCTGCCCGAGCGCTGGGTGGCGGGCAAGGACAAGCTCGACCTGGAAACGCCGTTCAATTTCGTCAGCACGGCCGACATCATCGGCGGCAATTCCGGTAGCCCCGTCGTCAACCGCGCCGGCGAGATCGTGGGCATCATTTTCGACGGAAACATCCAGTCGCTCGTGCTCGACTTCGTTTACAGCGACAAGGAAGCCCGCGCCATCTCCGTCCACTCCGCCGCCATCGTGGAAGCCATGCGCAAGCTGTACGGCGCGGAAAAGCTGGCCGACGAGTTGACGGGCAAGTAACTCCGGCCTGGATGGTGGCACTGGCAGTTTGCCGGTGCTCGTTGAAATGCGCTCTTCCCGGCAGACTTCGCTGCTAGCGTGCCAGGCAGTGCTAGTGGCAACGCGCCTCAGTTTGAGCGGCCAGCAGCGCCCAAACGCCGCCACTCGCCGTCATGCTGCATCGACAACGCGGTTGCCGTTGACCGCGACGGACGAAGGGCACTACGATCCCGCGCCTCGCCCGGGCGATTCGACCCCGAATTAGCGCCCCCATCGCCGGATCCATCCCATGAAACGCTGCACGCCTGGCCGCATCACCATCGCCGGAACCTTGCTGGTGGCAATGCTCGTCTCGGGTTGTGCGGCGGTGAAAGCCGTGCGGCAACCCGAAAAGCGCGATATGCACGTGCTCGATCGCGGCGTGCCGCGCACCCATGTGATTGCTGAGCTAGGATCGCCCGTCTGGAGCGACGAGCGCGACGGCGCACAAGTCGACGTCTTCTCCTTCAAGCAAGGCTACACCAAGGTGAACAAGGCCGCCCGCGCCATGGCCCACGGCGCCGCCGACGTGGCCACATTCGGACTGTGGGAAGTTGTCGGCCTGCCGGCCGAAGCGCTCGCCAACGGCACTGACGTGCAACTCGAAGTCTATTACGGTCCCGATCAAACCGTCGATCACGTGGTGGTGATCAAGGGGGACAAGGCCGTGCAGCCGCGCAAGCTCTTCGCCCGCAAGAGCCGAGCGCCCCACATTTCGACGGGGAAGCAAGCTCCACCCGTAGCGATCGCGCGCGAGCCAGACGCAGTTATAGCTGGCGACGGCGACACCGTCCGCTAGTTCAACTCGCTCATTCCTTCGCGGCCGTCTTGCCGCGTGGCGCCTTGCTCATCCCTTGCTGGATGATCGGCAGGACGTCTTGATACTTGGGCAGCCCGCTCACTTCGGCGCGAATCACCAACTGATTCGGCGCTTCGTCGGTCACCAGCGATACTTTCATCGTGCTGACCAGTTGGGCGATCATGGCCAACTCGCGGGCGTCGCTGCCGCCCGACATGGCCGCCGCAATGCCCACCGTTCGGCCGACATCCACCAGCACGGCCTTGCTGGTGTGCGGTGTCACGTGCGCCAGCAATCCCGCGAAGGCTGGATCCTTCTCGATCGAATCGCCGCTGGCGCCGGCCTTGAGCGCGGCGGCCACGGCGCCTTGGGTGCCGATGACCAAACCTCGCTCGGGCGAGCGTACCACGTGAATCGCCGGCAGTCCATCGAACTGGTAACTGTGGCCTGGCTGGCCTTCGATCGTCACCTCGGCCGGCGGCGACGTCGTCTTGGCGCCAAACAGCGAGGCGATGGTGAGAAGCTGGTTCCACAGCGCCGTCGATTTCTCGACGTCCTTCACGGCGATCACCGCCGCGACTTCCGGGAACTTGCCTGCCGCGCTGTCGCTGGCCGGCGGCATGGCAAACACGGCCAACTCGTCGATGTTGTGGAAGAACTCGCGGCCGATGTCCATCGCGCTAATCATCGGCGGTTCCTGCTTGCCATCCGTGCTGGCGGGCGCCGCGCCCTCGGCCGGCGGATTGAGCCCAATCACGACCACGCCGGCGGCTCCCTTGGGCACCATGCCCAGCGATCGCCTGGTGATCGGCGCCGTGCGAATCAGGGCGTACGCCATGTTGCGATGCCCTGGCATCAAGTTCACTTCCGCCCGCAATTGAATCGAATCGTCCGTCGTGCCCAGTGCGACCGCCGCGCTCTCGAAATGATCGAGATCCAACAACGTGCGGATCATGGCCGCATCACGCCCGCGCAAATGCGAGCCAAAGCGCTTGACGATCTGCTGCCCGTCGACAAACGCGAAAATGCAGGGCTGGCCAATCTCCTTGTAGACGCGCTGGAACTCGGGACGCTTCGCCAGGCTGTCGCTCGCCGGATCGCGCAACCGCGCGACCGCGGCCGTGAGTTGCTCGCGCGAATCGCTGGCCACCACCAGCCGCGCCGTGAGCATCACCCAGCCGAAATCAGGGATGCGGTACGTCTTGAATCCTTCGATCGGCTCGCCCGGCTCGAGCACCTGCACCGCCGTCTCGATCGCACCGCGCAGGAGGTCGCAATCGCCCGGATGAATGACGGCCAGTCCCGCGGGCATGCCGTGGTCGTCGATCGACGTGACTCCGACGGCCGCGCCGCGCAACTTCTTCAACTCGCCCACCAGCGCCGGGCTGACCGTGAAGTCGGCCGGCAGGACCAATCCATTGCCCAGCGGCACGCCCGGTCCGGTTGGCGCCGCCTCGCCTGGCCCGCGCACCAGCCCGACCATTTTCAGAATCCGCTCGATGTGCTCGCCTGGCTGGTCCAGTTCGGCAAAGGCCATCACGTCGGGCGGCATCAAGCTGGCAAAGCTCACCAGCGCCACATCCTCGCGCACTTGGGCCAGCCGCCTGGCAGCCTCATCGCGCAGCGCTTGCGTCGCGCTGGTGTCGGCCACCACTTGCTCATACGCGGCAGCAGCGCCCGCCGGGTCGTGCTCGTGCGTTTGCAGATAGAATCCGCGTTCGAACTGGGCCTGGGCCGCACCTGGTTTGGCGTCCTGCGCCACCACTCGCGCACTCAGCAAGGCTAGCAATCCCACGCACAGCAGAGTTCGATTGAGCGAGCGTTTCATGGCGCGCCTCCTGGTTCGTTGGCGGGTGAGCGAATTCGCATGTCGAAGAGTCCCAACATCGCGCGATCCTGGCGCGGGGCTGGAGCCTGGTTCCCTACATTCCACTTGCAGACCGAATTGCCAAGCGCACGGGTGAAAAAGCCGGCATCCCGCGCGCAGCAGCCCAGCCGACGGGGTATTCGCTCGCGTGACGTCAATCTTGGCTGTTGTGGCCGGCCACAGCCGAATCGTTCAAAAATCCTTCCGCGAAACGTATCCGCAGGCCAATGCCAGCACTACCGTCAGAAACAGCAGGTTGCTCCAGATCGGTCCCCACACGTCCAGTCGCTGCTGCTGCTGCGGCGCATTGGGCGGGCCGTTGTCCAGCCGAATGGCTCCCGGCCGGTTGTCTTTCGACGTCAACAGAGCCATCACCGTTTGATTCAACTCGCCCGGCTTGGGAAACACCGTGTACACCGGGTGCAATGCGTAGCGATAGATCCGCTCGGCCAACGGCATCGGACCCTGTCGCCGGCTGACGGCTTTGCCGTCGGCCAGGTTGTAGGCCATGACGCGCGTCAACCGATCGGCAACCAGCATTGTCTCGCCCGCAAACGCTACGGCCGAGACATCCCCCTGCCCCGCGATCGAGAACCCCAGCGGCGCGCGCTGGTCGATGTCGTACAGCCACAGTCGGCCGCCGCGATCGAGCACGGCCAACACGTTCCCATCCGGCGAAACCGAAGCCGTTGTCGGCACGCCCGCGGCCGAGGGCGTCAGCGTCTCCTGCAGTTCCAGCTTCGTATCGTAGCGGCGCAACTCCCCTTCCAACGAAAGAAATACCGCGCCGCCGGCCAGCGCCACCTTGCCGGGCAACTTCAATTCGAACGCAAGCTCGCTCGACTTTTCGTACTTGCCGGTCGAATCGGGCACGAACAGCACCAGTCGATAGCCGTCGAACAGCGCGATCGCGCCGCTCTGCGGATCGATCGCCGCGCCCTCCAACGGTCGCAGCGCGACCTGGGGACCGAAATCGACAAACCGGCCGCCACGCTCCGGCAGCGGGATGTGCAAGCCAAACACGTTGATGTCCTCTTGCCGCGCCGCCAGGTCTCCTTCCAGGCGATGGATGCCCTGCGAAGACACCGCCAGCAGATCGCCGCCGGGCGCCAGAAACAAGGCCGTGGTCCCGTCCGGCACATTGACGCCTTCGGAGCGTTGCCAATCGTCGGACCGAAGTCCCACGAACAGCCGCGTGGAGGCGGACAACGGAGAAAAGCCCGGCATGCCAAAGTTGACCGCCAGGATCCGCTCTCCGCGCGGATCGTAAACCGGACCCACCAATCTCCGACCGAAACCGAACGGCATCTGCGCCTCGCCCCGGGCCGCGAAGATCGGCTCCCAATCCTCGTCGCTGCGATCCCAACGCATCACCTCCCCTTGGTTGTTCACCACGATCAGGTCGTCGCCGGCCGACACGATCGTCACCAGCCGCCGAGGATTGAGCGAAAGCTGCTCGACCAGACCATTGGCCGTGCCCACGATCCAGCACACGAACCAGAACAGCACCGTCATCACCACCGAGACGATGGCGTTGCGCCACACGACTCCGGCAAACGAGGAGACGCTGTAGTAAATGGCGAACAAGAACAAGTACAGCGGAATGGCCAACAGCAGCCGCTCGTTCCACAAACCGAAGCGGACGCCGAGGATCAACCACAGCCCGCCGATCAAGTACGCGGCGTTGATGGCAATGAACGCGCAGCCGCCCACGAACTTGGCCAGGAACAGCCCGCTGCGATAAATCGGCTTGCTGAGCAGCAAGTCGATCGAGCCGGCCTCGAACGTCTGCGGAATCATCGACGCGGTGACCATCACGGCCACGAACACGCCGGCCACGCCCAGAAAGATCGCCAGCACGGTGACGATCAATTGGTTCATGGCCGGAAACAATTGCTCGCGCTCTACCGGGAGCGTCAGGCCCAACTCCCAATGAAAGTACGCCAGTTGCACCTGCTTCGGCGGAATCGGCGCAATCTCATCTGGAAACGCCGCGTCGAGCGCCAAGCGATTGAACCGCGCGAACTGGTCCGGCGGCAGCTTGTCGATCCCCTGCGCCTCCAGATCGCGAGCCGCCTTGGGCAACGACACTTTGGCCCAATCCTCGGCCCGATAGAAATCGGGCCGCCCGATCATCGCTTGCAGGCTGTCGCCCAACGGCCGAAATCGCCCGGCCGCGTTCGGCTCCTTGGCCTGTAGCTGGAGCATTCGCCGCGTCGGCTCGTCCAACAACTCCCAAATGCGCCGGCCCGGCGATGGCTCGGCCGTCTTCCCTGCCGCGACGATCTTCCGCATCAGCTTGCCGCGATCGAGAAAATCCTCGCGACTCAGATACGATCCGGCCTGCTCGATAAAGCCCAGCGGCACCAGCGCCAACAGCACCAGCGTGGTGATCGCCAACAGGATCCACAGCACGCGCGAAGCCAACGCTTCGTGAAAGGAGTCGCGAATGATGGCCAGGTAGGGTCTCATGGGTTGCCGCGCGCCTGCTTCAGAATGCTCAAGAACGCCTCTTCCAGCGTGTGCCGCGTGGGCGACAGCGAAATCAAGCTCATCCCCTGCCCTCGCAGGCGATCGATCGTGCCGTCGATCGTCGCCTGGTCGGGCGCCGCCAGCACGATCTCAAACTGATCCGGACCCAGCGCCCGCGTATCGACCGCAGGGCCTGCGGCCAACGCCCGTCGCAGTTGATCCTCGCTGCCGGCCACGATCAGTCGCACCTCGCTCTGGGCCCGCGCGGTCAATTCGGCAATGCTGCCTTGCTGCAGCACGCGCCCACGATCCAAAATGGCCACGCGGTCGCAGACGAGCTCGACTTCCTGCAGCAGGTGGCTGTTGATGAAGACCGTCTTGCCGGCCGCCTTGAGCTGTAACAACACCGTGCGCATCTCGCTGCGTCCGACCGGGTCGACGCCATCGGTCGGCTCGTCCAGGATGAGCAACAGCGGATCGTGCAGCATGGCCAACGCCAGCCCCAGCCGCTGCATCATGCCCTTCGAGTACTTCTTGATCGAGGTGTTGCCCCACTCGGCCAGGCCGACGGTCGCCAACAGCGGCCCGCGCCGTCGCGCCACCTCGGCGCGCGAGAGACCGCTCAGGTTGCCGAAAAACGTCAAGGCCGAGTTGCCCGTGTGATGCCGCGGAATGCGGTGGTGTTCGGGCAGATAGCCGACCTCCTTACGAGCGGCGCGGCTGCCGGCGGGGCGATCCAACAGGGTGGCCGCGCCTCCACTGGCGCCGACCATGCCGAGCAGCACCTTGATGAGCGTGGTCTTGCCGGCGCCGTTGGGTCCCAGCAAGCCGAAGATTTCGCCCCGTTGCACGTCCAGCGACACGCCCGCCAACGCTTCGATGCGTCGCCGGCCCCACAGGCCGTCGCGATAGGTTTTTCGCAGGTTTTGGACGTTGACCGCCCATGGTTTGGTCATATCACTTGCCGGCAATGGTCGTTGTTCCATTCCGCGTTGACTCATCATATCGCAGTTACAGCAGGCAACCTATTGCAAGGGGCTATGGATAGCTAGTGCTCTCTCAACGCTTGGATTTCGGATGATAGCTCTCACGCGGAGCACTAGATATTTATTTGCGCCAAAGCACTTGCGTCTTTGGCGACGTTTCGCGTCACCCGAATGAATCGGGTTGACGCTTCACTAGCGCCGCGCCGTCTCAATCGACGCGCGCCGCTGCCGCGAACTGGTCGCGACGCGGCAGCGTGTTCCAGATGTATTCGTCGCCGGCGGCCTGCAATTGGGCCAGGCTGGTGAGAACGTCGTGTGCCCGCGCTCCGGTCCAGCGATCGGCCAGTCCCAAGCGCACCACGCGCACGCGATGCCCCGGCACATAGCGCTCGATCAGCGCTTGTGCCGCCCCCAACTGAAAGCGGCACTGCGGATAGATGGGCGCTCCCAAGGCCGCCAGCGCCCAGCGATCCAGCCGCACGCGCAGCCACGGATCGTCCGACTCTTGCGGCGTCTCTACAAAGGGCGCCAGGGAATCGGGCAGTGCATCGAGCTGGCTGCGATGCACCAAGAGCACGACGCGCTCGGAGCTGGCGGCATACAGTCCCCATGACGGCCACATGTCGAACCAGCCGATTGGCGCCAAGAGCGGCAACAGCACGACCGCCGCCACCAAACCTCGCACGCGCCACGGCAAGCGCGCCGGCTCGTCGACCGGCTGCGGCGGCCAGCGGCCCAATCGCCGCAGCCACGAATCGGGAGCAAACAGCAGCACGTCCTGCACGATGAAATAGACGTTCCACAGCAGCACGCCCGGCTTGTGATCCAGCCCCCACGGTCCCAGGATCACCAGCAGCAGCACGTGCAGCGCCAGCGCGCCCACGAGCGCCGCGCTTCTGGTGCGCGCAAAGCAAAGCCCTGCGGCCACAGCCAGTTCGCCCAGCGGAAAGACTAGCGCCGCGGCCAGCCGCGCCGAGTCGTTCCAGTTCTCGATCGAGCCACCCGCTACGCCGGCCAAGGCCGCCAGAAACTGCTGCCCCAGCGTGTGCAAAAATGAAAAGTCGAACTTCGTTAGCGCCGAATGAAAATAGAAGCTGGCCACGAACAGCCGCGCCAGTGCGATGCCCGAGCGCGCATCCGCCCAGGCCAGCACCAGGGCCATGATGACAAACTGATAGGCCCACGGTTGCAGGCGATTCTGATCGAGCGCGAACAACGCCGCGGCGCTGGCGGCAAACAGCAGCAGCCCCCGATTGGCCCAGCGCCCCTGATCCGGCGCTACGAGCGCCAGCAGCAGCCCGAGCGTCATGCCGGCGAGGCCCAGCCAGTCGCACCAGCCAGGCAACTTCGTGGCCAATGCCACCAGCGGCACTTGGGGAAACACCTGCTGCGGCGTCCATAGCCGCCAGGTGACGGCCAAGAGCCCCAGGCCGAACATCGCCATGACCCGTCGCAACCACGCGGCGCGCCACGGATCAGAGGCCCCTTGGCCAAACAGGCGCAGGACTAGCGGCATCGAGTTACGCGCGAAGAGATTGAGGGAGAATGCGGGGCACGCGCGATCGGGCGCGACGCCGGGCGAAGAGTGGTCCGGCAACAACTCGGTCGCTGGCGCTCAGTCTAGCATCCGCTCGCAGGCGGCAACAAACGTCCGCGCGGCGTCTCTGAGTGGCGCTCCACCCTCATCCAACCGCAATCAGTTCCGACGGCAACGCGTGCGGAATGACGCTCCCCGGCGTGCGATCAACGAGGCTCGTAATCGCCGGGGCCGAATCCCAACACGATGTCGGCTTCCGCGAAGATCGGCGGCAACCAGCCGATACGGCGGAATCCGCTGCGCCGTGCCCGCTCGCGCGGGGTCCAACTCTTACGAATGGCCGCTGTTCGCCGGCGAATGTCTTCCGGCGTAGGATCCGTGGCCGTCGGATCCAGATTCTGCGCTCTGCGTATCATCCTTGGCCTCTCCCGTGAAAGATGTGACACGAAACGAGCAGAGTATTGCGTGATGCAATACTTGAAGTGCCTTGGATTGTCCTCCGTTCGATAACGACACGCTTTCTTACGCGGAAACGACCGATTGGGTCGCACCGCGATCGAGAAAAATTGCCGCTGTTCCGATCGAACCGTTCCGAAAGATAGGTCTTGGATCGAGCCCCGCGTCGCAGATGGGATAAACAATTGCGAGGCCGTTGATCCTTGATCTTTATAGTCCGGCGCCCCTTGACAATCAAGGATCCGGGCGCAGGAAATTGCCGACTTTTGCGCTCTAGCGCAAGCCAGCACCCTGTGCGCCAGCAACACTTGTTGCGACGAATTTTCCGCCCTGGGGACTGCGAGAGCGATTTAGCGGCTGTCGTTGCGCCACAAGTGCATTGCGCCCCACACGGCCAGCCCCACCGAGGTCACGATGGCCACCAGCACCATGTTGGCGACGCTGCCGGGCACGTCGTACTTGTGGATCATGGGATGACTGGCCAGGAACACGAACACGCCGTGTCCCGCTACCGCCCCGGCCAGAATCAATATGGCGCCTGCGATCTTGTTCATGGCACGTTACTCTGCTTGACTGCCTTCTCGCGCGAAAGCGCCGCAGGGCTGAGTCGCCGGGCAACTACCAATGCCGGTCTAAGAGCGCGCAAGCTAGCGCCGCATGACTCCCTTCAATCGCAGGCTCGCGCGCCGCACTGGATCCCTGCGGCCGCCCGAGAAGAGTGGCACCCGTCGTTGTCCGTTCAGCCTAACCCGCCGCCAAGGCCCATGCAAACATCGTTGGCGGCCGGTTGGTGAATTTCCTGTAAGGGGCGGCGCCACGACCCGCAGAAGCCCTCGACTTTTTCTCGCAACGCGCCCCCACACAGCACTCGGTGGCCGTATAGGTTGCTGCCCAGATAACCTATAATTGAGCGGTCCGTCGTGCCCGCGTACCGTGCCGCCGTGCGATTCGCTGCCATCGGCCCTCGTGTATTGGAACGTGCCAGTAGGCACATGCCAGCCCAGTCTCTTCGCGATCAACCACCGCTTCGCCATGCAAGTCATCATCACCGCTGTCGGCCCTGACAACCGGGGCCTGGCCGATCCCATCATCCACCACGTCACGGGTCAAGGCGCCAACATCGCTGAGATCCAAATGTACGATCATGACGAGGAAAGCCTGTTCGCCATGTTGCTGCGGATCAACTTGCCGAGCGAGGCGTGGCCGGGGCTCAAGCCGCAACTGGCCGAGATCGGCAAGCTCAAAGGCCTCTCGGTGCGCGTCTGGTCGCCCGACGAACGCAAGGAGCGGCCGCGGCTGGCCATCTGCGCCACCATCCGCCCCGAGCCGGCGCTCGCGCTGTTGCGCGCCATTCGCGATGGGCAAGTGCGCGCCGAACCGGCCGTCATGCTGGGCAACCGGACCAACTGCCGCTCGCTGGCCGAGCAGTTCGACGTGCCCTGGCACTCGGTGGGCGACGACAAGGGCGTGCCCGACGACGAGCGGCTGATTACGCTGTGCGACGAGCATGAGGTGGACTACATCATTCTGGCGCGCTACATGCGGGTGCTGCCGCCGGCCAGTTGTTGGAAGTACGCGGGCGGACGAATCATCAACCTGCATCACGGCTTGCTGCCCAGCTTCCCCGGCATGCGCCCCTATCACGAGGCCTTCGCCAGCCGCATGCTCACTTACGGCGCTACGTGCCACTTCATCGTGCCCGAGCTCGACGCCGGCAACCAGATCATTTACCAATCCACGTTCACGGTGGGGCACGGGCTCAAGTTGGAGGACATCATGCGCCGCGGCCAGGAAGACAACGAGCCGCACTGCCTCGTCGAAGGCGTCCGCCGCGTGGTCAGCCGCGAAGTCCAACTCCACTTCCACCGCGTCGTGGCGCGGTAGCCGGGTCGCCTCGCCGCGCCGCGGGCGGCGCAGAGCATCTTGTGCCACAGGTGGCACAGCCATCCGTGCTCGTTGCATCTGCCATGCCCCGTCGTCGCAACATGCTCCTGCTGTTAGCACTGGCCTGTCTCCCATCAGGTCGGTAGAACAGAGTGCCTGGCACCTGCGCCATTTTTCGCACCCGATTCGCAACCAACTTGCCACTCCATGACCGATACTTTTGATGATGCCGTAGTCGGAGCGGGCGTCGTGGGACTGGCCCACGCGTTTCATCTGGCGCGTGCCGGGCGACGGGTGGTCGTCTTCGAGCGCAGCCCGCGGGCGTGCGGCGCGTCGATCCGCAATTTTGGCATGCTGTGGCCGGTTGGCCAGCCTGCCGGCGCGCTGCACGACCTGGCCATGCGCAGCCGCGAGGTCTGGCTGGAAGTGCTCGCTGCCAGCGGCCTGTGGCACGATCGCTGCGGCTCGCTGCACCTGGCTTACCACGACGACGAAGCTCAAGTCCTTGGCGAGTTTGCCAGCCAGGCTGCCGCGGCCGACATCGCCTGCGAGTTGCTCGCTCCCGCTGAAGTGCCCAGCCGCTCAAGCGCCGTGAAAACGACCGGCCTCAAAGCGGCCCTTTGGAGTCCGACCGAAACGTGCGTTGACCCGCGGCAGATCATCGGCGAGCTGCCGGCATGGCTCACGCGCGAGTACGGGGTGCACTTCGAGTTTGGCACGGCGGTCACCGCCTACGAACGACCGCAGGTCATCGCCGGCGGAAAACGCTGGATGGCCCGGCGGCTGTTCGTCTGCGCCGGCGACGACGTGCAAACGCTCTATCCCGAGGCCTTCGCCGGCGCTGGCTTCTTACGTTGCAAGCTGCAAATGATGCGCTCGACCGCGTACAGCGAGTGGCGGCTGGGGCCGATGCTGGCCGGCGGGCTGACGCTCCGCCATTACAAGAATTTTCAAGACTGTCCCACGCTGTCCGCGGTGCGCCAACGCGTCACGCGCGCCAATCCCGAGTTCGATCGCTACGGCGTTCACGTCATGGCCTCGCAAAACGGCCAGGGCGAGTTGGTGATCGGCGACTCGCACGAATACGACGACCAGGTGCTGCCGTTCGACAAGCCCGAGATTGACGGCATGATCCTCGATTATCTGCACACGTTTCTCGACCGGCAGGACTTGGAAATCGCGGCTCGCTGGCACGGCATCTACCTGAAGCATCCCAGCGACGCCTACTTCGTCGTCCGCCCGGCCCCGGGCGTCACCATCTCCACCGCCGTCGGCGGCGCGGGCATGACGCTCTCGTTCGGCCTGGCCGAGCACGTCGTAAAGCAAACCGACTGAATTCGACAACGATCGGGAAAAAAGCCAATCCAGGAACTTCACCATGAACTACGAGCTCGTGATCTTCGATATGGCCGGCACCACCGTCAACGACGACGACGGCGTCAACCGCTCCGTCCGCGCGGCGCTTGCCCACGTCGGCATCACCGTCACGCGGGAATCCGTCAACGAAGTGATGGGCATTCCCAAGCCGGTCGCCCTTTCGCGGCTGATCGAAGCATCCGACCACCCCGAGCGTCTGACCGATTTGGACGCGATCCATTCCGACTTCGTCCAGCGCATGATCCACTTCTATCAAACCGATCCATCGGTCCACGAGATCCCCGGGGCCAGCGAGACGTTTCGCCGCCTGCACGACGCGGGCATCAAAGTGGCCCTCGACACCGGGTTCACTCGCGACATCGTCGACGTCGTGCTCAAGCGGCTGGGCTGGAAAGACAATCCGCTGATCGACGTCACCGTCACCAGCGACGAAGTCGAGCGCGGCCGCCCGCACCCCGACCTGGCGCAAAAGGCGATGAGCCTGCTGGGCATCAAGGACGCCAGCCGCGTGGTCAAGGTGGGCGATACGCCGTCCGACTTGCAGGAGGGCGTCAATGCCGGCTGCGGGGCGGTGATCGGCGTGACCGCCGGCTCACACACGGCCGAGCAACTCGAGCCGCATCGGCACACGCACCTTGTCAACAGCGTCGCCGACGTGCCGACCGCACTGGGCCTCTGAGCAGGGGCAAACCACGTGCCGTGACGACCGTCGAACGACCCGCTCACACCAGCACGAGCGCCCGTTGCATGTGCGGCCGATAATGGTCCAGACTGGGCACTTTCATGTCGGGCACTTTGGCCAGGTCGTCCCAGCGGCGCAATTCGACGGCGGCTCGATAGTGCGGATGGGCCTCGAAGTCGGCGACCTCCTGTGGCGTAAACGGTCCGCCCTGCAGCGCCAGGCTTTGCACGGAAGCGGGCGACAGTTGCCCCAGATACTCAGGGTCGGTCGCGCACAAGTAGCGCTTGGCCGCCACGTGCAGGCGGATCGGCTCGGTCACATCCGGGCCGAAATACCGCTTCAGCCATGCCTGGCCCAGCGCCTCGTGCCGATCGTCGATGCCGTGATCGGCGCAATCCTCCGGCAGCTTGTGAACCAAGTGACCGAAGTCGTGCAGCAAGGCGGCCACGACCAGCGCGTCGTCCGCGCCGCTTTGCTCGGCGTAATAGGCCGACTGCAGCGCGTGCTCCAGTTGCGAAACCGGCTCGCCGATGTATGCGGCGTGCCCCTTGGTGGCGAACAAATGGCAGATGTCGTCGACCGCGCTCACAGTAACGGCCTCACCCTCGAGCGTTGCATGAAAAAGAACACCACCGCCACGCCGCTGGTTGCCGCGGCGACTCCCCCCAGCGCCAGAAAGGTGCCCGACCAGCCAAAGTCGCGGGTCACGCGGGCGACCGTATCGCCGGCAGCCATGCCCCCAAGATACCCCACGCCATCGATAATTCCACAGGCCGTGGCGCTGCCGCGCTTGCCGCCCAGGTCGAGCGAAATCGCACCCGCCAGATACGAGTATGGACCGATCATGAGAAACCCGACCAGGCTCACCAGCGCCACCGGTATCAACGTTGCCGCGCCGAACTCGGCCGTGCCCAACACCAGCAGGACGCCGGTCGTCAGGAAGCAGCCGACGAAGATCACTGCGGCGCGGCCTCCTTGTCCCAGCCCGTCGCTGATCCAGCCGGCCAACAGCACCGACGCACCGCCGAGCAGCGGAAAGAGCGCGCTGCGATTGGCCGCGTCCGCCTGGCTCAGCCGCAACGCATCGGTGAAATAATAGGCCGACCAGGTGTTGAAGGTTTCGCGCAGCAGCGTCAACCCCAGCGACAAGCAACACACGGTCAGAAACACGGGGCTGGTCAACAGCGGCAACAGCAACTCGCGCAAGCTCGGCGGCCGATCGACTTCGCCCCCCGCGCCGAAAACATTGAGCGGATTGGCCGGCGGCTCGACCTCGCCGATATCCAGCGGCGACTCTTTCAGCCAGAACCACACCACCACGAACAGACCGAACAGCACGCCGGCGGCCACCAGAAACACGCCGCGCCATCCCAGCCCTGCGGCCAGCAGCCAGCCCATGAACCGGCGCGCCGCGGCGTCGCCAAACAAGTAACTCAGACTGACGACGCCCATCGCCGTGCCATAGCTACCGAACGAGAACCAGCGTCCGGTGACCTTGACCATGCCGGTCCAGACGAACGATTGCACCAGCCGGTTTCCGAACCAGGCCAGCGTGAACAGCGGCACCACCCCGCTCAATCCGAACGCCACGGTGAACAGCACGGAGCCGAGCATGCCGAACAGGATGTTGCGGCGTCCGCCCAGAAAATCGGCCACGCTGCCGGTAAAGAATTTGCCGATGGCATAGGCCAGCACGCCCAGCGAGCTGATCGTGCCCAATCGCACTTGTGCTTCGGCCTTCGAATAGCCCTGATCGACGAGCACCTGTTGGATGAGCGACAGCGTGACCGAAAAATTCGAGCGGCACAGATAGCAAGCGGCATAGAGCGCCACCAGCAGCGCCAGCGTCAGCAATTGCCAGCGCCGCATTCGTCGCAGTTCAACAGGCATTGCCAGAGTCGGTCCGGGCTCGCTTGGGGCTATCGCCAACACAGTCGGCCGATTGTAGCCGAAACGTGTGAGCAGTCCGTTGAAATGTTCAACGGACTGCGACATCGCAGGGATGCGATGACAAAATAGCGACGTAAGTCGTTATTTTGCGAGCCGTGCGGAGCTTTGCTCCGCACTTGGCGAGGTTGATAAATGCCAGGACGGCATTTGTCAACGCATTACGCTCGCATGAGGGGGCCGGCAGCGCGCGCCGTTGCGCAACTAGGCTTTGCGCGGCACGGTCGTGAAGCCCACGGTTGCGCCGAGTTGAATTTCCTCGGTCGCCGCCACGCTGGCCGCCGAGTCGGCGCCGGGCAGATTGTCGCGCCACCAGCGCTCGGCGTCGGCAGCCGTCCAGGGCTCGCGCGGCACGCAGTTGGAAAGCACAGCGGCCAGTTGCGCGGCGCCTTGCGGACGCTTGTCGGGCGACTTCTCCAAGCAGGCCATCAGCGCCGCTTCCAGTTCCGGCGCGATCGCGCGGGTGGACTTCTCCGACGGCCGTGCCGGCGTGTCTTCGACCTGCCGGCGAATGATCTCCAGCACGCTGGACGCTTCGAAGGGCGGCCGACCGGTGAGCAGGTAATAGC
>JBBDYK010000221.1:0-28267 GCA_040901665.1 Pirellulales bacterium | reverse complement strand
CGAGTTTCTCGCCGAGCAGTATTGGGGATACTCGGGCGGGGCAGGGCGGCGCACGATCGAATACCAGGTGGAGCACCCGCCCTGGAAGCTGTGGCCGTGTTCGAGCGCAAGCTTCACCGGCGACGTCGCCCGCATGTACGGCCCCGAATTCGACGCCGCCCTATCCGCGCCCCCCGCGTCCGCCTACCTGGCCGACGGATCGCCGATCTGCGTCTTCCCCGGCCGCACGCTGAGCCGGTCAGAACGGCCGGCATCTGCGGCCCAAACACCGCCGCACACGCACGTTCGTTCGCGAAACCTTTCGGCCGACGAAAAAATCGGCTAAGTTGTCAGCTTCCAGCGATTTCTCGCGCGTCCCCGTAGCTCAATTGGATAGAGCGTCGGCCTCCGAAGCCGAAGGTTAGAGGTTCGAGCCCTCTCGGGGATATTCTTGGTCCGGCAGGATACGGGACTCTTCGCTTTCCGCAATATAAGCTGCGACGAGGCCGCCATGATCGAAGTCGGCACGTCCGAAGCCAAAACGCATCTGGCGCGGCTGCTGGAGCGCGTCGCTCAGGGCCATCGCATCGTCATTACCCGGCGTGGCAAGCCCGTGGCCATGCTGGCGCCGCCGGATGCGAACGCGGAAATCGATGTGCCCGCCGTCGTACGCGCGATGTTGGCCTCTCGCGATGCGCAGGGGCCGACGCTGGGGCGCGGTTTGTCGGTCCGCCAACTCAGTGAAGAGGGACGGCGATTGTGGCCAAAAATCCCCGCGAAGCGACCGAAACAGGCCGCTTCAAGTGCCGGCGGATGCCTATGAGTCTCAAGAACACCATCGAAAACGGCAAGGCCTTCAACCTCGTACTCCAAGCGCTGATCTTCGTCTCTCTGATCAGCTTTTGCATCGACACGCTGCCTGATCTCAGCCAGCAAACGCGCTTCTGGCTCAACGTCACCGAAGTCATAACCGTGTCGATATTCACCATCGAGTACGCGCTGCGGATTCTCGTTGCCGACAACCGTCTGCGGTTCGTGACCAGCGCCTATGGGCTGATCGACCTGATCGCAATCTTGCCCTTCTATGTCGCCACGGGAATTGATCTTCGCACCGTCCGGGTGTTGAGAATTTTTCGGGTGTTCAGGATTTTCAAATTCCTGCGCTATACAAAGGCTATCGAGCGGTTCAAGAATGCGTTCCGTGAGCTCAGAGAAGAGTTGGTGCTGTTCTTGATCGCCACCGTGTTAATGGTGTTCCTTTCGTCGGTGGGCATCTACTATTTCGAAGGGGAACAACAACCGGATACGTTCGGTTCAGTTTTCCATTGCATGTGGTGGGCCGTTGTGACCCTGACAACCGTGGGCTACGGCGACGTTTACCCGGTTACGGTCGGTGGGCGGTTGTTCACGGCTTTCGTTTTGTTCGTGGGAATTGGGATCATCGCTGTTCCAACAGGCTTGTTCGCGTCGGCCCTCACTCGAGCCCGCAAGAAGGACTGAAAGCCTGCATCGAGCCGATTTCACGGCCCCGCGAACGCCGCATAAATCTCTTCCGCCGCGGCGGCGATGAAGAACAGTAGCGTGGCGAGCAGGACAATCACCGTGGCGGTTGAGTTCTTGTAGCGCGCGGTCACCCAATCGCTGCGGCCGTTGAGCAGCAGGAGCACGGCCGCCAGCATTGGCACGAACGCGGCGCCCACGATCGCATAGGCCTTTTGCACGGCCTGAAAGTTTCCGCCGGCCATGCCCAGGATCGGCACCGTGGCAATCGCGTACAGATAGCCTCGATAAGCGCGCGAGCCCGTGTCGATCGGCGCGGGTCTCGCTCCGCGTAACAACTGCCAGAGATCGGCGAACAGGTAGGGAATGCTCTGCCAAACGCCCAGCATGCTGCTCACCACGGCGCCCCAGGCGCCGGCCAGAAACGCCCAGCGGGCCAAAGTTCCGGCGCGACCGAAGGCGGCTTCCAACTTGCTGGCGATCTCCACGATCAGCGTCGCGCCGCCGCCTGGCAACTCGCCCAACGAACTGCCGATCACGACCATCGCCAAACCGAACAGCGCCGTCATCGCATAGCCCGTGGCCAGGTCGATGCGACAGATCTGCAAGTCTTCGGGTCCGTGACGCTGCTCTTCGCGAATCCAATAGCCGTAGCACAACAGCGTGACCGTGCCGCCGATGCTGCCAATCAGTGCGACGGTCCAGGCCACGCCGCCACTGCGCAAGTTGGGAATGGCCGGCACCACCAGGCCGCTCAGCACGTCCGCTGGCGATGGTCTTAGCGCCACGGCCGTCGTGACCACCACCACGAACATCACGGCGATGCATACGGCCATCACCTTCTCGAACAGTCGATAGCCGCCCCAACGCACCAGCGCCACCGCCGCCAGGCTGTGCAGCGCGCCATAGACGATCTTGTCCGTGCGGGCCGCCTCGACGCTCGTGCCCGCCAATGGCCAGATGGCGTGGCAGGTGACGCCGACGGCGCTCATCAGGGCCGCGGCCACCATGAAGCTCCAAAACGCCAGATATGCCAGAAACAACCAGGCGATCGGCCGCCCCAGATGCTCGACGCAACCTTCCACCAGCGTGCTGCCCGTGGCCAGTTGCCAACGCGTGAGCCCTTCGTTGAGCACGAATTTCAGAAACGCGCCCAACAGCACGGCCCACAAGATGGCCAATCCCAGTTCGGCGCCGGTGAAGCTGGCCGTGGCCAGATCGCCCGCGCCCACGCCGGTGGCCGCCACCAGGATGCCCGGGCCAATGATGTGAATCAGTTTTCGAGGTTTCATGAATCTCGCATCGCCGCCTGGCGCGAAGCAACCAGCGGCGAGCGCCGTGCCGTGCGATCGCCACCGCGGCCTACTCTTCCGCCCCTGGCCCCAGCTCGGCCGTCGGCGGCGTGATGTAGAGGAACACGCCGACCACTCCCAGAAAGCGCCCGCCGTCCATCACCGGCGTCGAAACGGCCACCACCCACTCGTCGGTCAGATCGGTGCGAAAATCGTCGGACAGGTGCGTGCGGCTCAGCCGTTTGCCGGCCGCTTGCTGGCGATAGTCGTCCAAGTTGCGGTAATCATTCGGACCGCCGTGAAAATACGTCCGCCAGGCGTAGTTGTGACCGATGTTCTGGCTGTCCGCCGGCTCGCGAGCGATTTGAATTCCATGCTCGTCCTGCACGAACCAGGCGAAGATCTTGGTCTGATCGCTGCCGACGAAGCGCTCTTTGACCCAGGTTTGCAGCCCCGCCCGCGCCGGCTGCGCCACGAGTTGCTGCCGCAGTGCGGGCCATTGATCCTGCCGAGTTGCGTCGCCCAGTTGTCGCCGGATCGACCGGATTCGTGGATCGTCGAGGGCCGCCGTCAACCGGGAGATCAACTCGGGATCGTGGGCGGCGCGTTCGACCGTGTCGGCGCTGCGCCGCACCGTGTCGCTGTTGCGCACGAACAGCAACAAATGGCCCCGGCTGTACAACAGCGATTCCATCTGCTGTCGCATGCCGCGCTCATGAACGAAGCCATACGTGGCAATGCCGGCCACCACCAGCAGCAGCCCCAACGAAGTGGCCGAAAGCAGCGCGATCGCCGGCTTGCGCCGCGACCAGCGCCACAACCGTCCCACGGGTCCCACCGGTCGTGCCAGAATCGGCTCGTCCTTGACGAAGCGGTCCAACTCGGCCGCCAGCGCCGCCGCCGTTTGATAACGCTTCGCCGGGTCCTTCTCCAGGCACTTCAGGCAGATCGTCTCCAAGTCGTGCGGCACGTAGCGATTGAGCCTGCGCGGGCTGGGCGGCTCGTCGTGGATCACGCGGTGCGGCAGCACGCTCATGTTGCCCCGAAATGGCAACTCATCGGTGAGCAACTGAAACATCAGCACGCCCAGCGAATACACGTCGCTGCGGCAATCGCACAGGTGCGACTTGCCACGCGCCTGCTCCGGCGACATATAGGCCGGCGTGCCCAGAATGTGCCCGTCGAGCGTCATCGCGATATCCTCATCGGCCCGCTTCGCCAACCCAAAATCCGTCAGGTGCGGATCCCCTTGCTCGTCCATCAGGATATTGGCGGGCTTCAAATCGCGATGTACCACGCCGGCCTCGTGGGCATGGTGCAGCGCCTCGGCGATCACGCGGCACAATTGGGCCGTGGTCTCGAACGTGGGTCGCTGCTGGCGAATCCACGCGTCCAGCGTCACGCCGTTGATCAGATCGCTCACGATATAGACCGTGTCGCCCTCCTTGCCCACCTCATGAACCGACACGATGTGCCGATGGCGCAAACGGGCCGCCACGCGGGCCTCGCGAACCACGTCCTCCATTTCCAAAGGCGTCAGCGTGCGTTGCCGCGGAATCTTCAGCGCCACTTCGCGGTCGAGCTTCGTATCGTGCGCCCGCCACACCGTGCCGAACGAACCCACGCCCAGCTCGTCGATCAGCTCGAATCGGCCAATGCGCTGCGGCGTGTTGCCGACTTGCTGATGGCTGACGATGTAGAAGTGCTGCCCGCAGGAAGCGCAATGAACTTCTTCCTGCTCGTGCTCGTGTGGCAGTTCGACGCGCGTCTGACAGCGTGGACAGCGCACCAGGAGCGTGGTTTCCAGCACCGTGCGGTGATTGCCCGGCCGAGTCGACTGCTCGCTGTCGGCCGCGGTCCAGGCCTGGTCGATGCGCGCCAGCTTCGCCAGCTCGGCCGTCAACTCGGCGCGCAAGTCCTCGTGCTCCTCGAGAATCGCCTCGAGCGAAATGGCGTCACCGGCTGCGCGCCGTTCGAGGTACGAATCGACAATCCGGCGCACCCGATCCTGGCTGGATGCGTCGGTCGATTCTGCCTGTTGGGGGTTCGTGGCGTCGGTCATCCGCATCGCCTTTGAGAGTGGATCGGTCGCCAGGGCGACAAGCTGCGCCGCATTCGGTCGCCTGCCGTCATTTGGAGCTCAGGTATTTTGACGCGCGCTCGAGCGCCTCGCGAAGTTCTTTCTTGGCGCGATCCAACAGTCCGCGCACGGCGCCGGTTGTCCGTCCCATCGCGCCGGCGGTCTCCTCGATCGAGCGTCCTTCGAAATAGCGCAGTTCGACGGCCTGCCGATAATCGTCGGGCAGTCCGGCCACGGCGATTTGAATCGCCTGGATGCCCTCGCGCCGCGCCAGCGATTGGCTGGGTGTGTTGCCGGAGCCGGCGATCGCGTCGAAAAGGTTTCCAGCGCGGCTCTCCTGTTCACCGGTCCCCTCGGAAATCGGCGTGCGCCCGCCGCCCCGCTTCTGGCGCCGCTGCGCGCGGATGCAGTCGCGCAAGCGGTTCTCGGCGATCGCGATCAACCAGGAAAGGAACGTAGCGTCCTCGCGCCGCTCGTAGCCCGAGATGCGGACGAACACCTGGGTGTACGTCATCTGCACCAGGTCGTCCGGTCCGAGCACGCTGCGCAAAGCGGGCGGCATCCGCTGATCGATCTGCCGCGCCAGCACCCCGTAATGGTCGAGCATCAACCGCTCGAGCGCCGCGCGATCGCCGCCGACCGCCCGATCGATTAATTCGCAAGTATCGGCTGCATCAGTCATTGGCGGCAGTCAGCAACTCGCTTCGAGACACCTTAAGGTGCAGCGCGCAAAGCAGCACTGCGAACGATTCGTGCGTTTTATTGTACCAGAGAATTGCCACGCGCACCGCGCGCGAAGGGGGGACCGCTGGCCGCTCGCAAACGTCCGCCCGCGCACCGGCATGATGACAGCCCCGCCGCGTATTCCACGTTTACCCGGACATTCGGGCCGCGAATGGTCGCCAAGGCTTGAGTTGCGGCAATGCAAGCAGCAGAATGGCATCGCGGCGCTAAGGCAAAGTACTCTCTTGCCGGACCAGTTGCTGGGTGATTCCTCGGCAACGGCCCCATACAATGACGCGCTCGCAGGCCGCGACTTGCGGCGGCAATCCAACACGCAAAGACTTACGGAGAAAAACATGCTCCACCAATCGCACAAGCTTCGAGCAGCGCTCCTGGCGCTGGGCATCGTCGCAACCGCTCTCGCCACGAACCCCGTCATCGTATCCGCTCAGCCGCCCACCAAAGTTCATCGCTACGCCCGCTTTCAACTCGGCGACACCGTAGCCTACGGGCTGGTTGAGAACGATCAGATCCGCCAGATCGACGGCGACTTGTTCGGCGAGTGGAAGCCGGGTGAGAAGACCTATCCGTTGGCTTCCGTCAAGTTGCTGGTCCCGGTCGACCGCCCCTCGCAGGTCATTGCGCTGGCAGGCAGCTATAAAAGCCACCTCGGCGGCGCCGATCACGTGACCACTGTTGTCACCACCACCAAGGTCACAACCAACACGCAAAGCGGCGAAACCAACAGCACCACCTCCACCACGACCGAGACCGTCAAGCCGGGCGAAGTGCCCGAGAAGTTTCGCACGCCGCAAGTGTTCTTCAAGACGCCATCCTGCCTGATCGCCGACGGCGAGAACATCGTCCTGCCGGCCGGCAGTAAAGAGGTCCACTACGAGGCCGAGCTGGTGATCGTCATCGGCCGCAAGGCAACCAACGTCTCGGAGCAAGAAGCCCCCGCGCACATCCTGGGCGTTACCTGCGGCAACGACGTCAGTGCCCGTGACTGGCAGAAGAACGACGTGCAATGGTGGCGCGCCAAGGGCAGCGACACGTTTGGACCCGTCGGACCAGTCATTGTCTCGGGCGTCGACTACGACAACCTGTTGGTGCAATTGCGGCTCAACGGCAAAACCCTGCAGAAGGAAAACACCAGCCAATTGATCCACAACGTGCCCAAGCTGGTCAGCTTCATCAGCCAGCACGTGACCCTGCATCCCGGCGACCTGATCTTCACCGGCACCTCGGGCAAGACCACTGCCATCAAGCCCGGCGACACGGTGGAAGTCGACATCCAAGGCATTGGCACGCTCACCAACCCGGTGGTCGCAGCGCCCTAGCTGTGCGATCGAGCCCACGGCGGCATCGCGCGCTCCCGCCGTTGACGCGCGCAAGTGCGGCCGTGAAAATCGAAACGTAGCCCTTTGTGCCGTTGCATTCCTGGCGGTCGCCATGTCCACGCTCGTCGATAAGCTGCTCGGTTCGGACATTCCGTACGTCACGCTGGCGGTGCCGTTTTTCTTTCTGCTCATCGGCGTCGAACTGGTCGCCGGGCTCGTGCAGCGCAAGCGGTTGTATCGCTTCAACGACTCGATCAACGATTTGAGCTGCGGCGTCATCGACCAGACCGTAGGCATCTTTCTGAAGAGCTTGCTGTTTGCCGGTTACTTGTATTTGTTCGAGCATTTTCGGGTGTTCGAGATCGCCAATGCACCGCCGGCAGCCAAGTGGTTCGCGGCCTTCGTCTTGATGCTCGGCGTTGACCTGGGATTTTACTGGTTTCATCGCATCGCGCACGAGTATGCGGCGCCCTGGGCTACCCACGTCGTGCACCATCAGAGCGAGGAGTACAATCTCACGGTGGCGCTGCGGCAAAGCGCCTTCGAGGGCTGTTTTGCCTGGGTCGTCTACCTGCCGCTGGCCCTGGTCGGCTTTCCGCCCACCTGGTACGTGGCCATGTCGGCGCTCAACTTGCTCTACCAGTTTTGGATCCACACCGAGGCGATCGGCAAGCTCGGGCCGTTGGAATGGGTGTTCAACACTCCGTCGCACCATCGCGTGCATCACGCGCGCAATCCCAAGTACCTCGACAAGAATTACGCCGGCATGTTCATCATCTGGGACCGAATGTTTGGCACCTTTCAGCCCGAGGAGGAACAGCCCGTCTACGGCATCACCAGGCCGCTGCACAGTTGGAATCCGTTGTGGGCCAACGTGCACGAATGGGTCGAGCTTGCCCATCTGGCCCGGCAAGCGCCGCGTTGGCAAGACAAAGTGAAAGTCTGGTTCATGCCCTTGGGCTGGACGCCACCCGGCGTGCCCGCTGGGCCGCGCGCCGCCGAAGTCACGCGCGACAGCATCGAGAAGTATGATCCCCGCTTGCCGCTGGGACTGAACCTCTATGTGTTGGTCCATTTCGCGCTGGCCGTCGTCGGCTCGGTGCTCGTCCTGATGCGCGGGGACGCCGGCGCGGCGCTAGTGGAAATTATCGGGCCGGCCGCCCTGGTGCTCTGGTCGCTGTTGACATTGGGCGGCATTCTCGAACGGCGCCGCTGGGCGTTGGCACTGGAGTTGGCGCGACTGGCGGCTGGACCGGCCCTGGTGTCGCTGTGGCTCGAAGGCGCCACCTGGCAGTGGACGGCAATCATCGGCGCATCGACGATGGCGGCGGTTTCCGCGGTGTGGCTGGCCCATTATCGCGCAGAGTTTTCCGCGCCGCCGGCGAACGCATTCATACCGATGGGTTCGGCGACAGGCAGAACATGACCCAATGGATTCACTACGAAACGCCCGACACGCGCGGCCAGATCGTGACGGCGTTCGGAGCATTGCACGCGCAGACGGTTGTCCTTTGGCAACGATTCTCGGATGACGAGTTTTTCAAGCGACCCGCCGATGGCGGTTGGTCGCCGGCCCAGAACGTCGAACACCTGATCAAAGCGACGTCGCCGGTGACGCGCGCGTTGACCATGCCGCGGTTCGTGCTGCGGTTGCTGTTCGGGCGGGCGCGCGTTCCGTCGCGCACGTTCTTCGAGGTGCGCGCCGCCTATCGGGACGTGCTGGCCGAAGGCGCGCAAGCCGGGTCGTATGGCCCCCGCTCGTCCGCGTCCATCGACGACGCCGGCCGCACGCGGCAACGGCTGCTGCATCGCTGGCAGTTGGTGTTGCCGCAATTGACCGAGGCCATCGGCCGCTGGGACGAAGCGTCGCTCGACTACTATCGATTGCCGCACCCGCTGCTGGGCAAGCTGACCGTGCGCGAGATGCTCTACTTCTCGCTCTACCACGTGGGCCATCACGCCGAGATCGTGGCCGCGCGCCAGGCCGATTCGGCGCCCGGCGATGCCTGAGACGGTCGGCGATGCCTGAGACGGTCGGCCAGGCGCCGGCCGGTATCCCCGCTCAGTTCGCGACGAATTCGCTCGATCCCTCGCCGTCGCGACGCTTCTGGACGAGCACTCTTGGGCCAGTTTTGCCAACCGGCTTGCCGGCCGCCATTTGACCCGTGTCGCGCGTGATCGTCAGCGTATAGGTCACCATGTCCAGGCAGTTCTCGTCCGTGCCGAAGGGATCCTCGGTTTCGACGCTGGCCTCTTCCATGCCGAACAGTCCCAGCGAAACGATCGCCATCACCACCGGCGACCACCAGCCGCACTCGCGGCCCACCGCAAATGGCAGCGTCAACAAGTACACCACGATCAACTGCTTGATCATCACGACGTAGACGAACGGCATGGGCGTCTTGCGAATTTTTTCGCACGCGCCCTGCGCATCGACCAGCTTCGAAAGCTGGTCTTCCATGTGCCGCACCAGTTGCGATTCGAGCTGGCCGTTGCGGTACTCGCGCTCGATCCAGGCCGAAATGGCAAACGCCACCGCGGTGGGCGGGTTGCCGAAGCGCTCGGCCTGTCGTCGCAACTCCTCGGGCAGGAACACGTCCGTCTCGTGCATGTCGACGTTGCCCTGCAGCGAGCGGCGCAGGCTGATCACGTAGCCGGCGACCAGATCGGCCAGCTCCGCGCCGGCGTGCGTGTGGGCCACGCCCACGCGCACCAGGTTGCGGCTGGCGTTGACGATGCTGCCCCAGCTCGAGCGGCCTTCCCAATAGCGGCCGTTCGAGGCGTTCATGCGAAACACGATCAGAAACCCCAACAACGAACCCAGCACCGCATGTTGCGCCGGATTGAGGCCGAAGAAGTCCTCGAAGTGAAAACCGCCGAATTCTGTGCTCAATACATACGCGCCTTGGATCACCACGGCGTACAGGGTCACCGCCAGCACGCGGACTCCGGCCCTGCGCAAGGCCGTGCCACGGAACGAGAAAACCGCGCCGACCCAGTCCTTCCGATCGTATTCAATCATGGTGTCACAAGCCGAAGTTCGTTGCGGATGCGTAACGGATCCCGCCCCGCCCAGCGATCGGCGCAATTCTGGCTGGGCGGGTCGAGCCTGGTCAAGGCCATGGCGCCCCCAGGGGACGGGGCGCCGCCGGGATCCGCGCCGCGCTTGACGCCATACCAACCAGTCGGTATGCTCGCCCCATGTGCGCCGTTCTCCGTGAAAAAACCGCACCCGCGCCAGCCGCGAACTTGCGCGACGCCCTGCTCGAAACCGCCACCGGGCTGTTTCGTCAACAAGGCTTCATCGCCACCACGGTCGATGAAATCTGCGCCCAGGCCGGCGCCACCAAGGGCGCTTTTTTCCATCATTTCAAAAGCAAGGAGGCGCTCGCCGAGGAGTGCCTCGCCCGTTGGAAGCAAAGTTTTGGCAGCATGATCGCCGGCTCTCCGGGGGTTGCCGCGGCCGATCCCGTCGACCGCGTGTTGGCGTTTTTCGATTTTTTCATCCATGTGTTCTCCGATCCCAAGCAGCTCAAGTCGTGCCTGGCCGGCACCACCGTGCAAGAAGTTTCCGAAACCCACCCCCGGCTGCGCGAGGCGGCCAACGATTGCTTCGTCGCCCTCAAGGGGCATTTGCAGTCACTGCTCGACGAGGCCTGCCGCAGCCGCCGCCTGAAACGCGACACCGATTCTCTGGCCTCGCTCTGGATCGCAACCATGCAAGGCGCCCTGGTGCTGTGCAAAGCCTCGCGCGACGATTCAGTCGTACCCGCCAGCTTGCGTCACGTGCGGGCTTACATCGCATCGCAACTCGAAGTCAAACCGCCCGCCCCACGGCGCGCGGCCAAACGTTGACCCTTCATCATCTCAGGAGAAAACGCCATGACGATCGCAGAATCCTTGTTGGCCGAATTCGAACAGGAAGTCGTCGCCACCCGCAAGTTCCTGGAACGGTTGCCGGAAGACAAGCTGATGTGGAAACCCCACGAAAAATCAAAAACCGCCGGCGACTTGGCGCTGCACATTGCCCGCATCCCCGGCCTGTTTGCCGCCGCGGCGCTCGAGGACGAGTGGAGCGCGCCGTCGGGGCTTCCTTCGCAACCAGCCAGCAAGCAGGAAATCCTCGACACACTCGACAAGAGCGTCGAAACGGTGCGCAAAGCGCTCCCGCGCGTGGAAGATGCGCGCATGCCCGGCAAGTGGCGGTTCCTCATGAATGGCCAGGAAATCATCGCCATGCCGCGCATCGCCATGCTGCGCTCGATCATGCTCAACCATTGGTATCATCACCGTGGGCAGTTGGGCGTCTACTTGCGACTGCTGGGCTGCCAGGTGCCCTCGAGTTACGGCCCCAGCGGCGACGAAATGCCAGACTTCATGAAAGCCAAGTAGCCCGCTCTAGTCACTTCAGGGGGTGTCGTGTATCATGCCGGAGGGCCGGATGATGCCATGCATGCCGACACCGCTTTGGAGCAGGAGCCGTGAACCCAAAAACCAATGCGATCTTGCTCCGCTTTCAACGGCCGCGGTTTCCCGAACGGTGCGTGTCGTGCGGTGAGCCCTCGCCGCACGAGGGTGCCGTCGTCGCGCCCCCCCACCCACACGATCACCATTTACGCCGATCGGTTCTCCAGCACGGAGTTCGAGCTTTCTTCGCTGTGGCGACGCCACTGTGTGCAGATGCCAGCCTGCGCGGCTTGTCGCACCAGGCTCGTCGACCGGCGACGGTTTTGGCAGCTCGTGCAGGTAGTTTTCTTGCTCCTCTTTGTTGCCTACTGCTATTGGGCGTTTGCGATCTATGACGGGCCTCACCCCAAGGAATTGTTAAAGATTGGCGGTATGCTGGGTATGGTGCCGTTCTTGATGTTCCTGCTCTAGTTGCACATGCCTGCATCCATCGAGTTGACTGCCAACAAAGCCGCCTATTGGTTTGAGAATCGCGACTTCGATCGCGAGTTCAGACAACTCAACGACGTGCGCTCCGAGCCGACGTTTGATTTCCTGCCGCCGGAGTAGTTGGCGGCGTTTCCGCGCAGCGGATTCCTGCGCCGCCACCGGTCGCGATTGCAGCGATAGCACCACGGCTAGCGTCACATCGCGTTTCCCCCGCGTCGCTCCATCGGTGGGGCGTCTTCCGGAAGTCTGGGGGCAATGCGGTCTTTGTGCAGGCACTTGGGTGTGAAGACACCCAAACCTTGACGATTCTAACGACCACGAACTATCTGACTGCGCACGATTGTGAGGGATTTTCTTCGTACGCTAAGCGCCGCCGGACGATTGCTAAGAGTGAGTACAACGCGATCCAGCGGACGGATCGCAATATCCCACGACCATAGCGCGGCGAAGCATGGATCGCAAAGCCCTCAGCGTGTGCGCCAGCCTGTTGGTGCTTGTCACTCTCGCTCTCAGCGTGGGCTACCATGCCTGGCGCGAGCGCAGCGTCCCCCCGGGTACGCGCCCTCCCAGGCTCCTCACGGAATCCGAGCGAGCAGCCGCGGGTCCGTTGGGACCGTGGGCCGAGCCCACCGTCGTGGCGGCCGGATTGATCGAAGTCGCGACTCCGCCCACAACCAAAAAAGAACCGTCCGCAGCAGCCCCCGCTCCTGCCACGATCAAGCTCTCACCGGGTAGCCCATCGGCGCAGGGGCCGCCGCCGCGCACCGCCAACCGCTCGGGGCCGAAGCCGACGATGATCGAGGCCGTGCCGACAGCACCGGCCGCCAGGCCGCCCGTCGTTCTGCGACCCGTTGATGGCAATGCGGCGCCTAAGAGCCTGGCAAACGGTCAAGACAGCCCCTTCAAGTTCCGCGACGGCGCATCGGCGTTGGCCAACCCGTTGTTGCCCTCGCACCCGTCCGACGATCGCGTCGCGCCACCCCGCAGCGTGCTGGTGGCGCCCAGCATCGCTCCGGCGATTACGCCCACCGTGCCACCCACGATGCCGCTGGTGGTTCCGGCGCGTCCGACTGCGCCGACAATCGCCGACCGTTCGCAGCAGAATGAAGTCAAAATTGCCACTCCGGAGACGTCGCCACTACCGGCGGACGTAACGCCCGAAGTTGTCGCCCCAGAGCCGGCGCCCGCGGCAATCGCCAAGGAAGCGCCGCAGGAAGCTCCGGATGCCAAACAGCCGGCCGCGCACAAGTGGGTGAAAAAGAAGCGGCACGGCGCGCAGCCGCCGGCGGGAGCCAAGAACGAACCCACGCTGGCCAAGCGTCCGGACGGCGGCACGCCGACCTTGGCGCAGCCCGAGCCAACGTTGGCGACGCCGCAGCCGACACCCGCGGCCGAAGCTGTGGTCAAGAAAAACGGCGCGCAGAAGGTTGCTCCCGTGCCGGTCGAACTGGCGCCCACGCCGGCGCCCGTCGCAGCCCCGCCCGAGCAAGTGGCCAAGGATCCCGCGGCGGATCCCGCAGCGGATGGTGATGAACCCGCGGTTGCCGACGCCGGTGGCATTCCAGCGATGCCGCTGGCCGAGTCCTCCGAAGGTCACGTCCTACCCGACGATCAATACACCCGGTTGCCCTGGGCAGAGACAACGGTTCGCAGTTCCGAACTGGTGGCCGAAATGAAGCGCGCCGATGAACGCGTGCTGCACGGTTACGACCTGGCGTCGCGCGGCGCTGTGTATGCTGCGCGGGCCGAGTTCATCGTGGCCCTGAAGATCATCGCGCAAGCCTACGACAATCAGGAGGGCACGCGCCGCTACAGCCGCGCAGCCACCGCCGGCCTGACGGCCATCAAGGAAGCCAGCGACTTTGTCCGCACCTCGCAAACGCTGCGCGAGGTCGAGATTTCGAGCGTCCTGGTTGCGCACTCGACCCCCGTCCTCAAGGACAGCGACACCTCGGATATGCCTCCCATCGCGGCGGCTCGCTGCTACTACACCTATGCCCAAGAGCAGCTTGCGGCGGCCGTCGGCCAAGAGGTTTGCGGCTCGATGGCCCTGTATGCCATGGGCAAGGTGGCCGTGATGTCCAGCAAGCCAACCGGCGCGACGATCGAGAATACCGGCCAGGCCATGGCGCTCTATCGCGCGGCCTTGATCGCGTATCCCAAGAATTTTCGGGCTGCCAACGAATTGGGCGTGTTGTTGGCCCAGAACGGACAATACGAGTTGGCCCGCGATCTGTTGATCCGTAGCGTCGTCGTATCACCGCAAGCGACGACCTGGAAGAACCTGGCCGCCATTCACGCGCGAATCGGCGAACATCAAATGGCCGAGCGTGCCAAGCAACGCGCCTTCGCCATGCAGCAACAGGGCCGCGATCTGTCGAGCACGCCCGCGGTGCAATGGGTCGACCCGGCCGTGTTTGCTTCCACGTCGTCGGCTACCGACACGCTGCCGGTTGCCCCGGTGCCCCAAGCGCAAACGTCCGCTGCGTCGAAAGCAGGTGGCAAGCCCGCGGCCCCATCGTCCACGCCTCCTGTCAAAGTAGCAAAAAAACCCCTTGCCGACTGGCTCCGACCGAGCCCGCGGCAGCAATAACCCCCCCCCTGAATTCCCATGAAACTCGAATCACCGCACCTGACGCCCCAGCAAGACCACGTTGACGCACCCGTAAGTCACGCATCGCGACTGGGACGCAAATCGCTGATTGCCGCGCTGCTCGTGCTGTCGCTGGCGCTGGTCGTTTGGCACAACGCGGGCGCTGCGCCTCCCGTGCAGACGACCAAGGACGCCAAACCGGCGTCGTCGCCAGTGGACGTCTCTCGCGCGCCCAACGCTCCGGATGCCGTCAAGGCCGTGCGGTACGATTTGATCCAACTCTGCCAGGCGCTGTCGCCGGCCGATCCGCATCCGATTCCCGCCGTCGATTGCGTCCGCAACTGTCCGCCCGGCTACGAGGCGACGTGGGACGCGCTGGGGCCCGTCGCGGATTTTCAGGAATACGCGCAAGGAGAATACGTGGGCCGGGCTCGCTTGCCGCACGTTTCCACCTATCGCCTGCGCGTCGATGACGAGATGGAATTCGTCTTCCGCGTGACGCGCAACGAAACGCCGACGCCCTACAAGCTGAATGTCGGCGACGAAATCTCGGTCGAATCGACCAACGACCCCGATTTGCGGCGCGCGCTGGTCATCTTGCCCGACGGAACGCTGACGCTGCCGCTGGTCGGCCAGGTACGCGCCGCCGGTCTGTCCGTTGCCCAGTTGCGGGATTCGTTGGAGGAACACTTCAAGGAGTTTTACAACCTGCCCGGTATTACGGTGACACCCACGAAGGTCGACACCAAGCTGGAAGATCTCCGCTACACCGTGAGCGGTCGATCGGGCTTTGGCGGCCAGGTGTTGCCCGGCAAGGTCACGCCCGAAGGCACCATCCAGTTGCCCGCCGTCGGCAGCGTGCCCGCCCAAGGGCTTACGCTCGACGAGTTCCAGGCGGAGCTGGCGGCTCGCTTTACCGAGAAGATCGAGGGCATCGAGGTCGTGCCCGTGCTCAAGCAGCGAGCGCCGCGTTACGTCTACGTGTTGGGCGAAGTGGCGCAGCCCGGCCGCTTCACCTTGGAGCAACCCACCACGGTGATGCAGGCCATCGCCATGGCCGGAAGCTGGAACGTCGGCGCCCACATCACGCACATCGTGGTGTTCCGCCGCGTGGACGACTGGCGGTTGGTGGCCACGACGCTCGACCTGCGCCCGGCGCTGTTGGGTCACACGCCCTGCCCTGCCAACGAAATTTGGGTGGGCGACGCAGACCTGGTGATCGTGCCCAAGAGCAAGCTGCTGCGGACCGACAACTTCATCGACCTGATCTTCACCCGTGGCCTGTACGGCGTGATTCCGTTCAACGGCGGCGTCAGCTACACGATATTTCGCGGCCTGACGCCGCTGCCGTAAACGTGGCCGCCATCCGCGTTTACAGCCGGTCTCGCCGCACCACGGCCCCTTTTTCCGGTCGGCGCCGCTGAACGATGCGAGGAGCACTTCTCGTCGGCCGCGTCGGGACGGAGAAACTCCCGAGCGACTGGGGTGTTTCTTATTGTGCCGCATCGCAGTACACTAACCCCCACGATCGACTGGACTGGATCAGGTCGAAAGGGGTGCCAGACCGCGTGTGGCTGCGCGCCCAAGCGACCGCCCCGCCCCACCCTGCCCCGCCGCGATTTGCACTGCGACTCCACTCATGTCCTCCCCGGACGAACCTTCGAGCCACGCGATTCACTCACAGGCGATAGCGACGGATCGAGTCGCAGATCCCACGTCCGCCATCGATGTTCCCGTCCAGTTGCGTGCCGTGTTGGCGAAGCTGCTCAGCTCTCGCGAGGCAACCCAGAAAACGGCGACGACTCAATTGGAGCGGTGCGACGCCGTTACGGCGCTGCGTCGGGCGGAATCGAGTACAACGATCTGCGCTGGCTCATCCGCCGCGGGCTCGTCGGACACGCCGTGGCGACGCCATCCGCAAATGGCACGCTCGCATTCCGGCGCCAGGCGAGCCTGACGTTCACCAGCAATAGCCGCATCGCTCTGTCGTCCGCCGGCGTGAAGGTCGCTCGCGAGTTGATCGAAACGGGCGCACTCCGTGCCTCCCAAGTGCTCGAGCTGGCAGGGGTGGACGACGGGCGATCGGCTCCCGGTCCGCCAGCATCGGAGCGGTCCCCCAACTGGAATCCTCATCGCGGCGAGTTGAAGCTCGGGAATCTCGTCGTCAAGCGTTTGACGCTGGTCACCGCCGATGAGGAAGTGGTCCTCGCCACCTTTGAGGAATTGGCATGGCCCGAGCGTATCGACGTCCCGCTGCACGCAGGTAGCCATGAGGCGGCGCGCCTGCGATTGCAAAAAAGCGTGCAAGCACTCAATCGTCAGCCACGCGAACTCATTCGTTTCCAGCAAGACGAATGCACCGGCGGCGTGCGGTGGGAGCTGACGCATGGCGATTCGCCGTGTGGCGCGTGACTTTCCCGCCAACCCAGCGTCTTGGTTGACCCCTTGCGGCCGCACGGTAGGATGGCGGCACGATAGGGGTGGCGATACCGGCCGCGGCATTCCACGCCACTCTCTGGAGCCAGCCCTGGAGTCCTCGCCATGGAAGTAGAACGCCGAATCGCCACGGTTCGCCCCGTTGCCGAAGCGGAGGCGACCGGACGGGTTGCTGAAATCTTCGCCGACATTCGCCGCACGAAACAGATCGACTTCGTGCCAGCCCTGTGGCGCACCCTGGCGACGAATCCCCTTGAGTTGGAATTGGTTTGGAACATGCTCAAGACGCTCATGCATCCCGAGAGCGTGGGCCGCCGGTCCCACCTGGATCCGCTGGTGCGCGAGGCCATTGCGCTGGCGGTTTCAGCCACGAATGGCTGCAAGTATTGCGTCAATTCGCATACCGCTGCCGTCGGCAAGCTTGGCGGATCGACCGAACTGGTGGGCGAGGTGCTAGCTATCGCCGGACTCTTCAATCTGACCAACGCACTGGCCGACGGCTATCAGGTCGAACCCGACGTGTTGCCCGACTTCGTTTTGCCAGACGTTGGGCCGACAGTTTGACGACCCCCGATTTCCGGAAACCGCATCCTCCCGGACAGGGGTTGTCGCAAGTAGCAGAAAAACTGATAATCCGAACACTGCTTTTGCATCCACTTCGGCGATGCTGGACGGGCATCAACGCCGAATAAGTCGCAGCGGTTCTTTCCGGCGCAAGGAACGCGCCGTGATTCTGCTCTGCGGCACGGAAGCAGGACCCCGGCCATCGCTATCCAACGGCCGGCCTTTCCAACGGAATAGAGTGCATCGCTTCGTCACCGTCTGGTGCTGCGCCCTTTCACTGCGCAGGCCGGATGCCGAGCATCAATTCGAGCCACGGCCGGTTTCGAAGCCCCTCCAGAAACAACCCAGGGAGTTTGGGGAAATGAGGCGCAAATTCTTTTCTTGTTCACACGAGGCGCTCGAAGTGCGCCACTTGCTCAGCGCCGCGGTTGAAACACCGACGGCGCTGGTGGCCGATGAGGCCAGCGCGGTCCAGCCGTTGCTAAGCGACGTCGTTCCCGCTGCGATCACTTATCCCGGCGACGTCGTCGTGACGCCGACGCACATCATCACGCATTCCGACAAGATCCCGCGGTTCGCGGCCCAGCCTACTGCTTGGACCGTTCGCAGCGGAAGCTGGTCGGATCCCGCGATCTGGTCCGGACAGCGCGTGCCGACGACCAACGATCGGGTGCTGATTCAGCCGGGCACGTTGGTGATCTATTCTTCGAAGAGCGACGTGCGCGTCGGCGCCATCGAGGTCGGCGGCCGACTGATCTTCGCGACCAACGTCGATACGAAACTCATCGTGGGCACGCTGACCGTCATGCCCACCGGCACGCTGCAAATCGGCAGCGAGTCCGTGCCGATCGCGCCGCAGGCGACCGCCGAGCTGGTGATCGCCGATCGTCGGCTGAACCTGACGGCCGACCCGGCGCAGTACGGCACTGGCCTGCTCGTGTTCGGAAAGGTATCCATCGTCGGCTCGCAACTCGATCAAACCTGGACGCGACTGGCCGCGGAGCCGAAGGCCGGCGCGACCTCCGTGCTGTTGCCGGACGTGGACGATCGCTGGCAGCCCGGCGATACCTTGGTGCTACCGGATACGCGGCATGTCGATTGGGACGACGAGAAAGCGTTCATCAACGGCAACCTGGCGGGGCAGTGGGAGGAAGTTGCGATCGACCGTGTCGTCGGAAACCGCGTGTACTTGCGGGCGCCCTTGCAGTTCGACCATCTCGGAGCGCGCGATGCCACGGGCGCTTTGGTGCTGCTGCCACACGTGGCGCTGTTGGATCGCAATGTCGTCGTCCGTTCGGAGAATCCGGCGGGCACGCGCGGGCACGTCATGCTGCTGGCGCGGGCCGACGTCGACATCGAGTACGCGCGCTTTCAGGATCTGGGACGCACCAACGCCTTGCGCGATCTGGACAACACGACGGTCGATGCCCAGGGCCGGGTGACGCACATCGGCACCAATCAGATTGGCCGCTATGCGGTGCACCTCCATCACCTGATCGGACCGGAAAACCCGACCAATACCGGCTATCAGTTCGAATTCGTTGGCAACACGGTGGATGGTTCACTGAAATGGGGCGTCGCCATCCACGGCGCCAGCTACGGGCTCGTCGACAAGAATGTCGTCTACGACGCCCAGGGCGCCGGCATCGTCACCGAAGACGGTTCCGAGGTCTACAACACCATCAGCAACAACATCACCATTCGCATGGTGGGCACGAGAGAGAACGCCAAAGCCGACAGCTCCGTGGGCGATTTTGGCCGGGCCGGCTCGGGATTCTGGTTTCGCCGCGGCGGCAACACGATCGAAGGCAACGTGGCCGCCGACAGCTCTTACGCCGGCTTCGTCATCGATAGCTATTTCAATACCGGCGAGCTGGTTTTTCCCCTGTTCCGCGGCGCAATGCCCGAGCACGACGGCCAAGGATACACCAGCTTGTTGAGCCCGCCGACGCTGGCCACGAACAACGAAGTCTACGGATTGAGCACCTACGGTCTGTGGGCGGCCTACACCTCCGGCAACAACTTGCTCCCCAATCAGCCGCTCACCGCCTTCGTCGACCTCAGGCTGTGGCACATCTTCAGCGCCGGCGTGCTCATGTATCACACCGGCAACGTCACGTTCGCCAAGTTGACGATCATCGGAGATTGGTCCGCACAAGATCGCGATAATACGGGCAGCATTGGCATGCGCCTGTCGACCTATGAGAACCGCGATCTGGTGATCCGCGACGCGCGCATCGAAAATCTCTGGATCGGCATCATGGCTCCACGCGCCGACGCAAGCAACCTCGGCCACGGTCGGCCCACCCTGATCGAGAACGCCCGCCTCAAGAACTATGTCAACATCTACGTGTCGCCGACTTGGAGCGACAGCTCGGGCGAGGGCACGACCCTGGTCGTGCGCAACGTCAAGTTCGACATGCGCACCGACGTGCCCTACGGTCCGCACAATTCCGCCGTGACCTTTCCCCCGGCCAACATCTATATGGCTTTACAAGACAAGCAAGCCGACGTTACCGAACCCAGCGTGGTCAAGGTCTATAGCTACAACAAGGTTGCCGGCGACGATTTTCAAGTCTTCTACAAGGAACAGGCTCCCGGCGCCATCGTTCCTCGCACCGATCTCGAAGCGCTGACGAACAACGTCAACGTTCGCATCGGGTCGCCCCGGTCGGGCCTCACCAACACGCAAAACTGGAGCCAATTCGGCATTGCCGTGGCCGGCGCCGTCGCGCCGGCGAACGCTTCAAAACGAGCCGGAATCGAAGGCCTGGTAGCCCCCATCGTCGTCGCCACGGGCTTGCCGAAAGTGGTGCTGGTCACGCCATGGAACAATGCACAGATCAGCGCCGACGAGGTGATCCGCATCCGCCACAACGTCAACGGCAAGTTGCCGTCCGGGTACATGGCCTGGTTTGCGGTCGACGACCAGCCCCCGTTCTTCAAGCTTCCCAAGGGCGGCGCCTATCCGCTGCCGCCGGGTACTCATACGTTGCGCGCCTGGATCGGCGATGCTGCCGGGCGGCAATTGGCGGGCACGGTCATTTCCCAGGTCACGTTCCGCGTCAACGTGTCGTCATTCAGCAGCCTGGCAGCGCCCGTCGGCGCGATCGCCGGCGCCTTGACGGCGAATACCAGCAGTCTGCTCGAGTCCGACCTTGCCGCCGGTGTCGTCGGGGCAACCAGTGTCACGCCGGTCCTGGCGCAGGCGCCCCGCATCGCCGCCACCGTGTCGTCCCGAATGTCGGCGGAGGTGGTCGCACTGGCCGCCGGGCAGGCGGTAGCAGGCTCCGACCTCGATTCGTTGCCACTCGAAAGTGAGCTGATCAACCATTTGGCCATTCGCGTCGCCGCCGCACGCTTGCGTGCCAGGCTTGCAGGCGCGTAGACCGGCGCCGATAACCGTTACACGCCGTCCGGATCGCTGGAAGCGACCGCCCCCGCGGTTGCGTCCCCGTCGTCCCGGCGATGGTGGATCGTGCGCTGCGGAAACGGGATCTCGATGCCCAGCTCGTCGAAGCGGTTCTTGATGCGTCGCAGCAATTCGCGCTTTACCAGCCAGCGCTGCGCCGGCTGCGTCTTCAAGAAGAACTTGATCGTGACGGCCGAATCGCCGAACCCGTCGACCCCCAGCATCTCCGGTCCGTCCAGGATCAAGGGGCCAAACTTGGGATCCTTGCGCATCTCCTGGCCGATCTCCACCAGCACGCCCATCACCCGGTCGGGGTTTTCCTTGTAAGCCACGCCGACGTCGACCACGGCCCTCGACCAGCCGTGCGTCATGTTGGTCACTTGGCTGATGCTGCCGTGCGGAATAAAGTGCACGCACCCATCCAGGTCGCGCAGCACGGTGATGCGTAGCGTGATTTTTTCGACGCTGCCGGAGGCATCGCCGATCTTCACGACGTCGTTCACCCCGTATTGATCTTCGAGCAGGACCATGAATCCTGAGAAGTAGTCGCGCACCAGGTTTTGCGCGCCGAAGGCGACCGCCAGCCCCAGCACGGCCGCTCCGCCCATCAATGGACCGATCGGTATGCCCACCTGGTCGAGCGCCATCAACACGCCGCCGGTCACCAGCGCAATCGATGCCGTGTTGCGGAAAACGCCCACCAACGTGATCGCCCGATTCTCGCGGTCGATCGCCGTGCCTCGGCTGCTGGTGCGCGCCACGGCCTTTGCCAACTGGCGGCTGCTCACCCGCACCGCGTAGCTCAACAGCAGAAGCCCGATCAGGATCGTCAGCAGCTTGGGACCGTGGTCCGCCAGCCACTTCAGCACGTTCGCCAACGAGAAGGGATTATCCGGCCAGGCTCGCTTCTCGATCGCGTCGTCGACCAGCGCGCTTAGTTGCTGGGCGCTTTGAGCCGCGGAAATCGGCTGCATTTGGGCCACGATCGTCGAGCCCAAGGGCGCCGCCAGCCGGTCGCGCGACGCACTTTCCAAATCCGGCGATTGGCCGGATAGCCATTGCGCGCAGCAGACCAGTGCGATGGCCAAGCTCAGCACCCAAATCACGCGCGTCGACATTCGCCGGCCATCCTCGATTGCGTTCGCATGGTGTGGTCGTCTCCAGACCACGACGCAGAGACAATTGCGTGCCGTCAGTGCGGCTGTGCGACGAAAGCGTATCAGCACTCGGACGGATGATACTAGGCCAGTCTGCCGCCCGTGCTATCACGTCCCGTTCGCCTCCCAGCGAGCCGCCGGAAATGCCCGCGGAATGCGCCGCGCCCACGGCTACGCCCCGGTCAGCCGCGCGGCGAGGTTGTTCTGTCCGCCGACGTCGGTCAGGCGGCGCTGCCGGCCCTCGAAGAGATACGTGAGCCGCTCGTGGTCGAGTCCCAACAGCGACAGCATCGTGGCGTGCAAGTCGTGAACGTGTACTTTGTCCTCGACCGCGCGAAAGCCCAGCTCATCGGTGGCGCCGATGGCCCGGCCGCCACGAATGCCGCCGCCCGCCAGCCAGGCCGTGAAGCCATAGGGATTGTGATCGCGGCCCTGGTTGCCTTGCATCACCGGCGTGCGGCCGAACTCCCCCGTCCACGACACCAGCGTGCTCTCCAGCATCCCGCGCTGCTTCAGGTCGGCCAATAGCGCCGCGATCGGCTGGTCGGTCTTGCGCGCGTTGTCGCGATGATTGCCCGGACAGTCGCCGTGGCCGTCCCAATCGTTCGAATACAGCTCGACGAATCGCACGCCGCGTTCGACCATCCGCCGCGCGAGCAAGCACATGCGTCCGAAGCGGGCCGTCGGCTCGGCGTCGACGCCGTACATCTCGCGGGTCGCTTGCGACTCCTCGGTGAGATCCACCAACCGCGGCGCTGCCGCCTGCATGCGAAACGCCAACTCGTAGTTGGCAATGCGTGCTTCCAAGTTCGAATCGCCCGGCCGAGCTTGCCGATGCTGCTGATTCCAGCGGCCCAGTTGATCGAGCATGATCCGCTGTTGACGGTGCGAGATTTGCGCCGGCGGAGCAAGGTTTTGAATCGGGACGCCTTCGGCGCCGATCAGCGTTCCCTGGTAAACAGCCGGCAGAAAGCCGGCACTATAGGCGCTGCTCGACCCGCGTATCACGCCGTCGGTCATCACCATGAACGCGGGCAGATTGTCGCTCTCGCACCCCAGTCCCGATACGACCCAGCTCCCCACGCTCGGATGCCCCAACAATACATTGCCCGAGTGCATCAAGCTGAGCGCGGGGCCGTGAATGAACGATTCGTGATAACAAGAGCGAATGACGGCCAGCTCGTCGGCCATCCGAGCCAGGTGGGGAAACAGCTCGGAAATTTCCAGGCCCGACTCCCCGCGCGGCTGGAACGCAAACGGCGAGCCCATCAACGTGCCGCCGGCAGCCGACATGAACTGCAACTTCAAATCGCTCGACTGGAAGCTGGCCGGCAACGGCTGGCCGTCCAGCCGCGTCAACTCGGGCTTGGGGTCGAACGAGTCCATTTGGGCCGGACCGCCTTGCATGAACAAGGAGATCACCGCTTTGGCCGTGCCCGGAAAGTGCGGCCTGATCGGCGATAGCGGATTCGCGCTCGAGGCAATTGCGCTCTCCGCGGACTCGTCATCCGCCATGGCGCCATCGCGCGCGAGCAAAAAGCCCAGCGCCATGCCCGCCACACCGCTACCGGAGCGCACGATGGCCTGGCGCCGCGTCATCGCAGTGTCGTGACGGTGGCAGTGGGTTGACCCCATGATCTCTCACTCAGTCGATGAAAAGAAACTCGTTCAAGTTGAACACCGCCAGACAGAGCTTCGCTAGCGCCAGCGCCTCGTCGGCCGGCAGCGCGAGCAACTCAGCGGGCGGTTGGTCCAGCGTCGTCGCCGAGCTTGCATCGTCGGGCGACCTTGCTGTCAGCGCATCCATCAGTTGCAGCGCTTCAGATCGCTCGGTGTCGCTGGGCTTGCGGGCCAGCGCCACCTGCCACGCACGCTCGACCCACGCGGCGCGATCCGTGCTCGCTTCGCGCACCAGTCGGGCGGCGAAATGTTGTGCCTGTGCCCAGGCGCGATGATTGTTGAGCGACCACAAGGCCTGTGGCGCCACCGTGGGCACGTCGCGCTGGGGGCTGCTGACGGAATTGATCGGACTGTCGAACACTTCGAACATTGGGAAGCGAAAGTTCCGCCGCACCAGCACGTACAGCCCGCGCCGCGTGTGTTCGCGCGGATCGGCCGAGACGGTCCACTGCCAGCGTTCGCGCAGCGCCGATAGTTCGTCGTCGGCCAGCGGCGGCGCCACCGGCCGGCCCCCCAACTTCGAATTGAGCGTGCCAGCCGTCGCATGAATGGTGTCCCACAGCGCTTCAGCTTCCAGTCGGCGGCGGTTGGCGCGCCACAAAAAGCGATTGTCGGCGTCCACGTTTTGGTTCTGCGGATCGGCATAGCTGCTCGTGCGTTGGTAGGCCTCGCTCAGCATCAGTTGCCGGTGCATCTGCTTGACGCCATAGCCTTGCTCGACAAAACGGCTGGCCAGCCAATCCAGCAACTGTGGATGGCTGGGCGACTGTCCCATCTTGCCAAAATCGTTGGGCGTGCCCACCAGCCCCTGGCCAAAGTGCCACTGCCACAGGCGATTGACCATCACGCGCGCCGTCAGCGGATGCTCGGCCGAGGTGATCCACAGCGCCAGTTGCTTGCGCGACGTGAACTGCCCGCCGAGGGCGTCGCGATACTGGGTTGCCGCTCGCAGCACGGCCGGCAGGTCCGGACCGACTTGCCGTTTCGGCCGGTCGAGATCGCCGCGCCCCAGGACGTGCACCGGTCGCACCAGCGGCGGATCGAGGTGCCCCAACACGGTCGCGCTGGGCAATTCCATCAGCCCATCGAATCGATCGTTCGGCGTCGAAGCGGCCGTCTCCGGAAGCTCCAACACGGCCGCGGCAATCTTGTCGCGCAGCTCCCGGCGTTCGACTACTTCCTGGGGCGACAGCTTGCGCCCGGCGACTTTTTGCTCGAACAGCCGGTACGCCCGCCGCGCCTCGTCGACGGCCACGATGCGCGGATAGTGTTGCTTGAAATCGGCGATCTCCATGCCGTTGACCAGCGGAATCTCCACTTCCCGGCTGCCGGCGAAGATGGCTTGCATCCCGTAATAGTCGCGCTGCGAAATCGGATCGAACTTGTGGTCGTGACACCGCGCGCAGCCGAAGGTCAGCCCCAGGAACATGCTGCCGGTCGTATCGGCCCAATCGGTCAGCCGCTCGTAGTCGAGCTTGCCGGCGTCCATGTTCGACTCGTGGATCTGCGGCCCCAGCGCGTACAGCCCCGTGCCGACACGGGCTTCCAGATGCGCCAGTTTCTCGGCCGGCATCACGTAGCTGCCGTCGAGCCCCAGATCGTCGGGCCAGATCTCATCGCCGGCGATTTGCTCCTGCACGAAGCGATCGTACGGCTTGTCGTCGTTGAAGCTCTTGACCACATAGTCGCGATACCGCCAGGCGTTGCGAAAATAAATGTCGGTTTCATAGCCGCCACTGTCCGCATAGCGAGCTACGTCGAGCCAGTGGCGCGCCCAGCGCTCGCCGTAGTGCGGCGACGCCAGCAGCTTGTCGATCAGCCTGGCAAACGCGTCCGGCGATTCGTCCGCCAGAAAGGCTTGCACTTCTTCGACCGACGGCGGCAGCCCGATCAGATCGAAAAACGCCCGGCGCACCAGCGTCCGCTTGTCGGCGCGCGGCGCCGCAGTCAGCCCTCGTTCTGCGAGCGCCGCGTCGATGAAGCGATCGATCGGCGACGAGTTCTCTGTCGCGCCGGGCAAAGGCGGCGGCACCTGCGGATCGACCACCGCGCGAAATGCCCACAGCGGGTCCGGCTCGCCGGGGATGGGTGGCTCGGCCAACAGTCGCTCGGCGGCGCCGGCGTCGTTCGTCGCGCTGTCCTCGTCCGGATAGCTGGGCCAACGGGCCCCGTCGCGAACCCAGCGCTCCAGCGTGGCCACCTCGTCCGCGCTCAACGGCGCCTCGGGCGGCATCTTCGGCTCGCCCTGGTAACGCACCGCCACGATCATCGGGCTATGGTCCGGCTCGCCCGGCACGATGGGCGGCCCCGAGTCTCCGCCCGTGGCCAGGCCCGTCGCCGAATCCAGTCGCAGGCTGGCCTCCTGCTTTTCGTCGCCATGACACGTCCAGCACTTGGCCGCCAGCAGCGGCCGCACGCGACTTTCGAAAAACTCAGCCGTCGCCGGCTCCTCCGCCAGCGCCGCATCGCGCGGCGCACCGCACAGCCAAAGCACAGCCAAGATCAGGACACACCGCGCGACCATGTCGACGTCCTGAAGGAGCACAACCAGGCAAGAAGCAATCAGCCGCAAAGCGACCAGGCCAGGACCGCCAGCCTACCCGCAGGCAGTGCGAATGTCCAATTTGAAGGTGCGCGGGTAGTGGGTCAGTTTGAAATCACAGCCCGGCCCAATTTCTGGGATCTTCCCACCGCGGGGTTTATACTCGGAGCCGCTCCGTCCCAACAATTTCCAGAATCACGTGGAGTTCCGCTAATGACCAGAACTATGTCCGTCGCAGCCATTGTGGTAGCCATCCATATGACGGCAGCGACTTCGGTTGCTGATGCCGCTTTTCTTGCGCAAGCTGGCTTCAACGATGCCAGCGGCATCAACAGCGACAGTGCGCCGAACTCCCCATACATCCTCGGCGCACCGATTCTAGGTTCCGGTGGCGGCGAGTCAGGCTGGACTGGTACATGGTTTGGCGGCGGCACCGTACAGACCGCGACGGTCCTTGAGGGAGATGGTGCGCTTCGGATCGACCCCGTTACTTCAAGTAATCGAAATTTCGCCGCGCAGCCCAGTCGACTAGAGATCGAGCAATATGTTCGATTTGCAGCCGGGGCGCGGCTCGTGGTTTACACACTTGGATCGAACTCTGAAGATCCAGGAAACCACGGTGCCATTTGGCAAGCATTTCCGAACGGCAACTTCAATGTCATCGATGGCATAGGGGACGGAGGCTCTCCAACGCCAATCGCCACCGGATTCACGTGGACGCCAAATACTTGGTACAAAGTCAACCTGGACATTGATCTTCTGAATCACGTCTGGGACTTCTACGTTGATGACGTGAAATACATACCGGAAAATCCGCTGGGATACCGAGGTAACCCCGCTGCATTGAATCAGATTCGGTTTCAATCTGAAGGCTCAGGGCCTGTTTTTTTGGATGCTTTGACTATCGTGCCAGAGCCTTCAATGGCGATGCTCGCGTCGATTGGCATGCTGACGTTTTTGGCATTGTTGGGAACGCGACAGATGACGAATCGGCGAAAAAAAGGTGTCAGGAACCTTTTTCGTGATCCGAAGCATTGTCGTGCACAATCGGCGGCGAGAAACTAAGGTTCCTGACACCTTTTCGGTACGCCGACACGAGGGGCGCACCCACACGGTGCGCCCACCCATGCCCTTACCGTCCGCTCTTCGCCGCGTTGCGCTTGCGCGTGCGGGCGGCTTTCTTGGCCGATTCGGAGCGGGCTTTCTTGCTGCGGGCCGCGCCTCCTAGCTTGCCCCCCTTCTTCGCAGGGCTCGTGTCCATGGCCTTGCTGCGACCCGAGCGGCCTGGCTTCTTGCCGCCGCCGGTCATCTTGTTGACCGTGGCCCAAGCCCGGCGTTCCGCCTCGTCCTCGCCCGTGCCCTGTTTCTTGTAACCCTTTTCGATCTTCTCGGCCTGGCGCTTCTGCTTGTCCGTGTACTTCGATTTGTCGCCGCGTGGCATGGTGGCTGCTCCTTGAATTCGCATCGAGTTGCGGTTGCGGAAGGCCCCTTCCGCCACCCTTGATGCTTCAGCACAATTCGTGCCGCATGGCGAGTTGCGAGCATCCGCCGGCGCTCATTTCGGCAGGAAATTCGCACGACTTTCGGCACGCGACGTGCAACGCTCCCTTTGGATCGCGCTCGCCGCGCCCCAATACTGCCTGCTCGACGACGAATCATGCTGGAAGTCGAATGTGCATTGACTCATTGACTCCTTTACAAGCGAGGGAATAGCCATGAGCCGAATTCTTGCTGCTGCGATGATCTCCACGGTGTTGCTTGCAACCATCGGCAGCCCAGCCGCCCGGGCCGAGCCGCCGCAAAACGCCGACGAATCGTTCGGCCAAAAGCTCGATCGCGGCCTCGACAAGCTCGGCAAGGAGCTGCGACAGGGTTGGGCCGAGGTGCGCGTTGCCATCGACAAGATGGGCGTCGAAGCCCGCGTCTACGGACGCCTGCACTGGGACAAGGACTTGAACAGCGCCACCATCGACATCCTGGTGCGCGACTCCAACACGGTCGTGCTCAAAGGCAGCGTGCCCACCGCCGAAGCACGGGACAAGGCCTTGCAGCTAACGCAAGACACCACCGGCG
>JBBDYK010000220.1:0-28886 GCA_040901665.1 Pirellulales bacterium | reverse complement strand
TGATTCCAACTCGTGATTTGCTCATCCAAGTCGATGCTCAGAATGGCGTCTTCGGACGAGTCGACGATCGAGGCCAGGCGTCGCTCTTCATCCTGGGCCCGCTTGCGCGCGGTTACGTCGCGGAAATAGATCACCAGCCCTCCGCGCGATCCGAGCGCCGCATTGACCTCGAACCACGTCTGCCAGGGCTGAAAGTAATGCTCGAACTCGACGTTCACCCGCCGCTCTTCGGCTTCACGCAGCTTGGTTTCGGCCAGGGCGCCGGACGTTGGGGGAAACTCTCTCCATTGTGGCGGACCGGCGGCATCCGGTCGATGACGCCGGTGAACCTGCTGTGCTCCGGGGTTCAAATACGTGAAGCGCCGCCGATCGTCAAGGGCCGCGAAGCCGTCGGGCATGCTTTCCAGAATCGCGGACACCTGGCCCGCGCTGAGCGTGGCCTGGCGAACGGCCTGCTTCATCGCCTCGCTGAAAACGGCAATCGCAAGGCAGACGAAGAAATAAGCAAAGACGGTTCCATTAAAGGCGAACTGGTCGCGCTCGCTGATGAACAGCCAGTTGGCCACCAGGTAGCTCAACAGCGTGGCAACGACCCCTGGACCGAGGCCGCCGTACCAGGAGGCGAAGGTGACCGCGCCGAAGAAAATGGCGAACAACAGCCCCGCGTCTTGCGGTCCACTGACGACCGTGGTGCTGGCCAGCGTGGCCAGTACGATGGACAGGGCTGCTGCCGCATAGGGTCGCCACGAAGGGCGCGCGGAAGACTGCATGGAGTGCGGTACCAAGGCCGAACTTCGTACCCCTAAACTGCCACGGGGGCCCGCCCGATTCATCCCCCGATTGTAATCCACGAAGCCGGTCCAGGAAACGGTCCCTTCGCCGAGATTGCTTCGCCGGCTATTCGTAGCGCAGCGCGTCGATCGGGTCCAGCCGGGATGCTTTCCAGGCGGGATAGAAGCCGAAGGCGATGCCCACGATGGCCGAGACGATGAAGGCCGCCGCGATGGCCGGCAGCGACGCTTGGATCGGCCAGCGCAAGAAATACCACACCAGCGTGGCGACGCTGCGCCCAAGCAGGATGCCGGCCAATCCGCCGAACAAGCACAGCACGACCGCCTCGATCAAGAATTGCCGCAGGATGTGATAGCTGCGCGCGCCCACGGCCATCCGCAGCCCGATCTCGCGCGTTCGCTCGGTCACGGACACCAGCATGATGTTCATGATGCCCACGCCGCCCACGGCCAAGGAAATGAGCGCTACGATCAACAGCAATCCTCCCATCATTTGCGACATCGACCCCAGCGCCTTGATGATCTCGCTCATGTCTCGCAGGTTGAAGTCGTCGTCCGCGTCCGCACGCAGATGGTGCCGCTCGCGCAATAGCGCAGTCACCTGGGCCATGGCCGCGGGAATTGCTTCGGCGCTGGCCGCCTTGGCAAAAATCTGGTCGACGTTCACGAACCGCACCGGCTGCGGATAATTGGCGGCTTCTGTCGCAGATTGCTCCGGATAGAGCGTGGTGCCGCCGGGGTAAAGCTCGCTGAGTGTGTTCACCGCGGTGGAAGCGGCGCTGGACGCAGTCGTCGAGCTCGTGGTCGTGCCGCCGCTGGCGCCGCCCGTATTGTTCCCGGAAATACGATACTTGACGGTGGTCCACGGCGCCAGGATCAGGTCGTCCTGGTCCATGCCCATCATGTTGGCGCCTTTTTTGGCCAACACGCCCACCACGCGCAGCGACACGTTCTTGACGCGAATGTCCTTGCCGATCGGCGACTCGCCTTCGAACAGTTCGCGGGCCAAGGTGACGCCGATCACGCAGACTTTGATCGCCCCGCGCACGTCGCGGTCGGTGAACATGTCGCCCTCTTCCATGCCGTTCCAATCGCGCACCTTCAGATACGAAGGCGTGGTGCCATAGATCGCCATGGGAATCCAGTTGCGATTGCCCCGCACGACCTGGCCCGACACCTGCACGATCGGCGCGACGCCCGCGATCGCCGGACACTGCAGTCCGATTTGCTCGGCGTCATCGGGCGTCAGCGTCTTCTGGCTACCGAAGCCGAACGAGATACCACCGCTGGCGGCCGCGCCCGACTGGATGAGGAGATTATTAGCCCCCATGGTCGACATCGTGGCTTCCAGCGCGGCCTTGGAACCCTGGCTGATTTCCACCATCGCGATGACGGCAGCCACGCCGATCACGATGCCGATGGTCGTCAGTGCCGAGCGCATTTTGTTGCGGCGCAACGCGCTGATCGCCGTGCGCAACGTCGAGGGCAACAGCGCCAGCGCGAGGCTGCGCAGCCAGTTCGATTGCGGCTCGTCCCGCTCTGCGACTGTGGGCTTCACTTCGGCGGGGTGGATTTTCACTTCCACGCCCTGGGCAACAAGCTGGGCCGCCGTCGTGCCGCGGACGGTCCGGCAGGGCGCGGTGCCGACGGCCAACCCGCCGCCATCGCGTCGCGCGGCCATCGGGCCGGACCAGTCGCCGTTTCCGTCGAGCCGCTGTGAATGCGCGTGAGCGACGCCATGCCCGCTGGGCGCATTATGCCGGACATCGGTATTCCGGGAATCGCTGTGCCGGCTGTCGCTGCGCAGGATGTCGTCGTCGTTCGGCTCGCTGGGCACTTCCGGCCTCGCGGTGTCTTCCTCAATGTGGCCGTCGACAACCTGAATCGTGCGATGGGCATATGCGGCCACGTTGGGATCGTGTGTGACCAGGATCACCGTAATCCCGGCCGTGCGGTTGAGCTCCTGAAACATTTCCAGGATCTCGACGCTGGTGTGCGAATCGAGATTGCCCGTCGGCTCGTCGGCTAACAGCACGGCAGGCTGATTGATCAGCGCGCGGGCGATGGCCACGCGCTGTTGCTGTCCGCCGGACATTTGCGAGGGCACGTGATCGAGCCTGGATTGCAAGCCGACGCGATCGAGCCACTCGTGCGATCGCGCGAGCGCCTTGCCGGCCGAAGGCGCATTGGTCGAATAGTCCAGCGGCATCAGCACGTTGTTGACGGCCGTGGTACGGGGCAGCAGGTTGAAGCTCTGAAACACGAATCCCAGCTTCGCGGTGCGAACGACGGCGCGCTCGTTGGCGGAGAGACTTCCCACGTCCTGTCCGTCGAGCCAATAACTGCCGGACGTGGGGCGATCGAGGCAGCCCAAGATGTTCATCAGGGTGCTCTTGCCCGATCCCGATGCGCCCATCAGCGCCACCATCTCGCCGCGGCGGATGGAAAGCGAGACGCCTTTGAGCACCGGCACGTCGATCTCGCCGACGTGGTAGGTTTTGAAGACGTTTTCGACGCGAATCAATTCCATCGTGCCCGACTCTGTTCCAGGTTGCCTGGTCTCAGGCTGCAGGTATAGGTTGGCGTGCGGCCGGCCTAGCTTTTCGTTTTTTTCTTGCCGCCCCACCGGGGTGGCGCGAAAGGATTGTTGACTTCGACCGTCTCGTCCGCTCGCCGCTCGCCCAACACCACGGCCATGCCCTCTTTCAACTCGCCGCTGAGAATCTCCGTAAAGGCGCCGTCGCTCGTGCCGATCGCCACCTTGACCGGTGACAGCAGGTTGTTTTCGCCCTGTTGTACCCACACCGTACCCCAGTTTGTTTCCGTCCCTTCCAAGTCGGCCGCAGTCGATTGGGCCGCTGCCGACGTACTTGGCGCGATTCGATTGGCGGGCGGCAGGTAGCGCAGCGCCGCGTTGGGCACCAGCAACGCGTCCTGCCGACGGTCCACTTCGAAATTGACGTCGGCCGTCAAATAGGGCAGCAGCCGCAAGTCGGAGTTGTCGACTGCGATCACCACCGTATAGATCACCACGTTCGAGGTCATGGCGGCGTTTAAGCGAATCTGTTCCACCCTTCCGTGGAAATCGTCGTTGGGAAACGCGTCGACCGAGAAATGAACGGGCATGTCGACCTTCAGTTGGCCGATGTCGGCTTCGTTAACCGATGCCCACACCTGCATGCGGCGCAAGTCGCGTGCGATCAGAAACAGGCTCGGCGCGCTGAGGCTCGAAACCACGGTTTGGCCGATGTTGATGCGCCGAGCGATGATCGTGCCGCTCACCGGAGAGCGAATGGTCGTATACTCCAGATTAGTCTGGGCCAGCAGTCGCGAGGCCTCTTGCTGCTTGACCGTGGCTTTCGCGGCCTCGACGTTGGCTTCCGCGCTGTCATAGTTGGCCCGCGCCAAGACGAAATCGGCGTCCGAGATGCCTTTGACGGGCAGCGATCGTTCCACAATCGAGCCGGTAGGCGAGTTGGTCGTCAGCTTGAGCTCGCTGAGCTTCCGCGCCCGCTTCCATTCGGCGTCGGCTTGCATCCGCATGGCTTCCATCTGTAGCAGGTTTGCTTTGGCCAGGCTCAAGGCGGCGTCAGCCTGCTTGAATTGCGCGTCGTAAATCGCCGGGTCGATCTGCACCAGCAGCATGCCTTCTTCGACCGGCGAGCCGTAGTCGACGTGCTTGCCTTGGAACTTCGGGTCGGTGCGCGACCGAGGATCGTCACCGAGCGTTTTGATGCGGCCCACGACTTGGGCCCCGATGTCGACCAATTCCTCCGGTTCGACGGTTCCGGTGGCGCTCACCGTAATCAGCATGTCGCCCCGCTCAACCGGCGCCGTGCGATAAGGGCTGCCCAACGGCGCGGCCGCCATGAAGCCGCCGAAGTAAGCCATGCCGCCCGCCACCAGGCCGACGACCACCAGGAACAGCAGCAGTTTTTTCATGGCAGGGAACTCGCTTGCGCCGCGTGAATGCCTCAATGGCGCCGCGGATGTTGCTTAGTGCTCAACGGGATTCGGGTGCGGAGTGTGGCGAGGGTGACTGGCAGGCTTCAACTAACACGCGCAGCGCGTGCAGCACCTTTTCGCTGTCTTGCTGGCCAATACGTCGAAGGCAGGCGGCCATCTTGTGAAGCTGGGCCTCCTCGTGCGATCGCATCAATGCTTCGCCCTTGGCAGTGAGTTGCAGAAAACGGACGCGACGATCGGAGCCGTCGAACACGCGCTCGACCAATCCTTGCCGTTCCAGCCGATCGGCTACTTGCGTCATGGCGCTGAGCGAGACGCCCAACCCGCGGCTTAGCTCTGACATCGACTCCTTGCGGCCGCACAGTGTCAGGCATACTCGCAACTGCCGCAGCGGCAAGTCGAGCGTTGAGTCGTCCACGGCCAGTAAACCCCGACCCAGACCGATCAGAGCGGCTCGCAGCATCCGCGCCTGCGAGAATTCCGCGATTTCACCGGCCAAATCGGCCGCTGGCTCCAAAAACGATTGCGGACGGAGGCGATCGGAACGCTGCGCGAGAGATTGTTTGTTCATGTCCGTATACTATTCATTCGTATAAAGTAATTCAAGAAGGCCGGCCGGTTTCCAGGCCCCATTGGCGGCGTGACGACGCGTTCGGCGGATCGCCTTCGTCGCGCCCCGGTGGCGGCAGCGGTTCCGGCGGCACGACCGTGGGGTCTGCTGGGTTCATGGGCACACCCGGCGCGGGCACTACTTCGGCGGGCGGCGGCGACAGGATGCCGCGTTTGTCCGGCGGCAGCCCGTATTGGATCTGCCAGCCACCGCCCAGCCCACGATAGACCTGAATCAGTCCCTGCGCAATTTGGCCGCGTGACTGGGCCCACGAGTCCTGCTGCGTGACCAGAGTTTGTTGAATCAGGGCATAGCGATTGAAATCGACGCCGGTGAGTCCCGCTTCGTATTGGGCCACGATCACTTGCAGGGCGATCCAGGCCTGGTCGACGCTTTGCCGCAGATTCTCCTCGCGCTCTTGCGCTTGCAGGAAGGTCACGATGCCGTTCTCCACCTCGAGGTCGGCCACCAGCACGGTGTTTTGATAGGCGGTGACCAGGCGGCTGAACTCGGCTTCCTGCAGCCGCACGTTATTCAGGATCCGGCCATAATTCAACAACTTCCATTGGAACGATGGTCCCACGACGCTGTTGAACGCTTGCGGCGCAAACAGGTCCGAGAACTGCGCCGCCTGCCAGCCGAGCGTGCCCGAGATCGAAACGGCGGGGTACCAATCGGTTTCGGCGATGCCGATCTGCTCGGCTTGCGCGGCGGCCTCGCGCTCGGCACGGCGCACGTCCGGTCGACGCCGCAGCAAATCGGCCGGGATGCCCACCACCACGTATTCGGGGGCGGTGGGAATCGATTGCTGCGGATCGCTGGCCAGCATTTGCGTAAGGTCGATGACCGGCATGCCCAGCAGAATGCAAATCTGATTTTGCGCTGTCCGCAAGTCGATCTGCAATTGATTTCGCTGCGACAGGCTTTGCTTCAGATTGCTTTCGGCCTGGGCTCGATCGAGCTCGGTCACACCCTTGCCGGCCTCCAATCGCTCCTCGATGAACCGCAGCACGTCGGTCTGCACGCGGATGACGATATCGAGCAGGCGGATGCGCTCTTGCGTGGTGCGCGCTTGCACATAGTAGCTGGCCGTATCGCCCAGCAGCGTCACGAGCACGTCGTTGTAGTTGAACACCGAGGCTTGCAACGTGTCCTCGGCCGAGCGAATGGCCCGGCGAAATCGGCCCCAAAAATCCAGCTCCCAAGCCAGGTTGAAGCCAAAGTTCCATTGACTGAAAAAACTATCGCCGAGCCCAAAGCGGTTGTAAGCCCCAGACGCGTCTTGCACCTGCGGAAAGAACTGCCCGGTGGTAATGCCCAGTTGCGCTCGGGCCGCCAGGACGCGAAACCCGGCTTCGCGCAACGTGAGGTTCTGCCGATAGGCATTGACCATCAACTGGTTCAACAGCGGATCGTTCAGCACGGTCCACCAGCCGGCCAGTTCGTCTTCGTCGGTGCGCACGCGTTGGTCGGCAGCGTCAATCCAGTCGACGGCCACCGGCGCCGGCGGCGTCGCGTAGTTCGGACCCACCTTAAGCCCGTTGCCCAGGTAGTTCCGCAGGTTCGTGCAGCCGGCCAACGCGATCGCCAGCGTTGCCAGCAGCAGCATGAGTGCCGCGTGAATTGATTTGTGCATCCATGCACCGAAGCAGACGGGAAGCTGCCGTTACTTCACGTGCGCGTAGACTTCACACGTGTGTAGTATCGAATCGGCATTTCCCCCACGACACGGGCAATCGGAAACCGGCGGCGGACACAACCGCTACAATCCGCAGCTTTGCCGTCAGCACTGGACATGGCCGGAGCCAGGGCGTCGGACGGCCTCGTCAGACGGCCACGCGCTGGGCGAGTGCCGCAAACACCTGACGGTGGTGAGCTTCGTCCTGATCGCGTAGCATGCCAAAGCGGCTGGCCTGCCAGAGCTGGCGCGTGCGCACCTCGATGGCCGTCAGCCAGCCGTGCCGCCAACAGGCCGTGTCGATGCACGCCGCAAACCCCAGGTCGAGGATTTCGGAGTTCGCCTGTTCGGTATGTCCCACGAACACCGTCTTTCCGGAGATGTGCGGATGGACTTCTGCCGGTTCGAACAAGGCCCAACGCAGTTGATGCTCGGGCTGCAGCGCCATCGGCACGTCGGGCAGATAGTTGGCGTGAGTGAAGATGGCGTCGCTCGTCTCGTAGTAGTCCCGCCCCTCGGCCAACAAGTCCCAGTGTTCGTCCGGCACGGCATCGAGCTTGGCGCCATAGCGATAGGAGTTGAGCGTGGCAAACCCACCGCACACTTCCCAATAGCGCAGCGCCTGCTCGCTTTCGCGAGCCGCGAACATCATTTCCTCGTGATTGCCGCGAATCAGCACCAACCCGCAGCGCTGCTTCAGCTCGATCAACCGATCGAGCACGTCGCGGCTATCGCGCCCCTGGTCGACCAGGTCGCCAAGGAACACCAATTCGTCGCGATCTGTCGGCGCAATTGCCACCAGCAGCGCATCGAGCGCATGGACGCAACCGTGGACGTCGCCCACGGCGATCAAGCGACCCGCATCGTTAGGCATGAGTGGACAGCCGCGCGAGAGGCGATCGAGAGTGAATCGCTGGAACAACGATAACGTACGGCAGGCGCCCGGAGCAAGCGGCTCGGAACTGATCGGCTGTTCATGCAGCTTCGCGCGGCCACCAGTGCTTTCGGGCGTGCGCGCGCACCTTGCCAGCGGACTTGCCCATCAGCCAGGCTGTGTCGCGCACCAGCCGCAACACCGTCTCCGTCGATCGCGGTTGATAGCCCTCCTGCTCGGCCAGTGCCTGGTAGTGGCCTACCAGCTCGGGCCACGTCCACTCCAACAGCGGGCGCTGCGGATAGAAGGCGAAATGCACGAACAGCGCAGCCGGACAGGCCACCGTCGGTCGTCCCAGCCTCGAGGGCAACGTCTCGGTGAGAAAGGGCTCCTCATCGATACGATCCTGCGCCAGCTCGGGCACTCCGGCCAGGTCGTCGCCCAGCCAGGAAATGACGTTGATCGAAAAGCGCCGCGTGCCTTCGACCGGCAGGGCCACCTGCTTCCAACGCTCCAGGCCATCGTGGCGCAGCTCGTCGAGCACCAGCGCATGCAGGCGACGGGCGAACTCGCCGCGCCACCAACCATTGTGGTCCATGCACTCGTTCCGCACCTCGCCCCAGTGCCACGGCACCAGCCCAGCCTGCTGGTGAAAGTGCGTGCAAACAGCGTTGTTGATGATGTTGCCCAGCACCAGCAGCGGCTCGCGATGCGCGAGACGATAGCGAACCAGATTATCGACCGCGTCGTCGGCCACGTACAAAATGTCGTCGTCGAAGCGGATGTACAGCGTATTGGGCCGCGCGTAGTCGCGGAAATACCGCCAAATGTTCTCACCCAACTGCAGGTCGGGGCGTACCTCCTTGCGACGAATCTTGAAGAACTTGGGATGCTCGGCGGTGACCTGCTCGACGTAGCGGATATCGTCCGCGTCGGTGGTGTTAAGCCACCAATGATGCTCGTCGATGATGTGCCGCTGGCGCAGCAAATGCGGCACCAGCGCAGCCAGATACCGCCGGCGACCTGCCGGCGTCACGCTGATCACGCGCATAACGCGGCTCCCTGAAAGAACTACGACGTCGGCCGGCTGTCGACCCCGAGGCGCGTGCCTCACTCTAGGTCATCTACTGTTTTCGGCGCGTCGCCCTGGCGACGGTCACAGGAAGTCGGCCGGCGGGCCGATCGAGGACGTGCTGGCGCGCCATGAATCGCGGGCGCTGCTAGCACGCGGATGGCCTGCCATGAGACGAGCCAGCACTGGCTTCTACAATCGCACGGGTGGACTTCGCCACCTGTGGCACGTTTCTAGATGGCGACTGCCGTTCACGACAGTTGCGGTGGCAGGAAGGCCTCGCGCGGCACCGACTCAATCGCCGCGAGCACGGCCGGGTCGATGACTCCCCGCCGGCGGATCTGACGCTCGACCAATTGCCTGCGCTGTTGGGCGAACTTGGCCATGGCCATGTCCCTCCACGCTTCCAACCGCTGATGACTGAAACTCTGGGTTTCGATTCAGCTCGAGGTCGGCGCCACGGGGAAAACGGCATCAATCAGCCGCTCGCGCATTTCCACCGGTTCGAGCCGTGTCAGATCTTTGTTCACCGTGTTCCGCACGTGCTTCGCCGCCTGCTCTCCCAATGCGCCGCGCAGCGTGCCCAGGAAATGTGGTGGTGCTACGAGCACCAGGTAGTCGTACTTCCGCGCGGCGACCGCCTGCTCCAGGTAGTCTGCCACTTGCTGCGCGAAGCGCTGGGCTTCGGCTTCCTTGGGCGTGGTGCGCGGCTCCATCGCCGTATGGCGCGCTCCATAGGCAGAGCTTTGCTCGGCTCGGCCCGGTGGCGACGTGGGACGAATCTCGCGCGAAAACTCGCGGCCCTCGGGATGCTCGAAGCCTTCGATCAACGTCCAGGGATCCTCCCGCAGCTCGGTGGAGAATAACTGTGCCCTGCTGGTGTCGCCGACGAATATCCAGGCTGTCATGGCATGTACCTCCATTTATCTTTCGCCCGCATGGCGCACCTGAGCGTATTCGAGGGGAAATTGTTGGCCATATCTATCACAGCGTGCCGTGAACGGCATCCCCGTTGCTATTCTGCTGCCGCCAGCGCCTTGCGCACTTGGCGCAAATGGGCGATGACCTGATGGTGATGACGCTTGATGCGCTCGTGCGCGTCCGTCTGCTGTAAATGATCGGCGGCCTCTCGCCGGTGAATCTCCACGAGTGCGATCAGTTCGGCGCCGGTCTCCCCCTGTTCGTACTCCGCCAGCGCATGCTCATGGGCACGCAGCGCCTGCTCGCGCATACGGACCGACGCCGCATGGGTCTGCAGCGCTGTCGTATGATCCTTGATGGCAGCTTCGATGTCCTGCAAGCTGCTTTCGGCCTCGCGCAGCTCCGCTTGCCAATTCGCAATGTCCAAGCGCCACATGTCGTTGTCGCTCAACCACTGTTTGTGGTCCTGATGCATCGAGCCGTGTGTGACACCGCCCATGGCTTCGTCTCCTCAGTTTGGTCGCCCGGCGGGGCTCGCGTGAGTGTGCGAACGCGCCGCAAGCGTCATCGTGCGGGGCTTCACCAGAAACATAGAGCAGTTTGCATGCCAAGGGGCGCGCGGCAATCAGTGCGCGCCGATGCTTTACGCAATCTGCCGCGGCCGCAACCGCGGCCGTGGATCAAGGCGCCCCGATCATTCCCGTCGGGCGCGCGGAATCGCACGATCAGGAGCGGCACGGCACGTATTCATGCCGACTTGCGCATCTGTTTGCTATGACCAGGTCGAGCCTACGTCATAGATTGGCGGGTGGGGCAGACGGGCAGACATTGAAACCAAGGATCGAACGGGAGCCAATCGGCAGCGGACACGTGCACATCGCAGAGATTGCCGGCAGCCGGCCTATGCCCGAGTGCATGGAGCAGATCAGCCGCAGCCAGCGCGGCTGTAGGAAACCCGGGCCGATCGGCGTGCGATGAGTGCGCGAACCCCAGTAGTCCTTGACGACTCCGTGGGAGCCGTTGCCAGGAAGGCGCGGTTCAAAAATCAGTGGAAGTCGAACGCTTCCGCCGCCAACCCCAGGCAGCGAGGCCAATAAGACCGAACGCAGCTAATGCGAGGGTAGAGGGCTCAGGAATGGAAATCGTGTCAACAACAATCTGGTCGATTTCGCCCGTGCTAAAGACATGCAGGGTAAAAACCTCCGCGGCAGGATTTGGGAAAATGTCCCAAAAAAAGATGGTGCTCGTTGGGCCGTGTGGGATCATCGATATGGAACCAGGGGTCGAGCCGAAAACGGAGAAGTTCTCTGCGAAGAGCGGGTCGATCCCCAGCGCGAGTCCCGGCGTGTGCGTCACCTGAACCCACATATGCTTAACCGGCTCAAGGTCAACGACGTTGTCAACTTCGAAGTAGATTGAACCATCAAAATCAGGCGCAAAAAACCAACCCCCATCGCCGTCGCCAGCTCCCCAACCTGAGGCGAAGATAGTGGCGGTAGTGGACAACGTGCCGCTTCCTTTGACCCCGACATTCGTCAGCGGACCATCGGGCGCAATGGGACTGGCCGGAGCTGAGAATTCCCATTCCGCCGTGACGGCGTTTGGATGAGCCCGGTCCCAGGGAGGTGGCGCGAAGTCGTCGGCCGGAGCGGTTGCGGGGACTAGCATCAAGCCAAAAGCCGCGAGGAGACAAACGGTGATTGGTTTTCGCATTTGCGCTACTCCCAATAGGGCGGTGCATATTGGACAGTGGTAGTAGTCCCGCAAAGAAGCTAACCAACCGCCGGGGCAATGTCAAGCATTTTGATAAAGAATTACTCGCATTTGCTCCCCTCCGGGCATTCCGTAGAAGAACTCGACGGGCTGCGACATCGAAAGAGAGCGGCATTGTCGTCGACTCGGCTGGCGCGACTAAGAGTAGCGACTTATCTGGATCGCGCTGCCGATCGGCAACGACAGCGTGGGCTGCCACTACAAGGAACTTGCGGTCGGCCATCCGAAAGAGGGTTCCGGTGCCATGTGCCACCATACCGCCATCGGTCTTAAGCAAGACTGGAACGGCGCAGTCGGCATAGTGCGCAGGGCGGGACAGCTATTTGAATGTTGGTGGTTTCCAGAAACCATCGCAAGGCGAAAGACGTGACGCAACTCAATGTCATACTTGCAACTGCGAGAGCCGGGAGTCGAACCCGGACGGGTTGCCCCACTGGATCCTAAGTCCAGCGCGTCTGCCAATTCCGCCACTCTCGCTAAGCACTTTCGTCATTGCAGTTTGAGGGCGCCGGCCAAATGCGTCAAGTCCGGGCTGTGGTGTGCATCGACTCCCCAAGCGCGTCGAGCGACGACAGCCCCCGATTCTGCTCGTAAATGCTCTCTCGCGGCAATACAATCCTTTCCACAGCTTGGACGCGATCGCGCCAAAAAACTCCCAATCGCGACGCTGGCGAAGGACCGCAAGTTTCATTGCGACGATTCTGATTACGCAATCGATCACAACTGGCGGAGAAAACGATGAGCGACAGCGCCGATCAGCGAGGCAGACGCGAGTTTCTGACGGGAACGAGCATCGCCGCGGCCGCGTTGGCAGTGGGGTCGGGCGTCGCGGCGAGCGATGCGCATGGCGCCGATCCGCAGCCCGCAGGCGCTATCGATGGGATGCTGCCTACGCCCAGTCAGATGCAGGCTTTCCTTGCGCTGCCTGACGACAGCCCGATCGTGATGGTCAACCTGTTGAAATTCAAGCCGGACGGCGGACAAGCGGAGTACGCCAAGTATGCGGCCGGAGTCCAGCCAATTCTGGAAAAGCTTGGCGCGAAGCTGTTGTTCTCCGGTAAGGCGCAGTTTTGCCTCATCGGCCAGGCCGACTGGGACATGGTGGCCCTGGTGCAATATCCCCGCAAGAAGACATTGATGCAGATGACGATCTCGCCCGAGTACCGGGCCATTCATCATCATCGCGAGGCCGGACTGCAAGGACAGATCAACTACGCCGTGATTCCGCTCGACCCGGCGGCGAACGCGGCCGACGATGCCGAAAGCGCGGCGGAGATTCGTCCCGGTGTCTTGCGCACGCCCGACGAACAGTTCGCCAACCTGCCCGGATTCGCATTCACGCCACGTTACAAGGAAATCGATGGCTACCGCATGCATTATCTGGACGAGGGTCCGAGCGACGGCGAACCAATTCTGTTGCTGCACGGCGAGCCGACGTGGTGTTATCTGTATCGCAAGATGATTCCGGTGCTGACGGCCGCGGGCTATCGCTGCATCGTGCCTGACCTGATCGGCTTCGGTCGCTCGGATAAGCCGGCGGACACGGCTGTCCATACGTACAAGTTTCACGTGGATACGGTGGCCGCGCTGGTCGCGTCGCTCGACCTGAATCGCTGCACTTTTTTTGGCCAGGACTGGGTGGGTTGATCGGGCTCCGGGTGGTCACCGAGAACGAAGCGCGCTTTGCGCGGATCGTCCTCTCGAACACGGGCTTGCCGACGGGCGACGAGCCGATCACGGCGGCCTTTCTGGTCTGGAGGCGCATCAGCCAGCAAATGCTCGAACGCGGCGATATGCCGATCGGCAGCCTGGTGGCTGGCAGCGCGAAAACGCCGGCGCTAGAGCAGGCGTACGACGCTCCGTTTCCCGACAAACGATTCAAGGCCGGCCCCTTGATGCTGCCGCAACTGGTGCCCATCGCGCCCGACGACCCGGCCACGGCGGCGAACAAGCAAGCCTGGGACGTGCTGCGCAAATGGCAAAAGCCATTTCTGACTGCTTATGGCGACTCCGATCCGATCACCGGTGGCGCCGACAAGATTTTTCAACGCGAGGTCCCCGGTTGCAAGAATCAACCGCATGCAACGATCCAAGGCGCGGGTCACTTCATCCAAGAAACGCACGGCGAGGAATTAGCCCGCGTGATGATCGCATTCATCGCGCAGAGCCCATTGACACCATGACGCGTCGTCCGCCGAACCGGTTGTCTCGCGTCCTTCTGGGAGAGTCATCATGCAAGTCAATAGTCGCTGGACGGTGCCGAACCTCCTGCTACTAGTCGCCGTGTGGGAAGGCTGCCTGGCAGGCGCGACGCCGCTCGACAATCGACCATTCGCGCTCGCGGCCGAGTCGCTGGCCAACCTGCCGCCGGAGGATCCACCGTTTGCTGGCGTCATTGGCCGCACGATCAAGGACTCCAAACCTTCATTTCGTGAATCGATCAAGCCGCCGCAGGGCGCGCCAAACGTCGTGCTCATCATGACCGACGATACGGGCTTTGGTCATCCGAGCACGTTTGGCGGTCCGATTCCAACGCCCACACTCGACCGCCTGGCGAAGAATGGCCTTAGCTATAACCGCTTTCATACGACGGCACTCTGCTCGCCGACGCGCGCGGCGCTGCTGACCGGGCGCAACCATCATTCGGCTGGCACCGGAATGGTCACCGAGTTCGCGACGGGATTCCCCGGCTACTCGGGAATGATTCCGGCAAATGCGGCGCTCATTTCGCAGGTTCTCAAGGGCAACGGCTACAACACCGCGGCCTTCGGCAAATGGCACAACACGCCGCCCTGGGAGGCCGGTCCCACCGGCCCCTTCGATCGCTGGCCTACGCACCTGGGCTTCGAGTATTTCTATGGCTTTATCGGCGGCGATACCAACCAATGGGCGCCAGCGCTCGTGGAAAACACCAGGCGGATCCAGCCGCCCAATGATCCCGACTATCATCTCATGAGCGACATGACTGACCGGGCGATCGACTGGGTTCGCACGCAGCAATCCACCCAGCCCGACAAGCCATTCTTCCTCTACTTTGCCCCAGGCGCCACGCACGCTCCCCATCACGCTCCGCAATCCTGGATCGAGCGATTCAAAGGCCAATTCGATCAGGGTTGGGACAAGGTCCGGGAGGAAACCTTTGCGCGACAAAAGCAGTTGGGAGTCGTGCCGGCCAACACGACCCTTACGCCGCGTCACGAGACGATTCCGGCCTGGGACTCCTTGAGCGCCGATGAAAAACGCCTCTACGCGCGGATGCAGGAAGTGTTTGCCGGATTTCTTGGGCACACCGACCACGAAATCGGCCGTCTCATCGATGCGATCGAGCAGCTAGGAGATCTCGACAATACCATGGTCATCTACATCGTCGGCGACAATGGCGCTAGTCCCGAGGGTGGATTGACCGGCACCGACAACGAAGCCAAACGCTTCAACGGAGTTGTCGACACCATCGAAGCCAACCGAAAGCTGCAAGATCAGCTCGGCGGCCCGATGGCCTACAACAACTATCCCGTCGGCTGGGCCCACGCTGGCAGCACTCCGTTCCAGTGGACGAAACAAATCGCCTCGCACTTTGGCGGCACGCGCAACCCGATGGTGATTTCATGGCCGAAACGCATGAAGGAACGAAACGGGCTGAGAAGCCAGTTTCATCATGCGGTCGATATCGCGCCGACGATTTATGACGCCGTCGGCATCGAGGCGCCGGCCGAAGTCAACGGAATTCCGCAGAAACCCATCGAAGGCGTCAGCCTGGTCTACACATTTGACGACGCACAGGCCAAAGGGCGCCACACCACCCAGTATTTTGAAATGCTAGGCAGCCGGGCCATCTATCACGACGGTTGGATCGCGGCGGCATTCCATGGTCGCTTGCCCTGGAACATGGTCGCCGGCAACGTCGACATCGACGCCGAACCATGGGAGCTGTACAACCTCGACGACGACTTCAGCGAGGCCACGGATTTGTCGACGGCGAATCCGAAAAAGCTCCAGGAGCTGCAGGCCATGTTTTGGATCGAAGCTGCCAGGTTTCAGGTTTTGCCCATCGACGATCGCACGGCTGGCCGCATGCTCACCAGTCCACAGCCCGAAGTTGCACCGGGCAGAACTTCGGCGACATTCTATCCCGGCGTCATCATTCCCGAGGCATGTGCACCCAACACCAAGAACCGATCCAGCACGATCTCCGCGGTCGTGAACATTCAAAAACCGGGAGCCGAGGGAGTGTTGGTCGCGGCGGGGGGACGATTCGGCGGCTATAGCCTGTATCTGAAAAAGGGTAAGCTCGTGTTGCACTATAACTTTCTCAACTCCACCCGCCACACGATTACCTCGGATGCTGAGGTGCCCCTCGGAAAATCGACGCTCCGCTACGAGTTCGTCGCACGCAACAAAGCGCGCGGTGGTGGCGGAATCGGAAAGCTATTCATCAACGATCGACAGGTCGGCGAGGGGCAAATTGCCAGAACCGCGCCCAATGTCCTCTCCATCGACGAAACATTCAACGTCGGCATGGACATTGGCACGCCTGTTTCGGAAGACTACCAGACTCCATTTAAGTTCAACGAGACCCTGGAACAGGTCACGATCGAGCTCAAATAGCCGGCACCGTGAGATCACTGCTGCCACGCGACGGTCGTGCTGGCTTGGAAATCGAAAGACCCTGCTCGACTCGCGTAACCATCGACACGTGGCGACTGCGATGCAAATCGATCAATTCTGCGATGCAACCAGGTCGTGGCTCGCCGCGGGCCGTCGTGTGGAGGTCGCCGGCCGGCGAATGTACGTTCATGATCGCGGCCCGACCGTAGTCGCCAGTTCGGCCGACGTGCCTCCAACAGTGCTATTGCTGCACGGTTTTCCCACGTCGTGCTACGATTGGCGGAGCGCCATCGAGCGACTCTCTGGACGAGTGCGCGCGATCGCTCCGGATTTGCTGGGCTTCGGACTCTCGGATAAACCCGTGGCCTACAGCTACTCGTTGTTTCAGCAAGCCGACACCATCGAGGAGTTGCTCGCCAGGTTGAAGGTCCGCGCTGCCCATGTGGCGAGTCACGATCTTGGCACGAGCCTGCACAGCGAGCTATTGGCCCGACAGGCCGAGGGGCGGCTGGACTTCGAGCTTCAATCGTCGACCTTTCTCAACGGCAGCATGTTGCAGTGGATCGCGAAAATCACACCCTTTCAGGAGCTCCTGGCGGCAAACGCCACCTTGCCGCAGGCGATCGAAATCTGTCGCGGCGCGTTTTCCGCGATGTATGTCCCGGCCTTGCAGAGGCTGATGCGACGGCCCGACGCGATTACGGCCGTCGATGCGCAGGTGATGAACGATCTCTTGCAGTATCAGGATGGCCATCTGCGGTTGCCGGCGATCGCTGGTTACATGCGTGAGCGCTACGTGCACGCCGACCGCTGGCTGGGGGCACTGGAAAACGCCCAGTCGCGAATGCAAATCGTGTGGGCTGACGGCGATCCGATCGCCCACGTCGAAATGGGCCGCGAACTCGCGCGGCGGTGCCCCCGGGCCGTCTATCACGAATTGACCGGCTTGGGCCACTTTCTGCTGATGGAGGATCCATCGGCCGTGGCCGAGAAGATCGAAGCATTTGCTTGCCTATAGCCGGTACATTATGGTGCCGAGCGCACAATGATCCTACTCTCAATCGAAATCGACAAAGAAAGGCGTGCTCCCATGACAGTTTCTGAAGGCTTGGTGACGCGGCGAGTTTTTTGTGCGGCCGGCGCCGGTTTGGCGACCTTTGGCTTCAGCCGCCTGGTGCATGCCGGCGAAGGGGATGCTGGACCGACGATTACGCAGCTCGCCAAATTCAAGCTCAACATGGATAAAGAAGCCGAGGGCCTGCAAGCACTCAAGGACCTGTGCGCCGCCGTCGAGGCGGACGAGCCCGGAGTACTGGCGTACATCTGTCACCGCTCCGCCAAGAGCCCCGACGAGCTCGTCTTCTTCGAAGTCTATCAGGACGAGGACGCGCTGAAGGCGCACGGCAAGACTCCGCACATGGGCAAGATGCGCATGGCCTTCGCCACCCTGTTCCGTCCGCCTATCGAAGTGACCCGCTTGGACCGCGTCGGGGGATTTGCACGATAGCGCTGCGCCGAAGAGCGGCTCAGGGACTAATGCGCCGCGTTCGATCTTTTGCCGCGCTGCATGCGCGCCCGTTTACAGCCGAGGACGCCGAGCATCCCCGCGCCGAGCAACCCCAACACGGCGCTCGACGGCTCGGGCACGAAGGTATGAAGTTCGGCGCTGTTGAACAGCCGGATCGCGTCGCCGGGGTCGCCCAGGTAGAACTGAAAGGTAAATATGTGTTCCGTGGTAGTGGGTAACTCCAAGGCGAGCATTCCGCCGACGAATGCTTGAGGGCTCGGGCTATTGATGACCGGGCCTTCTTGCAGCATGCCCATGCTCTGGCTGTTCACCGCGGCGAAGAGCCGCAGCTCGGCATATCCGATGTCGTTGCCCAGGACGTTCTCGAATTGACCGTCGAGCGTGGCCGTGTGCGTGCCGGCTCCCGACGCGGCGTAGTTGTGCACGACCTCGATCTCACCTTGCAGAAACAAGCCGCCGATATTCTCGATCAGTGTGTCGGTGACGATCGTCGACACCGGTGGCGCCCCGTTGCCGCCGCTGGCCAGTACGGTTCCCGTCGCCGACCAATTATTGCCCACGTCGCCGACCGTGAAGGGAATTTCGAGGTCAAACAGCACGGGGTTCAGGTCGTCGGGCCCATTGTCGAGGAACAACGTCGGCGCGCCGCCGTCGACGCTGATCTCGATCGAGTACCCGGCCCAGGCTAATTCCGGCGCGCCGAGCAGACAGGTAATCGCCAGCAGAACCGAACGGACGGGATTCCCAGCGCGGATTGGCTGGTCCGATTGGCCCGACACGCACTTCGTTGTTAGGCACGCTCGCATCGCAGTGCTCCTTAGTGCAAGATTTTGCATTCGGTTGAATTTGGAGCCGACCCAGGCTCGTACTGGCCGGCAATGCATGCGACCAGTGTACCATTGACCTCGGGCCGGACCATCGATCCGTTACTCGACGAGAAGCCGAAAAAAATAGCGCCCCACGGCTTCGAGGCGGCAAGTCCCCCCAGGTTCCCAAATCGGCGGGCCCTAGGGTCGTCGGAAAAATCGGTCGGCCGTATTGGACATTCCAGAATCGGACGGCGACAATAGCCCGACAGAGATTTTCACTTACTCGAAGGACGAACGCCAAAACGAAAGGATGACGCGATGGGAGACAAAGGCGGCAAGAAAGACAAGGAAAAGAGCAAGAAACAAAAGGCGAGCAAGCAGGATCAGTCAGCGAAAGGTAAGCAGGATAAAAACCGAGGGAAGTGAGCTCGGCCCCAACGCAGGGATGGGTTGCCGACTCAGGTTGTCATCCGAGTCTGGGGTGGCAAGTCGGCAATCGGCAGAAGCCCTGACAATCGTGTACAGCGTGCCGACCACTCCATCGAAAGGAAACGTATGATCGCGGGCGACTACGTGCCGTGTCACCGCACTCCCTCCCTACCGGTTTTGGGGGGAATGCTTTGCCTGGCAGTCGCATTGGCGGGCGCGCCGCGCGAGGCGGCAGCGCAGCGCCAATCGGGCCGCGTCGTGACCGATGCCAGGTACACGTCGTCCTACGACGCGTTCATGAAGATCAATCGGTTCCGCGAAGGCTTTCTGCCAAACGAAGGCGCCGCGGAGTATTGGGGGATGATGGAGTCGCGGTTGGGAAATCAGGCCGGCCGCATCTTGATCAAGCGGCCCGCTAAGGGCTTCAGCGATGATGCGTTTCGCGGCTGGCTGAAGTTCATCCGCGCCTATGGTGACGCCAATGGGATTGGCAATTGTACGGCCTGCCACAGCGTGCCCGACTTCACCGATGGCAAAAAGCACCAGATCGGCACGGCTGCCAACCCGATCGCGACGCCGTCCTTGCGAGATCTGGCCAAACGCAAGTCGTTTTTCCATGACGGCAGCGCCGCCACGCTCGAAGAGGCAATTGCCAAGCATGTGGAAAGCGGCCAGATCGCCCAGCAAAACAAGCGTGCGGACATTGAGGTTGAAGTCGGTAAGATCGCCCTGACCGAAGCTGAAGTACGCGAAGTGGCCGCCTTTCTGCGGTCTCTGGAATCCGTCGAGCGGGCTGAATTTCGCGAATATCTCGTCGACGTCGTGATCCAGCCTGTGGAGATTGATTTCTCGGAATAGCGGCGCGATAATCACGCACGGCGAATATAACGCGGCCGGTGGTAGATCTGCCGGCCGATAACTGACAATGGGGAGCTTGGCGATGCGAAAACTTTGCTGGACAGGAATCGCTCTACTCTGCGCGACGACGACAACCGCGATGGCGGCGGACACAGGCAGCGTGCGCGGCACGGTTGCAGATGCCTCCGGCAAAGGACTCCGGGGTGCGATCGTTTCAGCGATCCAAGTGGACGATCAAAAGAGCATCTCGGTGCTAACCGACAACGAAGGTCGCTTCGTCCTCGACCAATTGCCACCCGACGAATACGCGTTGCGTGCCCGATTGGTCGGCTTTGACGACAGCTATCTCGACGCCGTCGATGTTTCCAGCGGCGCCCAGAATGAGTCCGCCAAGTTCGTCATGCAACCGGCCAAGGATCTGCTGCGGCAGCGGACGGGTGCCAGCTTGTTCGGGGAATTGAAGTTCGAAAACGAAGACCATCGCATGAGCTTCAAGATGTCCTGCACCTACTGCCACCAGGTTGGCACCGAAGGCTTCCGCACGCCGGAAGAGCCGGTCGACTGGCAAGTCATGATCACCAGAATGGACGGTTTCGGAGCGCTCCATCCGGACCTGCAAAAGACCATTGTGCCGAAGTTGGTGAACACCTATGCGGAAGATGCCCCGAAGAAATGGGGCGCCTGGACCCCGCCCGAAGCGCCGAAGGGCAAAGCTCTTGCTTTGCGGGTTGCCGAATGGGACATGGGCAGCAAACGCCCGTCGATGATTCATGACTTGGAATTGGGGCATAACGGTCTGGTCTACGCCGTCGACATGGCGAACGACGTGCTGGTCAGCCTCGATCCGGTCACCGCCGAGCGCAAGGAGTATCGCGTGCCGGGCGGCAAGAAGCCTTACTCCGATGACCCGATGACGATGGGCCCCCACTCGCTCGAATGCGATGCCGATGGGAATATATGGATCACCTGCGCTATCGGCGGAAAAATGGCCAAGTTCGACGTGAAGACCGAGGAGTGGACTGTCGTCTCGTCGGCGCCCGACCCGGCGCCCCGCGGCGTCTATCCCCACACGTTGCGAGTCGACACGAAGGGGGTCGTGTGGTACACGGATGCCGGTCGCGGCGTCTATAGCCTCGATCCCAATCGCGAAAACGCTCGCAAGTTCTACAGGCTCCCGGATGAAGATCAGGCTGTGGGCCGCGGTGTGGGCGAATCTCGAGGACGCACCCCCTACGGCATCGATGTGGCGCCGAACGGTCATATCTGGTACACGAAGCTAAATGGCAATCGTGTGGGTCGCATCAACCCGGAAGTGCCCGACGGCGACATCAAGGAGTGGAACCCGCCGTTCCACGGGCCGCGCCGCTTGCAAGTTGCGGCCGACGGCATGGTGTGGGTGCCGGGCTGCGGATCGGGCGTGTTTGCCAAGTTCGATCCGACGACCGAAAAATGGACGGTCTACGATCTTCCCAACAAGGAAAACCAGTTCCCCTACGCTTTGAACGTTCATCCCCAGACGGGCGACATCTGGATCTGCGGCACGACCAACGACTCGATGTTCCGCTTCATTCCGAGCACCGAGGAGTTGATCGAGTATCCCATGCCCTCGCGCGTCACCTACACGCGCGAGATCGAATTCGGCGAGGACGGGAGCGTTTGGGTTTGCAATTCCAACTGGCCCAATCGTCACACGGAGCGCAGGCTCGGATCGATCATCAAGATCACGCTGGACGGCACGGTGAACGAAAAGACCGACACGTCGCGCGCGGTCGCCGCGGCAAGCCCATCCGAATAGCCGCCCGCGATGCGGATTGACTCGAAAACCTCCCCGGGCGCATCCGGTGTTGCTTGGGCCGTACTGCCCCCGCCTCGAGCGAATGGCGGCTCCGTGGCAATGTTCGAGCTAATGCGCGGCGTTTGCAGAAATAGCGACAATTGAATGTTCTTGAAGTCCAGAGCAACTGAAGCATGACCTATTCCACAAGTGCGCAGCTTGCGCCGCGAGCCTTTCTTGCAATCCTTTTGCTGGTCGCGTCGGTTGGCTGTGACTCGCCGGCTGCCTCATCGGTCACCAGTAGCGAGGGCGCGCAGGGCCCGGCGACAGCGGCGTCTGCGGCCACGGCAGTCGAGGCGCCGCAGGTTCAGCAACCGCCCGACCAACAAACGACTCGGCCTGCCGATCCGACTGCCCAGCGCGTCGACGACGCGGTCGCCGGAGACCTCGCCGATACCACCGCGGACAAGTCAGGTGCGGTCGGCGGCATGCACTTGCGCGGACGGGTCGTGTTCGACGGTCCGAAGCCCGAGCGCCGGGCGATTGTCATGACCAAGGACGCTACCTGCATCAAGCTCCACGGCGATCAGCCCGTTCTGTCCGAGGAGCTAATCATCAACGACGATGGCGGCGTTCGGAACGTGTTCGTGTACATTCGCCGCGGCGCGCCGAAGATCGACTATCCGGTTCCCGACCAGGTTGTCGAACTCGATCAAAAGGACTGCATGTACCGTCCGCGCGTGCAGGGCATGATGGTCGGCCAGACGCTGCGTGTCTTGAACAACGATCCGGTGACGCACAATGTCCGCTCATTTCCGGTCCGCAATCGGGCATTCAACTTTGGCCAACCGGCCGATTCCGGACCGCGCGAGCGACTGTTCGACTCGCCCGAGCGCGAGATCGAGATCCAGTGTGATATCCATCCCTGGATGCATGCCTATCTCTTCGTCATGGAGCATCCATACTTTGCCGTCACCGACGAGGGCGGTAGCTATTCTATCGCCGGGCTGCCGCCGGGCGATTATTCGCTGGCCATCTGGCACGAGGAGCTTGGCAGGCAACAACGAGACGTGAAACTCGTCGATCGGGACGTCGATGACGTCACTTTCACGTTTCAGCCGTAGTGACCCGGCCATCGAATCGGGGCGACCTGAGACCGTCGGGAATCTCGCACGGCGTTGCGCACCCGGGTGTCGTTGTGCGTCGTTCGGCGCGAGTGGATAATACCTTGGGGTTCGCAAACCGGCACGCGCGTGGTGCTTTACGGTTGCTGGCAAGGTGCCTCAGTGTGCGGAGGGCGCACGGCATGATCGGTGATTCGGCTCGCACGGTTTTAGAGCGATTGTTCCAAGCGCTGGTCGTCACGGCGCTCGTGGCGCCTTCGGCAGTCACGGCTCAGCTCTTGACCGCGCCGTCGCCCAACAAGGATTTTGAATTTCCCAGCACCTGGCTTAACACCACCCCGCCGACCAAGCACGGGCTGTCCGGCAAGGGAGTATTGCTTTACTTCTTTGAAGAAACGTGTCCGCGCTGCAAAGCGCAATGGCCGGCCTTGTTGGATGTCGCGGAAAAGCACCGCAACGATCCGATCGCGTTCGTGGCGGTGAACTCCGGCACGCCGGCGGCGACCCTGCAAGCGTATGCTCGCACCGTGAACCTCACCTGGCCGATCCTCGTCGATCTCGATCGCTCGTTCGAAAAGACCGTGGGCATCAACGAGATCAGCTTGCAGAACATCGTGCAAGTTTGCTACATCTCGTCCGACGGAACGTTGAAGCCTGGCAGGTGGAGCGATCTGGAGGACACCATCTCCAAGGCACTCGAAGGCGCACGTTGGAAAATCGATCCGGCAGAAATCCCCGACGAGCTGCGTGCTGCCTGGCGCAGTATTGAGTTTGGCAACGACGCCATGGCGGCTCCGGCGGTGCAAAAGGCGCTGGGCTCGCGCAAGATCGAGATCAAATCGGCCGCGCAAAAGCTGGCGGACGTTGTCGCTACCCAGGCCAAGGCCGACATGGATGCCGCGCAAGCGGAAGCGGCGCAGAGCAAGTATCGCGCGTACGAGCGCTATGGCGCCATCGCCGAGCGGTATGCCGGGTACCCGATCGTGGCGGAGGCTAACGCCGCGCGCCGCCAACTCGGCGGCGACCCCGATCTGCGCAAGGAGATCGTCGCGATCAAGGCCATCGAAAAACAGCGCCCACTGGTGGCATCCAACAAACCCGCGGTTCGCCAGCGGGCGATTGCAGCCATCCAAACGATCATCGAGCAAAACCCCGCCAGCGAAGCCGCGCGTATCGGCCGCGAGGTGCTGCGGCAGTAACCGCCGCTGCGCGAATCAACCAGACTGTGACTCTGGCTCCAACTACCAGGAACGCATGCCCCGATGAACACCCATTTCACATACTTCCCCTTGCTATGTTTCATTGCCTCTGCATCCCTCGCCGACGAAACGGTCGTCGACGCGTGGCGGTACACGTTTTCCAAGCCCGCGGAAAATTGGTACGCCAGCGATTTCGATGATCGCGGCTGGAAGCAGGGCACGGGCGGCTTCGGCACGCCGCAGACACCCGGCGCTCGCGTCGGCACGCAGTGGCAAACCGACAATATCTGGTTGCGAAAAGCGTTCGTGCTGGCGAGCGTGCCCGCCAATCCGGCGCTCCTGGTCCACCACGATGAGGATGCCGAAGTCTACCTCAACGGGCGCCGCGTCGCGTCACTCCACGGCTGGAGCACGAAGTACGAGCTGCACTCGCTGACCGCCGAGCAAGCTTCCGCGCTCAAGGTGGGAGCGAATGTGCTGGCCGTGCATTGCCGCCAAACCGACGGCGGACAGTTCATCGACGCGCACATCGTCGACGCCGACCGTGTGCCCGAGTTGCCCGAGCCGAAGCGCGGCACCGAACCGTTCAAGTCGGCGTTGATCACCCGGTGGGGCGCCGAAGTCACGGCCGACAATGCCTGGACCGAATACCCTCGCCCACAACTGGTTCGCGACAACTGGCAATGCTTGAACGGACACTGGGACTATGCAATCGCGCCGATCGAGACCAGGCAGCGGCCAAATAAGTGGGCCGGTCAGATCCTGGTTCCCTTTGCCCTCGAGTCGCGCTTGGGCGGGGTCCAGCGGCTGCTCGACCGCAGCGAGGCTCTCTGGTATCGACGCACTTTCCAGGCCACACCGGAAAACGGCCGCCGCACACTGCTTCATTTCGAAGCGGTGGACTATCGCTGCGACGTCTTCGTCAACGATCGGCACGTCGGCAGCCACCAGGGCGGAAACACACCGTTCTCGTTCGACGTGACCGAGGCGCTCGGCGGCGACGTGAGCGAGCTGGTCGTCCGCGTCGAAGACGAAACCGAAGCCTGGCAACTGCGCGGCAAGCAGGTGCTCAACCCACACGGAATCTGGTACACCCAGATGTCGGGCATCTGGCAAGCGGTATGGCTCGAAGAGGTCGCTGCTATGCACATGGAGGACCTATCGATCACGACCGACGCCGCTCAAGGATCCATCACCGTGCGTGGCAACGTTACTGGCGACAGCGCGGGCGCCAAACTGCACGTTGTCGCGAAGGACGCCGAGCGCGTTGTCGCGGAGTCGACCGGCGACGTCGCAGGCGTGACGCTCAAGGTCGATGATCCGAAGCTCTGGTCGCCCAAGTCGCCGCACCTCTACGACCTGGAAGTCGCGCTCGTCGGCGCCCAGGGACTCGTGCTCGACGAAGTGCGGTCGTACGCTGGCATTCGCACGGTCGGCAAGGCGCGCGACGCGGCCGGCCATCTGCGGTTCACGCTCAACGGAGAGCCGATCTTTCACTTCGGCCCGCTCGACCAGGGTTGGTGGCCCGACGGACTGCTCACGCCCCCCTCGGACGAAGCGATGTTATTCGACATCGAGTTCCTCAAGGCGGCCGGCTTCAACATGATTCGCAAGCACATCAAGGTTGAGCCAAGGCGCTATTACTACCATTGCGATCGACTGGGCATGATGGTCTGGCAGGACCAGGTCAGCGGTGGCAAGAATCCGCGTTGGACATTTCTCAAGCCCAATCCATCGGATGCCGATTGGCCCGACGCCGAGCATGAGCAATTTCTGCGCGAGTTCGAGTGGATGGTCGACAACTTGGAGAATCATCCCTCGATCGTGGTGTGGACGCCGTTCAACGAAGCCTGGGGGCAACATCGCACGCAGGAAGTCGGCCAGTGGATTGCGAAGCGCGATCCCACGCGACTGGTGAACATCGCCAGCGGCGGAAATTTCTGGCCGGCCGGCGACGTCGTCGACTTCCACGGTTATCCTCACCCCAGTTTCCCCTTCGATGCAAATCGCTTCGCCGACTACGTCCAGGTCGTCGGTGAGTTCGGCGGCCACGGTTTGCCGGTTGCCGGTCACTTGTGGGACGCAAACCGCCGCAACTGGGGCTACGGCAACTTGCCCAAAGACGCCGACGAATATCAAAGCCGCTATCGAGAGTCGCTGTCGCGCTTGAACGATCTGCGCCAGAGAGGGATTGCCGCCGGCGTCTATACGCAGACAACCGACGTCGAAGGCGAAATCAACGGGCTGGTCACCTACAATCGCGAAGTGATCAAGATTCCCGCCGAGGAATTGGCCCGGCTGCATCAGGTGCTCTTTACAGACGACCAGCCGCAGCAGCCCGAAGTGTCCACAGCGCCCAAAGCGGCGAAGTAGGCAGCGGGGTCGAGCAACTCAAGCGCGAAGCCGCCGCGATCATGGCCAGCGTCCGCCGCCCCCGCCGCGCAACAAGCCATGTCTAGGCTGGAAGAGCAGTTAAGCTCGGCACTTCGACGCTGGAACTTGGCTCCGCCCCTCGTGCTTGCCGCCAGTGCCATCGTTGCTGGCAACCTCGTCCCGTGCCGTCCGGCGCCGCGGCCGCTTCTCCCTGGTGCGTTGTGCGTCCAGCACTATTGGCGGCGCGTGTGGCTTCCTGCGGCGCGTACGTGGCAGACTTTAACGCCTGGCGAAGGTGCGCCGGCGAATGACTCTCGATTGCGGTGCGGCACGCGCCGCGGTCGATCATCAACTTGGACGATTAGGGGAGAGCAAGCGGTTGTGAGCGTCGACGCGAATGTGCCAGTCGTACGCTTTGCCGCCTGGCCGGAGGAACCTGGCGATGGTGCGGGCAGGTCGCGTTTTGGTTTTGATTGCCGCGATGGTGGGGTTGGCGCGATCCGCCATCGCGGAGAATCCGCCCAGCGACTGGACCGAGCATCCGGTGTCGTATTTCGCGATGGAGGGATCGCCCGGCGACGACGTTGATACGACGGCCGTGGCGATCGAAGAGGACTGCTGCCCAAGCTGCAATTCCTGCCAGTGCCGTTGCTGGGATCACTGCTGTCGGCCCCTGTGGACGGTCAACGCCGGCGCGATCTTCCTCACGCGCTCCACACCGCACCGTAGTCCGATCCTAGAGGACTCCACAACTGACACGACACTTTTGAACTCGAACGACTTCAACTTTAACTGGGCGACCGGCGCTGATGTTCAGGTGACTCGTCGCGTCGATCGCACCTGCGCTTTGGACGGGCTGGACGTTCGGTACTTCGGCGTGCAAAGCTGGCAGGCCAACACGTCGCTCGATACGGCCGGGCCTTGGCAATTTCCCAATAGCGACAGCTCCTTGCCGGCCGCCGAATTCGATTCCGTCTACCGCTCGCAGCTCTACAGCGTCGAGGCGAACGCCCATCACAACATCGACTGCACGGGCTTGACGTGGCTGGCCGGCGCGCGGTGGCTGCAACTCAACGATCAATTGAACATCGTCGCGACCGACAGCGTCGCCACCGACTATCGCACGACCACGCAAAACAAGCTCTACGGGGCGCAGATCGGTATGATCGTGCGCGCCGTTCCGGACGATTCTCCCATCACGCTGCGCTGGACCTCGAAGGCCGGCGTCTACGGCAGCGCCACGCGAAACTACTGGTCCGCCGACTCCACATTTCTCTCGGCCGACGGCCAGGGGCAATTGGCCTTTGTCGGCGACGTCAACGTTACCGCGGCCGTCGCGCTGTCGGACCACGTCTCGCTGCAAGGTGGCTATCAACTGCTCTGGATCGAGGGCGTGGCCGTCGCCGGAGATCAGTTCGCCGTCATGCAAGAGAGCACCACGCAAGACGGCATCAACTCGGCCGGCGGCGCATTCTTCCAAGGCGCAACGGCCAGCATCAACGTCCGCTGGTAACGACTGGTACCCAAGCAAGGTTGCCGAACGGCCGGCGCACGGGCCCGTCCGGCAGCGCCCGTCGGCGCGCGAAAAAGCCTTCCGCCCGTGCCTTGACATATGCCTATAAAGGAATACGATACAGGCATGGCACGTTCCGCAACCACCAGCGACGCCTTCAACGCCATCGCTGAGGGCCGCCGACGCGAGATTCTCGGACTATTGGCCCTCCGCGAGCGCTCGGTCAACGATCTGGCCGAGTCGCTGGGCATCGCACAGCCGCAGGTGTCAAAGCACTTGCGGGTGCTGCGCGAGGTGGGCCTGGTGAGCGTCCGTGATGACGGCCGCTTCCGCTGCTATCGCCTCAATGCCGAGCGACTCAAGCCCGTCTACGACTGGTTGCAGGGCTTCGAGCGCTGCTGGGATCACCAACTGAGCGGCATCAAGGCGCGTGCCGAGGCAAAGGCCAAGGCGGCAAGAAAACGTTAGTCCCCCCGAAACCGAACGAAAGGAACCCAAACATGGTCGCAGCAACGGATCGATATCAAGCGTCGCTTCGTATCGAACGAGAGATTCAGATCGCAGCGCCCCTGCAGGCGGCCTACGAGGCGCTTGTCGAGCAACTCGGCCCGGGCGCGGAAATGCCCGATGGGGCTTCCATGGCCATGAAGTTCGAAGCCTGGCCCGGCGGCCGCTGGTTTCGCGATCTCGGCAACGACGCCGGACACTTGTGGGGCCACGTTCAGGTGATCAAGCCGCCCAAGCTAATCGAAATCAGCGGGCCGCTGTTCATGTCCTACCCGGCCGTCTCGCACCTGCAGTATCGGCTCGTGGAGCAAGGTGGCGAAACCACGCTGAAATTCGTGCATCGGGCCATCGGCGAGCTCGATCCGGAGCATTGCGAGGGCGTCCAGATGGGCTGGGACGACCAATTGCAAAGAGTCAAGCGGCGCGCCGAAAAGCGATCCTGAAATCCCATTTCGACGCCGCTGCACTCAACGGGCGAAATG
>JBBDYK010000219.1:0-29809 GCA_040901665.1 Pirellulales bacterium | reverse complement strand
GACAGGGGTAAATGGCTTCTTTGTTTTCGATTTCCGCCAGCAAGAGCTTGGGATGTTCCTTGCCGATGCCGCCTTCGAGCGAACGCAGATACTCTCCGCTGCCGTAAGGGCTCTCGACCTGGCCGTAACAAAACAGGTTTACCGCCGGCAGCAGTTTTTCGCGCAGCAGGGCGAGGCTTTTTTCGTTGTCTTCGCCCCAGTTGTCGCCGTCGGAAAACTGGAAGCAGTAGACGTTCCAATCACTGGTGGGGAATTCGCGCTCCAGCAGATCGGAGCAAACTTTGTAGGCCGAGCTGATGCGCGTGCCGCCGCTTTCGCGGGTGTGATAGAAGGTCTCTTCGTCCACTTCCTTGGCCGCGGCGTCGTGAATGATGTAGCGCCGCTCGACTCCCCGGTATTGGCTGCGCAGCCAGGCATCGAGCCAGAACGCGGCCGTGCGGACGATTTCCTTTTGCTCGTCGGTCATCGAGCCCGACACGTCCATCAAGTAAACCACTACGGCATTGGCCTGCGGATCGGGCGTTTCGGTCCAGGCGCGATAGCGCTTGTCCTCGCGGATGGGGACCACGCGCGGCCGGTGGGGGACATAGGTATTACTGGAAATCTGACGACGCAGCGCTTCCATGTAGGTGCGTTTAAAGTGGCGCAGCGACTCGGGACCCGAGCGGCGGATGCTCGAGTAGCGGGCTTTCTGCTGTTCGATGTTCTCTTTGCCCTTGGGCTCGATGCGGGGCAACTCCAACTCGTCGCCGAGAATGGCGGCCAACTCGTCGAGCGAGACCTCGACTTCCAGCAGGTGCGCGCCCGGATCGCTGCCGGCCTGCCCCTTGCCGCTGGCGTCGTCGCCGGAGCCGACCGGAGTTCCCTCCTCGCCATCGCCCTGGCCGACGCCGCCGGAGCCGTTGTTGCCGTAGCGAAAATGGGGCACGTCGAGCTGGGGAATGGGAATGCTGACCAACTCGCGGCCTTTGCGGCCGATCAGTTCGCCGTGCGTAATGTACTTGCGCAGGTTCTGGCGAATCTTGCCCCGCACGATTTGCTTGAATCGCGAGAGGTCGTGCTCCATTCTCATGGTCGTGTCCCTTGGCCGTCGTGCAGGCTTGCGCCAGGCGGCGCGATGCACTGCCGGCGGCTGGTGATCGCTAGGAGTTCGGTTTGGCGTCTCCGCGAGCAAAGATGCTGGCCACGAAGTTCAACACGTCGGTGGCGCTTTCGTCGTCGTAACCGTAGTTGTCGATCAAGCGCTGCTTGACCACGTCGATCTTGGCCTGGGTCTCGGCGTCGATCACCTTGGACACCAGGCTGGTGAGCTTGATCGAGTCCTTCTGGTCCTCGAACAACTTCAGTTCCAGGGCCTTATACAGCCGCTCGTTGGTCTTGTAGTCGAACGTGCGGCCGTCGATCGACAGCGCGCCGATGTAGTTCATGATCTCGCGGCGGAAATCGTCCTTGCGGCTTTCCGGAATATCGATCTTCTGCTCGATCGAGCGCATCAGCCGCTCGTCCGGATCTTGATATTGGCCGGTGAAGGCGTTTTTCACCTTTTCTCGCTGGGTGTAGGCCTTGACGTTGTCGATGTAGTTGCCGCACAAGCGCTTGAGGGCGTCTTCGTCGGCGGCAATGGCCCGTTGCACTTCGTTTTTCACGATGTTCTCATACTCCTCCTTGACCACGCTCAAGAGCTCGCGGTACTTGGCGCGCAACTCGTCGCTGGTGATCAAAGTGTGGTGCTTGAGCCCGGCTTCCAGCTCGTTGAGCACCATGAAGGGGTTGATCGAACGAGCTTCGGGATGCGCCACCAGGGCGTTGGAGATTTTGTCCTGCACGTAGCGCGGCGAAATGCCCAGCATGCCCTCGTTCGTGGTCTGCTCGTAGAGCTCCTTGATGTTGTCGTCGGTGAAGCCTGGCAGGGACTTGCCGTTGTAAAGCTTAAGTTTCTGCAGCAGCGTGAGGCCGGCGTTCTTGGGTTCTTCCAACCGGGTAAGAATGGCCCACATGGCTGCCATTTCAATGGTGTGCGGCGCGATGTGCTTGCCCACCACGGTATTGCGGTTGTAGTCCTTTTCGTAAATGCGGATTTCGTCGGCCAGCCGCGTGACATACGGCACGTCGATCTTCACCGTGCGATCGCGAAGGGCCTCCATGAACTCGTTGTTCTGCAAACGGCGATACTCGGGCTCGTTGGTGTGCCCCAGGATCACTTCGTCGATGTCCGTTTGCGCGAATTTCTTCGGCTTGACCTTGTGTTCCTGGCTGGCGCCCAGCAGGTCGTAGAGAAACGCCACGTCCAGCTTGAGCACTTCCACGAACTCGACGATGCCGCGGTTGGCGATGTTGAATTCGCCGTCGAAGTTGAACGCGCGCGGATCGCTGTCGCTGCCGTATTCGGCGATCTTGCGATAGTTGATGTCGCCGGTCAGCTCGGTCGAGTCCTGGTTCTTTTCGTCCTTGGGCTGGAAGGTGCCGATGCCGATGCGGTCCTTTTCGCTTAGCAGCACGCGCCGTACGCGCACGTCTTGCACGACGCGGGTCCAGTCTCCATCGTGCTGGCGCAACAGGTCGCTGTAGACGTAGCGGCAGAAGGGGCACAGCTCTCCGGTGATCTTGGCGCGGTAGCCGGCTTCGTCCGCGTGGTTGTTGATTTGCGCGAGCAGCTCGCCGCGGAATCGCTCGGGAATCAGGTGCAGCGGCTCTTCGTTCATGGGGCACCACTGGGTGCCGTCCTTGGTCACCCAGCCGATGGAATACAAGGCGCCGTCGTCCGTGGCGCTGTATTGCTCCAGGCCGCGTTTCAAGAGGCGCGCGATCGTACTCTTGCTGCTGCCCACGGGGCCGTGCAGCAGCAGCACGCGTTTTTCGATGCCGTAACCCTGAGCGGCGCTCTTGAAGGCGTTGACCAGCGCCCACAATGCGCTGTTGAGCCCGAACACGGCGTCTTTGCCGTCGTTGTCCGGATCGGAGAAGAAGCGGTAGCGAACGCGCTTTTCGCGATATTCCTCGTAGGTCTCCGTGCCATACGACATGATCATGTCGTAGACGCGTTCGAAGGCGTTGCGCGTGACGCGCGGATTCGACCGCACGATGTCTAGATATTCCTCGAACGTTCCTTCCCAATTCTTGCGACGGAACTGGTCGAGGTCTTGGCGTTGGGCGACGAGTTGGATGAGCTCGCGTCCGCTTGGCATGGATCGTCCTCCTCGACAGGTGCGTTGGCCACCTCTCGCCCGAGGGTTACCCTGACCGCCAGGGGGCTCGGCGATGGTGCGCCTTCACCCAAAACCGTGGTGCGTTAGTTGCGGTTGCTCGTTGCTTTCTCTTTCAGTCTAGTTGCCATCTTGGGATTCGCTCGCCGTTTGTCTAACTTTCCTGATTTCTCTGCCCGCGCGCTGCGCGCGCGCCGAACTACGGCGCAAAGTACACAGGTCGCGGGGTCCGCGCACACACCGAAACGCGCAGCAGCAACCGGGGCTACGTTTCGATTGGTGAACGGACGGAGAGAGAAATTGGAAAAGAACGCTCGAGGCGCCGGCGGGCAGGATCTACGACCTTGCTTCTCGCTCGTTACACGTGGGGGGCCAGCGATCCTTGCCGGTCTCCTAACCTAACCTTCATCTTCTAAAGCAAGTATGCTTGCGACCAGGCCGATCGACAATATCGACTTTTCGGCCACCCGCCGATATCCGACCAGGCGGGCAAGGTTCCTCTCATGCAAAAAGCTTGCCGAATGGCCTCTTTTCTCCCGAAAAGGGGACTCCGTTCTGTTTTTCACGGAGTTAAGAGTGCCACATACGATGTCGCTGCGTGGCTAGCTGCGCGAACATCGGGCAGCAAAAGGACACCTGGGCGGCAGTACAGATACTGGCCCCAATTGTTTGCAGACCGCCAGCGCAGCCGCTTCGCTGCATGCTCTGGCAATGACGACCGCGTGTCCGGCCAATCAATTCATAACGGCCGCCACCGACTGACGACGTTGCCGTGCCGCCAGGGGCACCAATACCAGCCCCACCAGCATCAGCGCCCATGTTGCGGGCTCTGGCACTTCAATAGCGTACAAATAAAAGCCGTATTCGACGCCGTCGAAGATCGTCAGTGTGCGAGTGGTGTAGTTGACCTTCGACAGGAAAGCGTCGGCTTCAAAAAAAGCGCCGTCGAACGGCCCCTTGGGGAAATCGTAGAAGCGTTCGTCCTCGTATTGGAACGGGTAGACCGGCGGCGTCCAGACGCCAGGCGCGGTGGAAACATCCATCTCGTAGAAGGGGGCGATAATACTCCCATCAAGCAGGTAGTTGTCGTAGAGCCCCTGCGACCAGACAAGCTCGTCGCGGTCGGCGCCGTCGTAGTCGATGTCGACTTGAATTTCCAGGCCGCCCACACCATGGCTGGTGTGATTGCTGTAAGCGTCGAAGATCGAGACCGTAAGCGCGAGGTCGGTGAGCGTGCCGCCATCAACCAGCGTCCACTTGGCTTCGGCTGGCTGAGCGTCGTTCCAAGCATTCCACGCCGCCTGGTAATAGGCTGCCGTGGCCAACGTGATCGAGTTTTCGAAGATGTGGGCGACCGATCCGGCCTCGGCATGCGGCGGAGCCGGCGACTGGCTCGCTACGTAAATCGGGTCGACGATCGTCAGCGGAATTGCCCGGGCGACGGACGCCGCCAAAAACACGACCGTAGCGGCAAGGAGCAGCGTCCCAAGATGTGGGGCGCGGCGGTGCGAAGCAGCACTCATGAGCGTTTCCTCCAAGTACTTGAGCGACGAGGTGACTCGATACCCAAACGGATGGCACGCTCCCCCCTGCTCCGCGCGAACGGCAGTATAGTGCAAGCCGGGTAGGTTGCAAGTTTTTTTGGGTGAATCTGGCAGGGAGGCGGGGAGAAGTCGTCTGCCACTTGCGCCCGAGAGCGGCCGACCGGACGGGACAAACGAGGGCGAAGCGGCGCTGGGAATCGCCCCTCTGCCGCAAGCGCGAGCTGAAACTCGACGTTGCCGGTGCGAATGCCGGTTCGCTTCGACCGTATGCTCAGCCCAGCAGCCGCTTTACGCTTTCCATCAGCCGGTCCATGGCAAACGGCTTGCGAATGTAGTCGTCGACGCCCAGCATCTCGGCGTAGGCCTTGTGCCGGCTTCCCTCGTTGGCTGTGATCATAATCACCCGCAGCGGCACGGGGCGCGTACGACGAAGCTTTTCCAATACCAGGAATCCGCTCCGCTTGGGCATCATCATGTCGAGGATCACCAGATCCGGATCTTCGCGCTCGGCCATGGCCAGTCCCTGATTGCCGTCGCGGGCCACGAGCACTTCGAAACCGCTCGCCTCGAGCGCATAGCGGACCGATTCGACGATCTCGTGATCGTCGTCCACCAGCAGCACACGCTGCTTTTTTGGCTCGGTGATTTCTTCTGCCATCTGCAGCAAACCTTCCGAAAGTAGAGGTCGGCCAACCGCGCCGGCCGCAGGCGACCGCTGGATTCAGGCCGGATCGATAAGTACCCACAAGTATCCGAGATTGATTATATTTGCAAGGACGCCCCGGGGTCAGCCGTGTTGAGAATTGCCGCCGTTTCTGAGTAAGCTGGAATGCTGACGCGCCCCAAAACTGCCGGCGGCACGTGTTAAGCTGTGGCAGACCGCTTCACGGGGCCCGCGGAACAACAGGTTTATTCCCGACACCACTTGCCCAGTTGCGACTTGATTCTGTGAGTAGCCACGCGTTCAAGAAGCACGCTTCCGGCCGCGTCCGCCGAGGGTTTTTCAAGGCCGTCGCGCTGGGGTTCTGCTCGGCGCTGTTGGCCGGCCCACTTGCGGCGCAAGAGTCGCCCGAGCCGGCGCCGAGCAATCTGGGCCTGCTGATACCCTCAAGCGGCGTCGTGCGGCCGGGACAGGGGCAGCGCGTGACGTGGCGCGGTCCAGCGGGCGCGCAGGTCGTTGCCCTGGTGCATTTGGAGATCGGCGATCGCCGGCTGCTGATCTTGCCCGACGGCCGACTGGTCTCGGCGCCGGCGAGCGAAACCACGTTGACCGAAGAGCCGTTTCGACCGGCCACGAAGGACGAGCTGGCAGAAACGCTGAAGCGGACTGAGCCGTTCACCGATTTCAAGACCCGCAGCACGGCGCACTATCTGTTCGTCTACAACACGAGCGAAGAATTCTACAAGGGCACGAGCCGCATTCTGGAGACGATGTATCCGGCGATCGTGGCGTACTTCAAGCGGCTGAAGATTCCGGTACACGATCCGCCGGCGCCGCTGGTGGCGGTGATGTTTCGCACGGAAGAAGAGTTTCGCGAGTACGAGGCCGTGGCCCCTTCGATTGCCGCCTACTACAGCTCGATCTCGAACCACATCGTGATGTACGAGCAATCGGACCTGGTGGAAGTGGCGCCGGAGTTGGCGGTCAAGCACGTGATCGGCGTGATTGCGCACGAAGGCGTGCATCAGATTCTGCACCACATCGGCGTGCAACAGCGGCTATCGGAATGGCCGATGTGGATTTCCGAGGGCCTGCCGGAATACTTCGCGCCCACCAGCGTCGACAAGCGGCTGCGTTGGAAGGGCGTGGGACAGCCGCACGATCTGCGAATGTACGAGCTCGACAAGTTCCTAAAGGAACGACCGGGTAAGCGCGGCGCGATGGTCGAGCAGGTGGTCGAGGCGAAATCGCTCAGCTCCAGCGGATATGCGGCGGCCTGGGCCTTGACGCACTATCTGGCTTCGCGGCAACGCGCCAAGTTTCAGAACTACTTGCGCGACGTGGCGCAATTGGCTCCCTTGGCGACGCGCGGCGGCGTGGCGCCGGATGATCCCAAGCAGGTTTTCGTGCGTTACTTCGGTGCGGATTTTGCCGCGATCGAAGATGCGCTGGTCGAGCACTTGAAAAGCTTGCCGTACGTCGATCCGATCGCCAATCAGACTCATTATGTGGTCATGCTCCGCTCGACGACCCAGCGCAGCGTAGGCATCACGACGTCGCCCGCGAGCGTGCGGAAATGGCAGGAGCAAGCGCTGGAGAAGATCCCGCCGCAAGTGCGCTCCGCGGCGCGTTTCGAGATTCTGCCGTTCGACAACAAGCACCTGGCCGAGCAGTACGCCGAGGGGTTCTTGCGCTCGAACTGAGCCGCGCGACAACTTTGCGCCGACTTCAGTTTCGGCGTAACTGCCGGGAGAGGTCGCGCACCTGGCCGTGTACTTCGCTAGTCTGGCGGATGACCAGGACTTTCGACGGCGGGAAATACATGGCCGTGCCGGGACCGCCGCGTACGTCCCAGGTGTCGGGCGCAATCGTGGTTTGAATTAAGTCGATGAGTTGTTGCGCCTGCTCGGCTTCGCCCGGCAGCGTGCCGGCTTGTTGGCCAGCACCTGCGGCGCGTCCGCCCAGGCCGCCCGGCGCCGACAGCGCCTGGGCGAGCGTGGCGCCGCGTTGCGCTGGTGCGGCGGCCCTTGCCGGCTGCGAAGAATTCGCGCCGGTGTGCCGCTCGAGCAAATCCGCGACCGATTTGAGCCGGTGCTGCACTTGCCCGGTGCGTTGTCGACGCTCGCGCTCGGGCAAGCGCTGATCCTGCTGGAGCGTTCGGTAGACGGCGACCAGGTCGCGCACGGCCTGCTCGTGGTCGGCGCCTTGCGTGGTGGCTTCACGGCGCATCGCCTGGCTCACGACCTGGCGAAGTTGACGCGAGCCGGCGGGCTCCTCGACGGGATCCGCGGCCAGCAACGTCGCCATCCACAGCAGTTGCGCGATCATCTGTCGAGTCCTTTACTACGTTCCGTACGCCCTAGGGCGCAGTATAGCGGATCTTCTCAATCCGCATGTACCACTGGCCAGATTGCAGTCTCGACGGCGGCTATGCCGCGCGATCGACGTCGGTGGACTGGGCGGGTAGTGGGTGCCCGGACTGCGGCGCCAGCATGCGCGATGCCGGCGCTGCCGCGTCGTAGGATTGGCGAGCCGACAACCGTTGTTCGAGCCGATCGAAGGCCTTCGAGATCCGTCCGCCGTAGACGCACAGCGGCGCAAAGATGCAGCCCACCGCCGATCCCCACAACACGTCGCTTAGAAAGTGGGCTTCCGCCAGCACGCGTTGCAGTCCGGCCAGTCCGGCCATCAGCGGGAACAGCCAGCGACCGCGCGGATAGAGACAGGCCAGCGCAATGGCCAGTCCGGCCGCCGTGGCGGCGTGCGACGAGGGAAAGCCCTGCTCCCAGCTCGTATTGCCCAACAACGGGAACCAGCCCGCGAAGCTGTCGAGAGCGTCGGCCTGCAAATCGAAGTGATGGGGGCGCGTGCGGGCGATGAGCAGCTTGAACGCATTCGCCAGCAATCCCGAACCCAAAGCGGCCGCCACCACGCGCGGCACCACGTGTCGGTGCACCGGGTCGAGCACTGCGATGAACACTGCGATCACGGCGATGCCCACTCCGTGGGCAAACGTCTCGCTGAGGCCGCAGAGCTTTTCGAGAAACGCGGGACAATCGCCCCGCGCGATCCAGCGGGCCAGCGGCGCATCGATTGCCAGGCTAGCCACGCCCAGACCGCCCAGCACAGCGGCCAATCGCCACAGTTGCGTGATCGTGCGCAGCCGCGGCAGCGGCACTTCCGGCGTGATTTTCCAATGCGGAGGTCGCATGACTGCATCCTTGCCGTGCGTCAGACGTTTGCGGTCGGAAGGATATCAAGGCGGCCGCAGTGCCCCAACGGCAGTTGCGGCGCGTGGATAACGAGCGGCCGGTGCTATCAATCGGCTGCGACGCAAACTGGCGTTGTTGGCGGAGGGACCGCTAGCGTAGACTTCCGCCCCCGGCAGGATGCCGCGCCATTCAAGAGGGTCAGTTTCCCTCATTTGTTTCTCGAGCAGGGATGCCCATGTCCGCGCGAAATCAACTGGTGCTAGCGGCCGTCGCGTCGCTGGTGTTCTTCGCCAATTTGGGCGGCGCCCATCTGTGGGACGTGGACGAGGCCATCTTCGCCCAGACCGCCAAAGAGATGCTGCAACGGGGCGATCACGTCGTGCCCTACTTCAATGGCGAACTGTTCACGCACAAGCCGGCGATGATGTATTGGATGATGATCGCCGGGTATCAGATGTTCGGGCCCACGGAGTTTGCGGCGCGCTTCTGGTCGGCCGTGTTCGGCGTGGGCAGCGTGCTGCTGACCTATCACCTCGGGCGATTGATGTTTTCGCCCCGCGTGGGATTCTGGTCCGGTCTGTGCCTGGCCACGTGCGTGCAGTTCAACATCATTGCGCGCGCTGCCACTCCGGATGCGTATCTCGTTTTCTTCTCGGCGCTGGCGGTGTTGCTGTTCGTGCGGGGCACTGCCACGGCGCGAATCGCCTCGGGCACGCCCAACGAGCGGAATGCTCCCTGGGTCGGGCAAACCGTGTTCGAACCGTCCTGGCCGGGCTGGGCGCTGGTCTACGCCGCGATGGCCTGCGGCGTGTTGACCAAGGGGCCGATCGGCGTGGTATTGCCAACGGCTACGATTGGCTTGTTTCTGCTGGTGACGCGCGCACCGGTGATCGACTATGCAATCGGCGCCGGCTGGCGCGGCGCTTTGCGATACATGTGGCGCTGGACGCTTAATATCGCTTCGCCGCGGTTGTTTCTCCGCACGGTGTGGAGCATGCGGCCGCTGACGGCGGTCGCCATGATGTTGTTGGTGGCCGGACCGTGGTATGCGTGGGTGGGCTTGCGCACCGACGGCGAGTTCCTGGCCGGCTTTTTCGGCGTGCACAACTTCGGCCGGTTTCTGAACGCGATGGAGAATCATCGCGGGCCGATCATCTACTACCTGGTGGCGATTGCCGTGGGATTCTTTCCCTGGTCGGTTTTCTTTGCGCCGGGGATTGTCAGTATGCGGAAAGAGATGGCCCCGGCCAGCCCTTGGCGGCCCGGCTATGTGATGGTCGGCTCTTGGCTGGCTGTGTGGATCGGGTTCTTTTCCCTCGCCGGGACGAAGCTCCCCAGTTATGTCGCGCCGGCTTATCCTGCGCTGGCGCTGTTCATGGGGGCGTTCGTCGATCGTTGGCTGCGCGAACCGGCAACGCTCACGCGAGCCGCGTCGCGGTTGGCATGGGGCACGGTGGCGCTGGCGGGAGTCGGCATGTTGGTGGCGCTGCCGATCGTGGCGCACGCTTTCCTCAACGACGATTGGACGCTGGCGCTCGTTGGCTTGATTCCGCTGACGGCCGCGGTCGTTGGTCTGATCTATAGCGAACGCGGCCACGTGCGCGCGGCGGCTTGGACCATGTCGACCATGGGCCTGCTCTTGGCTTTGGCCATGTTTGGATATGGCGCAGCCCACGTCGATCGTTACCAAATTAGTTCACCCATGGCGCAAGTCATTGCCCAGGCCACGCCAGAGGGGGAGCAACCGGCGATTGGCTCGTTCCACTTCTTCCGCCCCAGTCTTGTGTTCTACACGGACCACTCGATCGAAGAGCTGCAAGGCCCGGAGGAAGTGACGGCCTTCTTCGCGGCCCATCCCGAAACGGCATTTCTGATCACGACCGACGAACGCATCGAGCGGCTGGCTAGCGCCCTACCCCCGGGCATTGCCGTGCTGGACAAACGGCCTAGGTTTTTGCAGAAGGGCAACGTGCTGTTGCTGGGTCGCGACAAGGCGGCGACAGCGCACAAACCAAAGCGCGACGGCGAAGCGAAACTGCCGCTATAGCTTATCCTGCCCCCACCATTTCTGCGGATATGGCAGCGGCAAACGCGCTTCCGGCCGACATATCTTAACTGCCACGGCTAGTTGATCTTGCGCCGGGTGTGTGTTAGGCTCACACGTGCGTTTCTTGCCGTGCGTGTCACTCCCCGCCCGCCATCCGGAGGCGCCCGCCCGCCATGCTGCATCTTTCTGGTCGAGGTCAGGCTCATACGTGCGACGGCATTTCGCGTCGCGACTTCCTGCAAGTGGGCACGCTGGGGGCCATCGGGCTGTCGCTGCCCGACTTGCTGGCCGCCAAGGCGCAAGGGGCCGTGGCCAAGGATCACGATGAAAAAAGCGTGATCATGATCTTCAATCTGGGCGCGCCCAGCCAGCTTGACACGTTCGACATGAAGCCCGACGCCCCGGTGGAGATCCGCGGGCCGTTCCAGTCGATCGACACCAACGTGCCGGGCATCCGGATCTCCGAGATCCTGCCGCTGCACGCCAAGCACGCCGACAAGTTCTCGCTGGTGCGCAGTTGCTTTCATACCGGCGCGGCCGTGCACGACACGGGTCACCAGATGATGCAGACCGGCCGGCTGTTCACCGGCGGCATCAACACGCCGCACGCGGGTTGCGCGCTGGCATTCCTGCGAGGACGAAAAAGCGATTTGCCGGCGCACGTGATCCTGCCCGAGCCGATGGGACCGACTGGCGGCAACTTGCCGCACGGTCAGGACGCCGGCTTCCTGGGCAAAGCGCACGACCCGTTTGCGCTGATGACGGATCCCTCGAAGGAGAATTTCAAAGTACCCGACCTGCTGCCTCCGCCCGAGATCGGCGAGGTGCGATTGGCGCGGCGCCGCAAACTGCGGTCGATCGTCGAGGAGACGGTCAACAACTTCGAAGCCAGCGACAACGCCAAGCTGTTGGACAGCAACTTCGAGGCGGCCTTCCGCATGATGACCAGCGAGCAAGCCCGCTCGGCGTTCGACTTGTCGAAAGAGCCGACGGCCGTCCGCGAGCGTTACGGCATGAACCGCTTTGGTCAGTGTTGCCTGCTGTCGCGGCGGTTGATCGAAGCCGGCGTGCGGTTCGTCACCGTCAACACGTTTCTGACGGTGTTCAACGAAATTACCTGGGACATTCACGGCTCGAATCCGTTCACGTCGATCGAAGGCATGAAGAACATCGTGGCGCCGATGTACGATCAGGCGTACTCGGCGCTCTTGGAAGACTTGCACCAGCGCGGCATGTTGGCCAATACGCTGGTGTGCAATCTGGCCGAGTTCGGGCGCACGCCGCGCGTGAATCCGGCGGGCGGACGCGACCACTGGCCACAGTGCTGGACGATTTACTTCGCCGGCGGCGGCGTGCAGGGCGGACGCGTCGTGGGGCGCAGCGACCCGATCGGTGGCGTGCCGGCCGAGCGGCCCGTCGACCCGCCGGCCGTCGTGGCCACGATCTATCGCAGCCTGGGACTCGACTTGGAGACCCAGCTACCCGGTCCCCAAGGGCGGCCGTTCCCCTTGGTCGATTCGGGCAAGCACGAGATACACGAACTGTTTTAAACTCACCGATCGATCCGCGGAGCGAACCCACTGCGTTTGCGCCCCGCTGGCACGCTTAGCCCTCCTCCTCCCCCACCAGGCGCATCATGACTGCACGATCGAGATGGGCGACTTGCGCGGCATTGCTTGCGCTGGCGCTGGTGGCGCAGTCGCTGTGCGCACAGGAAACGGCAAAGCTGCTGCCCGAACATTTCACGCTCACTGGTCCCGAGGCGCGGCAGTCGCTCGTGCTGGAGTCGTTTGCCGGGCCCAGTGCCAACGGCCAACTCCAAGACGGGGTGACCTTCACCAGCAGCGATCCGTCGATTCTGAAGGTCGAGGATGTCGTGGCGATTCCGCTTGCCAACGGCACGGCGACGATCGTCGCCAAAAGCGGCGAGCGCAGCGCCTCGGCTGCGGTGACCGTGGCCGGTATGGACCAGCCATTCGCCTGGAGCTTTCGCAATCACGTCGAGTCGCTGCTCTCCAAGGCTTCGTGCAACACGGGCGCGTGCCACGGGGCATTGGCGGGCAAGAAGGGCTTCAAGCTCTCGCTCGGTGCGTTCGACCCGCAGTCGGACTATTTCTACATCACGCGGCATGCCCGGGCACGGCGGGTCGTGCTGAGCGATCCGGGACGCAGCCTGGTGCTCACGAAGCCCAGCGGCGCGGTGCCGCACAAAGGCGGATTGCGGTTTCGCACGGATTCGTACGAATATCGCGTGCTGTCCGAGTGGATCGCCGACGGCGCGCAAGGGCCGCGCGATGACGACCCCCGGTTGGAGCGATTGGAAATACTTCCCGGCGCCACCGTGCTCACCGCCGATGCCAGGCAGCAGTTGATCGTGCGGGCCTATTTTACCGATGGGCACGCCGAAGACGTCACCCGCTGGGCGCGTTTCACGTCCAGCAATGAGTCGGTGGCCCAGGTTGATGATGTGGGGCTGGTGTCGGTGCGCGGCCACGGCGAAGCGGCCATCAAGGCCTGGTACTTGAGCCAGAACGTGATGGCCACGGTGAGCGTCGGTTACGAACACGCCGTCGATCCGGCGCTGTTTGCCAACGCCGCGAGCCGGAACTTCATCGACGAACTGGTGCTGTCCAAGCTGCGGGATCTGAACATCCCCCCTTCCCCGCCGGCCAGCGACGCGGAGTTTCTGCGACGGGCGTACTTGGACACCATTGGCGTGCTGCCGACCGTGGACGAGACGCGCGCGTTTCAGGCCGATGCATCAAGTGACAAGCGCGATCGGCTGATCGAGCATTTGCTGAACCGGCCGGAATTCGTGGATTATTGGTCGTACAAGTGGAGCGACCTGCTGCTGGTCAACAGCGAGAAGCTGCGGCCGGCGGCCATGTGGTCGTACTATCGCTGGATTCGCAACCAGGTGGCGGCCAATACTCCGTGGGATGAATTCGCGCGGCAGATCGTCACCGCCACCGGCAGCACGTTGGAGAACGGCGCGGCCAACTTCTTCGTGCTGCACCAGGATCCGCCCGACGTGGCCGAGACGGTCTCGGTGGCCTTCTTGGGCATGTCGATCAATTGCGCCAAGTGCCACAACCATCCGCTGGAGAAGTGGACCAACGATCAATATTACGGCATGGCCAACCTGTTCGCGCGCGTGCGCTCGAAGGAAGCATCGGGCGACGGCCATCGCGTGGTGTATGCCGTCACCAGCGGCGAATGGGTGCAGCCGCGGACGGGCAAGCCGCAGCCCCCCTGCCCATTGGACGGCCAGCCGCTGGCGTTCGACGACGAGGCCGATCGCCGCGCCGCCTTGGCCGAGTGGTTGACCGCGCCGGAGAACCCGTATTTCAGCCGCGCCATCACGAACCGCGTGTGGGCCAACTTCTTCGGGGTCGGCCTGGTCGAGGCGGTGGACGATTTGCGTTTGACCAACCCGCCCAGCAATGCCGAACTGTTCGCGGCGGCGACCGACTACCTCGTCGAGCACGACTTTGACCTGAAGGCCTTGATGCGGGTGATTCTGCAGTCGGCGACGTATGCCCGGTCGAGCCAGCCGCTGGAGGCGAACATGGAGGACACGCGTTTCTATTCGCGCTATTATCCGCGTCGCATGATGGCCGAAGTGTTGCTCGACGCACTGTCGCAAGCGAGCGGCGCGAACACCGCTTTCAACGACTACGCCGCCGGCACGCGGGCCATCCAGTTGCCCGACGTGAGTGTCGACTCGTACTTCTTGAAGACGTTCGGCCGCCCGGTGCGGGGGATCACCTGCGAATGCGAGCGTACGGCGCAGCCGAGCATGGTGCAGGTGCTGCACATCTCGAACGGCGATACCGTCAATCAGAAGTTGACGGCCAAGGGGAATCGCATCGAACAGATGTTAGCGGCCAATGTGGCCAACGCGCAGATCATCGAGGAAGCGTACCTGGCCGCGCTGAGCCGATTCCCTACCGGGGCGGAACGTGCGCGGCTGGCGACGGCGCTGGACGAAGTGTCGCCTGACGAGCGCCGCGAGGCGATCGAGGATCTCCTTTGGAGCATCCTTAGCAGCAAGGAATTCCTGTTCAACCATTAGACGAGCACGGGCGGAAGCATGCGTGGATTAACTCGCTGGACGATGGTGTTGCTTGCCGTGGTTGCCCTGGGCGCCGCTGGCGTAGCTGATGAACCCGTCGCGCCAGACTTCAATACCAAAGTCGCACCGATCTTCGCCGCTTACTGCAACGGCTGCCACAACGCTGATGACAAGCAAGGCGAACTCGTGCTGGAGACGTACGACACGCTGTTGTCCGGCGGCGAGCATGGCGCGATTCTCATGCCTGGCAATGCGGACGAGAGCCGATTGATCCAAGTGCTCACGGGCAAGGCCGAGCCCGCCATGCCTCCGGAGGATAACGAACGGCCGACCGACGAAGAAATCGGCACGCTTGTGGCCTGGATCAAGACCGGCGCAAAGGGGCCCCCGGGCGCTGCTCCCGATCCCACGCTGTTGGTCACGCCCAAGGTCAAGCCGCGCGGCAACGTGGCGGAAGCCGTGACCGGCGTGGCGTTCGCGCCGGACGGCAAGTCGTTGGCCGTGGCGCGCTACAACACGGTTGAGATCCTCTCGTTGCCCGAGCGATCGCTGGTGCGGCGGCTGGGACCTCACCGCGGTCGCGTGAACGCGGTCTGCTATTCGAAGGACGGAGCGCAACTGGTCACCGCCGCGGGCGAGTCGGGTGTGTTCGGCGAAGCCAGCTTGTGGAACGCGGCCGACGGGAAACTACTGCGCACCATTCAAGGGCACGGCGACAGTCTGTATGCGGCGGAACTAAGTGCCGATGGCAGGCTGTTGGCCACCAGCAGCTATGACCAGCAAATCAAAGTTTGGGACGCCGCTAGCGGCAGCGAGCTGCGCGCGCTGGTCGGACATACCGACGCGGTGTTCGGCCTGGCCTTTCGTCCCGACGGCAAGGTGCTGGCCAGCGCCAGCGGCGACCGCACGGCCAAGCTATGGGATGTGGCCAGCGGCGACCGGCTGGAGACGTTCGGCCAACCGCTCAAGGAACTCTACTGCGTTGCATTCAGCCCCGACGGTAAGCGCGTGGCTGCCGGCGGCGCCGACAATCGCATTCGCGTGTGGGAAGTCAGCCCCACCGCCGCGGAACAAACCAATCCGATTCTCTATTCGCGTTTCGCTCATGAAGGAGCGGTCGTCAGTCTGGCCTATTCGAGCGACGGCAAAACGCTGATTTCCGCCGGTGAAGATCGCACGCTGAAAGTGTGGGACGCCGAACCGATGACCGAGCGGGTGGAACTGGAACGCCAGAGCGACTGGGCGCCGGCATTAGCGGTGAGTCCCGACGGCAAGTCGATCGCCGTGGGCCGTCTCGACGGCGCCGTGGCGTTTTACGACGCAACCAGCGGCCAGGCGATTCCCGCGCCGCCGCCGGCCAAGCCGGAACTGGCCTCGTTGGCGCCCCACGGCGTACAGTCGGGAACGACCAGCCGGATCGCGCTGGCAGGAAAACACTTCGCGGAGGTGACCGCCGCGAAATCGAATCATGAGAAGCTGGCCGTGCAACTGGTTGCGGTTCAGGACGGCGGGCGAGTCGAAGTGGAGGTTGCTCCGGCCGCCGACCTGCCGCGCGGACGATACGAGATCTGGCTGGTCAATGCCGGCGGCGAGAGCCAGCGGCAGCCGATCCACGTCGACAACCTGCCGCAAGCGAGCGAAATCGAACCGAACGACGTGGCGGATGCCGCCAATCCCATCGCGCTGGAATCAGACGTGTGGGGTGTGCTGGCCGCACGCGGCGATACCGATCGATTCGCATTCGACGCAAAAGCGGGGCAGAGCCTGGTGTTCGAGATCGCGGCGGCACAGATCGATTCGAAAGCCAATATCGTGCTGACCGTATACGACGCAAGCGGTCGCGTGCTGGCCGACAACAACGACTTCGGCGGCGCATCCGATCCATTGTTGGCCTTCACGGCGCCGGCCGACGGGCGCTATGTCGTCCAGGTTCGCGACTTGATGTTGACCGGCGGCGGCGAAAACTTCTATCGGTTGGCCGTGGGCGAGTTTTCGGTCGTGACCGGCGTGTTTCCCTTGAGCGTGCCGGCCAATGTGGCAAGCGAAGTGGAATTGGCCGGCTACCACATCCCACCGGGTACCAAAATCGCGCTGCCGGCGACGGCAGCGGGCGAGATCGAAGTGCCCTTGCCGGCGGAAGTGTATCGTCGGGCAAGGCCGTTCAAGGTGTTGGTTGGCACGTTGAGCGAGACCTTGGAAGTCGAGCCGAACAATTCACCGCAGACGGCCAGCGCGATTCAAGTGCCGGCGACCGTCGGCGGACGCTTTGGTGCCGCCAGTGCAAGCGGTGCGGACCAGGACTACTTTCGCTTCGAGAGCAAAGCCGGACAAAACTGGATCATCGAAACCGACGCGGCCCGGCGCGGCTCGCCGGCGGATACCGTAATCGAAGTCCTCTCGTCCGACGGCCAACAAATTCCGCGCGTGCTGCTGCAAGCGGTGCGCGATTCGACGGTTACCTTCCGCGGCATCGATGGCAACACGCGCGACTGCCGGTTGACCAATTGGGAGGAAATGCAGCTCAATCAACTCGTTTATCTCAACGGAGAAGTGGTGAGGCTGCATCGCGCTCCGCGCGGGCCGGACTCCGGATTTCTGTTCTATGAAGGCGATGGCGGCAAGCGCCGCTGCTACTTCGACACCTCGGCCACAGTGCACGCGGTCGACGAGCCGTGCTTCATCGTCGAAGCCCATGCGCCCGGCACGAAGCTGTTCGACACGGGCCTGCCGGTCATAACCCTGCCTTATGAGAATGACGATGATGGCGAGCGACGGTTGGGCAGCGATTCGCGGCTGACGTTCACGGCGCCGGCCGACGGCGCGTACCTGGCGCGCGTGCGAGACGCGCGCGGCGCGGGGGGCGATCGGTTTGCCTATCGCCTGATCGTGCGTCCGCCCGAGCCGGGTTTTAACGTATCGCTCAACGGCAAGAATCCCGCGGTGCCGGCAGGCAGCGGCAAGCGCTTCAGCATATCGATCGAGCGGATCGACGGTTTCGAGGGAGAGGTCCACGTCGATATTAGCGGCATGCCGTCCGGTTGGCGCGCCTCGACGCCGCTGGTGATTCAGGAAGGCCAGCGCGAAGCCGCCGGCGTCCTGGTCGCCGATGCCGACGCGACGCAACCCAGTGCCGACCAATTGAAGCAGATTTCCGTGCAAGCCAAGGCCATGGTTGGCGACCAGGAGATCGTCAAGCCGGTGAGTGATTTCGGCCAGATCAAGCTCGAGCCCAAGCCGAAGCTGCTGGTGCGATTGGAACCGGCCGAAATCACGTTGGCGCCCGGTTCGAGCGTCACGGCGATCTTGCGCGTCGAGCGGAATGGTTTTGACGGGCTGATCAAGTTCGAGCTGGAGAACCTGCCGCACGGCCTGATCGTGGCCAACATTGGCTTAAGCGGCGTGATGATGCCTGCCGGCGAAACCGAGCGGCAGATTTTCATCGCGGCCGACAGTTGGGTGGCCGAGACGAGCCGGCCGGTTTTTGCGATGGCCGACCAGGAAGCGAACCAGTGCTCGCCGCCGGTGATGGTGCACGTGCGCAACGATGCGCCCTTGGCAACCGCAGCGCCGGCGCAAGCGGTCCCGGCAGAGTAGCAGCCGGGATGCAACCGCGATCGTAACGCCGCCCGAGCGCTTCGCTCGCTTGACAGTCGCGGCGACGCGGCTGCATATTGAGTGCTGCATTGTCTGCCCGGCGCGGTATTTTTGGGGAGAGAAACCCGGTGAAGGATTTTGAGTTTCAAACCGCCACCACGATCGACGAAGCGGTCAGTCTGCTGTCGGCGCGAGGCGATCGGGCGAAGGTGCTCACCGGCGGCACCGACCTGATCGTGCAATTGCGCGAAGGGCAGCGCGAAGCCGACCTGGTGGTCGACGTCAAGAAGATCGCCGAATTGATGGAGATGAAGTACTCGGCCGCCGCCGGCTTGAAGCTGGGGGCCGCGGTGCCCTGCTATCGCATTTACGGCGACGCCGAGGTGTCATCCGCGTATCCGGCGCTGGCCGATTCGGCGCGGATCATCGGCGGTTGGCAGATCCAAAGCCGCGCGAGCGTCGGCGGCAACCTGTGCAACTCGTCGCCCGCGGCGGACTCGATTCCCTCGCTGATCGTGCACGCAGTAACGTGCCAACTGGCCGGACCCCACGGGCGGCGCAATGTGCCGGTGGCCGATTTTTGCACCGGTCCGGGCAAGAACGTGCTGGGGCGCGGGGAAATCCTGGCGGTGCTGGAATTTCGCGCGCCGGCGCCCAAGAGCAGCAGTGCGTATTTGCGATTCATTCCCCGCAACGAAATGGATATCGCCGTGGTGGGCGCGGCCTCGTGGGTGCAGTTGAACAAGGCGGGCGACACGATTGAAGCGGCGCGGGTGGCGTTGGCCGCGGTTGCACCCACGCCGCTGTTTGCCGCCGACCTCAGCGAATGGCTGGCCGGCAAGCCGGCAACTGCCGAGACGTTCGCGGCCGCGGCCGAGCAAGCGCGGCAAGCCGCTCGACCGATCAGCGACAAGCGCGGCACGCACGACTATCGCCGCCACCTGGCCGGCGTGCTGACCCAGCGCACGTTGGCCATTGCCGTCGATCGTGCCAACGGCAAGCAACCCGCCATCCACTAAGACCAAAGCGCCGCCAAGGCGAACCAAATCTCCTTTTCGGGTTTCACGCACATGGCCAAGAAAACGCACGTCGCCGCCACAGTGAACGGGCAACCGGTCGAATTCCTCTGCGAAGCGCGGCAAAGCCTGCTCGAAGTGTTGCGCGACGTGCTGCAACTAACGGGCGCCAAGGAAGGCTGCAACAACGGCAACTGTGGCGCCTGCACCGTCCTGCTCGACGGCCTGCCGGTTGATAGTTGTCTGGTGCTGGGCGTGGAAGCCGAAGGCGCCCAGATCACGACCATTGAAGGTGTGGCAAACGACGCGCAGTTGCACCCCATCCAGCAGTGCTTCCTGGAAGACGCCGCGCTGCAATGCGGCATCTGCACGCCCGGCTTCATCATGACCGCCAAGGCCTTGTTGGACCGCAATCCAAACCCGAGCGAGCACGAGATCCGCTTCCAATTGTCGGGCAATTTGTGCCGTTGCACCGGGTACGACAAGATCGTGCGGGCCGTGCAAGACTCGGCCCTGCGGATGGCGAGCAGCGCGGCAACGACTAGTAAGGCCGCCAGCGCCAACGGCGGCCCCGCCGCGGTCGCGGCCGCACGTTCGAAGTAACAACAGCCATGTTCAGGAGTGCTCCCATGAGCTCCTCGCCCTCGAAGCGCAAGAAATACAAAGTAATCGGCACGCGACCGATTCGGCACGACGGCGCGGACAAAGTGACCGGCCGGGCCATCTACGGCGCCGACGTGCGCTTGAATGGCGCCGTATTCGGCCGCATTCTGCGCAGCCCGCACGCCCATGCGAAGATCAAATCCATCGACACTTCGGCGGCAGAGAAACTGCCGGGTGTGATGGCCGTGACCACTTCGGCGGACTTTCCCAACCTGAAGGACAAGATCGCCAACCTCGGCGAAGGATCGGTAAACCTGGCGCATTTGAGCGCCAACGTGCTCGCGCACGGCAAGGCGCTTTACAAGGGGCATGCCGTCGCTGCGGTTGCCGCTACCAGCACCCACGTGGCCGACGAGGCGCTCAAGCTTATCAAGGTCGACTACGAGCCGCTGCCAGCGGTGACCGACGTGCTGGAGGCGATGCGCGACGACGCGCCGCTCTTGCACGACGACGTGCGCACCAATTCGATGGGCAAGAAGTCCGACAAGCCCAGCAACATCGCCACGCACATCCACTTCGAAACGGGCAAAGTGGACGAAGCTTTTGCCAAGGCCGACGTGGTGATCGAGCGCGAGTTCAAGACCGCCAGCGTCCACCAGGGGTATATCGAGCCGCATGTGGCCACGGCATTATGGAACCAGGACGGTCACTTGACCATTTGGACGTCGACCCAGGGCTCGTTCACCGCCCGGCAGCAGACGGCCGAGTTGCTGCAGATTCCCGTTTCGCAAGTGACGGTGGTGCCGTGCGAGATCGGCGGCGGCTTCGGTGGCAAGATTGCCGTGTATCTCGAGCCGGTGGCCGCCATGCTCAGTCGCAAGTGCGGCCGGCCGGTGAAGATGGTGATGAACCGCGACGAGGTGTTCGAAGGCACGGGGCCGACGCCCGGCTCGGCGATGCGCGTCAAGCTGGGCGCCACCAAGGAGGGCAAGCTGCTGGCCGGCGAAGCCTGGCTGGCGTATGACGCCGGCGCGTTTCCTGGCGGCATGATCGGCCCGGGCTGCATGTGCGTGTTCAGTTGCTATGAAATTCCCAACGCGCGCGTCGACGGCTACGACGTGTTGGACAACAAACCCAAGACGCAGGCATATCGCGCGCCGGGCGCCACGCAAGCGGCATTCGCCTGCGAGTGCGCGATCGATGAGCTGGCCGAGAAGCTGGGCATCGATCCTCTCGAGTTCCGCTTGAAGAACGCCGTCAAGGAAGGCTCGCGGCGCGTGGATGGTCCCACCTATCCGCGGATCGGCTTCGTCGAAACGCTGCAAGCCGCCAAAGCCAGCGATCATTGGCAGACGCCGCTTGAGGGCCCGCATCGCGGGCGCGGCATTGCCAGCGGTTATTGGTTCAACATCGGCCTCAAGTCGAGCGCTACGGCCAACGTCAATGCCGACGGCACGGTCAGCCTGATCGAAGGTTCGACCGACATCGGCGGCACGCGGGCGAGCATCGCCATGCAACTGGCCGAGACCTTGGGAATCACGGCCGAAGCGGTGCACCCGCGCGTGGCCGATACCGACCACGTGGGCTATACGGACGTCACCGGCGGCAGCCGTGTCACCTTTGCCACCGGCCTGGCGGCGCACAAGGCAGGGCTCGACATCCAGCGGCAAATGGCCGAGCGCGCCGCGATTCTTTGGGATTGCGACGTTGCCAAGGTTGAATGTGCCGACGGCACCTATCGCGCCAACGGCAAGAGCATGACGTTTGGCGAGTTGGCGGCCAAGTTGCCGCACACCGGCGGGCCTGTCGTCGGCCGCGCCACGGTCAGTCCCGAGGGTTCGACCAATGGCTTCGGCACGCACATCGTCGACGTGGAAGTCGATCCCGATACGGCCAAGGTGACGATCTTGCGCTACACGGCCATTCAAGACGTCGGCACGGCCATTCATCCCAGCTATGTCGAGGGGCAGATGCAAGGCGGCGCCGTACAAGGAATCGGCTGGGCGCTTAACGAAGAGTATTTCTTCGACGGCAAGGGGCACATGCAAAATGCCAGTTACCTGGACTATCGCATGCCCACGGCACTGGACGTTCCCATGATCGACACGATCATCGTCGAGGTTCCGAATCCCGACCATCCGTTCGGTGTGCGCGGCGTGGGCGAGACGCCGATCGTGGCGCCGCCGGCAGCCATTGCCAACGCGATCTATCGCGCCACCGGCGTGCGGATGCAAGAGTTGCCCATGTCGCCGCCGAAGCTGTGGGCTGCCATGGCGCGGAAACAGTAGCCATGGCTCGAGTTTTCATCCCCGCGCAATGGCGCGATCTGTCGGGCGGCATTGCCGACGTCGAGCTTACCGGCGCGACGCTGGGCGAAATCGTTGCCGCGCTGGACGAGCGCTTTCCAGGCGTCGCCGCACGGGCGAACCTCGACGATGCGCTGATGCCTGGGCTGGCCGCGTCGATTGACGGCGTGGTCACTTCGCGCGGGCTGTTGGCGCGCGTGCAACCGACCAGCGAGATTCACTTTCTGCCGGCGATCGGGGGCGGCTGATCGGCCGAACCTCCGGTGGCTAATCGCCGTTTGATGACAAGCTTTTCCGGTTACGAAAGGCTTGCCAGCGCGGTGTCGCGTTGGCTTCGTCGACATGCTTGTCGACTTCAAGCCGCTCGACTAAGGTGAAGGTTTCACCCGGATCCAAGTGCCGCCGAGCAATGAGGCGCAAGCAATCGTGTCGCGACTGCGCTGGCTGATTCTGATTCTCGGGCCGTTGCCGATTGTCGGCTCGTCCTGGGCCGTTTCGGCGTGGTTCCGCTCGGAACCACGTGCCATGGCTGCGCGCAACGACGGTCTGCTGGATGCACCGGCACAGCAATCATCGACCTCCCTCGCCGACGCGACCGAGCCGGTAAGCGCACCGGCCAGTGACGGCATGCAGCAAGCTTGCCGGCGGACGGCCGAACGCTTGCGCGCGCGGGCCGGAGGGGCGTTGCGGGTGATCGAACGGCCGCCCTTCGTGATCGGTGGCGATCTCGGCGAGGACGAATTGGCGGCATGCCACGCCGAAACGATCGCTCCGGCGGTGCAGGCGATGCAATGCCGTTACTTTCGTTCGCGGCCACATCAGCCTGTCACCGTGCTATTGTTCGCGGGCGAAGCTAGCTACAACCGCTACTCGCGCGAATGGTATGGCGACAGCGACGTGTCGGTCTATGGCTACTACAAGCCCAACGAACGCACGCTCTTGGTCAATCACGCTACGGGCAACGGAACGCTGCTGCACGAGTTGACACACGCACTGTTCGACTTCGAGATGGACGATCCCCCGGTCTGGCTCAACGAGGGTCTGGCGTCGCTGCACGAACAGTGCCGCTTCCGCGCCGACGACGACGGTCCGTGGATCGAAGGGCTGGTCAACTGGCGGCTGGAAGGGCTGCAAACCGTCATCCGCCAGGGGCGCTTGCGGTCGCTGGTGGAACTGGTGGAGGAGCGCGATTTTCGCGGACCGCTGGTGGGCACCAATTACGCCCAGGCGCGCTACTTTTGCATGTACCTGCAGCAACAGCGGCGGCTGGCGGATTTCTTTCGCGATTTCCGCGACCATCGCAGCGACGATGCGGCAGGCGCCGCGGCCATCGTTCGAGCCATGCACGGCCAGTCGTGGGACGAATTGGACCGCGACTTTCAACGGTGGGTGCTCGAGCTTTCGCCGTGACTCCACCCGCGGCTATACTCTCCCCATTCGTGCTGCCGGGCGTCGCATTAGTAGGGGATTCATGGCCGACGATTTTCTGCTGTTGAGCTTCGTGGCACTGCTGGCTGGCGCGGTCAACTCGATTGCCGGCGGGGGGACGCTGCTGACGTTTCCGGTGCTGTATGCAGCGCTCGGTTCGACGGCAGAGGCAGCGGTAGTGGCCAACGCCACCAACACGGTGGCGCTGGTGCCGGCCGCCATGGCCGCACTGGTGGGCTATCGCCGAGAACTCATGCAAGAACGGCGCTGGGTGACGCTTCTGATCGGACCGAGCCTGCTGGGCGGCATGATCGGTTCGCTACTGCTGGTGACGCTGCCGGCCGACTGGTTCAAGGTGGCCGTGCCCTGGTTGATCTTGGGCGCGGCGTTGCTGTTCGCGCTGCAGCCGCAAGTGGCGCGCTGGACGGGCGTGGGCAAGCCGCATGCGACGCCCAGCGGGCGCGTGGCCGCCGGCGCCATCGCATTTCAACTGGTCGTTGCGATCTATGGCGGCTACTTCGGCGCGGGCATGGGCATTCTCATGCTGGCTGCACTGGCGATGTTGGGAATTGCCGACATCCACGGCATGAACGCGGTGAAGTCGCTGTTGGGCGCCGTGATCAACGGCACGTCGGTGGTGATCTTCGTGGCCACCGGCAACGTGAACTGGCCGTATGCGCTGGTGATGGGCGCGGCGGCGGCGGTTGGAGGCTACGTCGGCGCGCATACGGCGCGACGCGTGAACCGCACGGTGGTGCGCGGCGTGGTGGTGCTGCTGGGCTTCGCGCTGGCGGCGTATTACTTCTATCGCGAATTTGCGCGATAGACGGCCAGTCGTCTGTTGAAGTACTTCAACCGGCCGTTAATCCCACCACCAACTGGTTGTGTGTGCGGCGGCATGTTGCCGGGTGGCGTCCAACTCGGGCTTGGCTTGGGCCGCGCCCACCAGCGGCCAGGGATCGATGGCCACGCCGCCCGAGGCGCTCACTACCAGCCCGCGGCGCTTTTGCACGACGCTGGCCAGCGTGTGGACGGTGCGCGGCGCGTTGTAGCGCTTGGCTTTGAAGTCCGGATCGAGAAACACGGCCATGTCCCAACCACACTTGGCCGGCAGGTTGTGATGCGAGACGAGTGCGGCCAACACGGCCAGATCCATGCAATTCCGCAATTGGCCAAAGATCGGCTCGTGCTCCGACAGTTCGTCGTAGTGGCTGGTCATGTTGTCGGCCCATTGTTGCGCCAGCGAGTTCTTCTGTGCCGTGCGCTGCAACTGACCTGCGCCGCCCAGGACGCTGTCCTCGGTCATGCACTTAACGCCGGCCTTGTGAAACTCCCAGGCCAGGCCGTTGCCGTCGGTGACCAGCGCGTCATAGTCGGGGGCCAGCCACCAGCGCGGCATGGCGTTGCCCGCGCCACCACGGCCGACTTTCATCATTTGCAGGTAGTTGGGCAATCCGGCGATCGGCGGCTCGTCAAATGCCATTGCCAGCCGTTTCATGCGATAGTCGGCCGCCACCAGCACGCGGGCGAAGTGGCTGGCTTCGGGCACGCCTTTGATGGTGATGGTCTGCGGCCCCATTGCCTGTTCAACGGCGGCCATCAGCGGAGCCGGGTCGCTCGGGGCGGCAGCGATGTTCTTGAAAAGGTCTTGAAAACGCGCGAGACCCTCGGGCGTCGGGTCGATCGAGCAACTGATGCCCGTTTGACGCAAGGCCTCGGTGGATCGCAACGCCACCAGCAGGTCGTCCAATAGCAGCACCGGGCGATTGGTGGTGACGCCGACGATTTCGCCGTCGGCGCTGAGCTTCCAGCCTTCGCCGGGACCAGCCAGCACGATGTCGTTCTGCTCGGGAAAGACGAACACGTATTGAATGCGCTGCAAGCCGGCCAGATAAATCATGTCGTCGGACAGCGGCGTGCCGTTCTTATGTTGCTCGGCAATGGCGGCTTCCAATTGCCGGAGCGAGACTTTGCGAAGGCCCGACTTCTGCAGATCGGCCGCGACCGGTTGCAGTGCGTCCTTACGCACCTTGAGCAACTCGCCAAGCTCGTCGACGCGGACCTTTGTCACGATGCCGTTAGCATCGATCGACACGCCGCCGACCTGTTGCGTCACGAACTGCGCGTGCGCGCTGTCGAGCGAGGCCAGCCAAACGATCGTCGCCAAAGCGGCGAGCACCCGTGGACGAAACGACGGGCCAAGTGAATGAGTGCGTGACATAACCGGTCTTTCTCTGGTCCTGGAGATGAGCAAAGGAATCGCCAGCGGCGCTCGGGCGCAGCGCCGCGGAGTATTAGCCCAAGGAGGGCGGGCGAGAAAATGCCGTAAACCGCGACGTGCCTAACAACTAGGATAATTTGCCTAGTCTAACGTGGCAAGCAAATTTGCGATGGGTCGGTCGGCCGATCGCGCCAGATTCCCACGGAAATTGGCGGTTTTCACGACCGACTCTTCCGCAGCCGGCACGCTGCCCGGTTGTCGCGCGCGAAGTCGCTAGCAAGTAGCCGTTCGGCCAGACGGCTGCGGCCGGGAAGCCGGGGAGGCAGGGCCGATTGCCGGCGTTCGGCTCCGCGATTCGGCTCGAACCTCCGATTTCCTAGCGATTCGGCGCGAACAGCGGACATGCATGCATTGGAGCTCGAGTTGCCGCTCGACCGGCTGGCGCAACGAGGACTTTCGTCAACCGGCAAACGCTCCGCAATCGTTAAAGTCGCTGCGACCGTTAGTCCGAAGCTATCAAACGACGACATCGACCGGCCTGCGCGCCGTATCGCTCGGCGCGCCAGGGGGGCCCCATTCAGCAACCCATCCGACGAACCACCGTGCAAAACGAACGACATCCATCCCAGCGTGCCTGCGCGGCACTGGTGGTTTTGGCCGCGATCGTGTGCCTGTCATCCGGCTGCACGCGGCTGCGCTATCGGCTGGCGGCGGACAAGGAAGTGCGCTACCTGGTGGCGCAAAAATCGAACGATCCGCGCTGGGACTATCCTTGCTACACGATTGGCATGGATCCGCGCAGCCGGTACTTCGACCCCACGGATCCGGACAATCCGCCGATGCCGTACGATGATCCGGCGTCGCACCGTTACATGCATTGCGTGGCCGGCAAGAAGGGATGGCCCTGCTATCACATGGGCGGAAACTGGTTTGCGCTGGAGAACCCGCGCTGGAAGCAATTGCTCGGTCGCTACAACGAGATGACTGACGACGGCGCAGTGAAGCTGAGCATGAACGGCGCCGTTTGCCTGGCCCAGGTGCACTCGACCGAATACCGCCAGTCGGTGGAAACTCTATACCTGTCGGCTTTGGACGTGAGCACGGAACGATTCCGTTTTGACGTGCAATTCTTCGGCAACTCCGAGTCGATCTTCAGCCACTTTGGCCCGGAGCGCAGCGGCCTAGGCGAGCAAAACTCGTTAACCTTGGACAACGATCTGCGACTGCAAAAGCAATTCTCCGCCGGCGGCGAGCTGTTGGTAGGATTCGCCAACAACATCGTCTGGCAGTTTGCCGGCCCCGATACGAACGTCACGTCATCGCTGTTGAACTTCAGCTTCATCCAGCCTTTGCTGCGTGGCGGCGGGCGGGCGTTGATTCTGGAGCAATTGACGATCGTCGAACGCGCTCTGTTGTCCAATCTACGCGCCTTCGAGCGCTACCGGCAGGGTTTTTACACGTCCATCGCCATCGGAAACGAAGTGCCGGGACCGCAACGCCGCGGCGGTTTCTTCGGCGGCACCGGCTTGACGGGCTTTAGTGGTCAGGGCGCCGGCGGCCAGGGTGGTGTCGGCGCCTCGACCTTCGGCATCGGTGGCGGTGGCTTTGGCGGTGGCGGCACGGGCGGGGCCGGAGCGGGCTTCGTGCAGGGTGGCGCCGGTACCGTAGGAGGCTTCATGGGCTTGTTGCAGCAACTGCAACAGGTTCGCAACGCCCAAGCGAATGTCGACTCCCAGTTGCGCACACTGGGACTGCTCGAAGCCAATCTCGACGCCGGCTTGATCGATATCGTGCAAGTGGACCAATTCCGGCAGAACATCGAGTCGGCGAGAGCAAACCTGCTCAGCCAACAGGTCGCCTATCAGACGCAATTGGACACGTTCAAGACAGCGCAGTTGGCATTCCCACCGGACGTCGACGTAGAGATCGACGACACGATGTTGCGGCAGTTCGAGTTCGTGGACCGCAAGACGATTGCCGTGCAGCGCCTGATCGACGATTTCGTCGACGTGGTGGGAGAGTTGCCGACGGAACCTGCGCTTGTGGATCTTACCAACGGACTGCAAGTCATCGGCGAATTGCGCGACCAGGTTGCCGCGGAATTCGAGTCCGGCCATGCCGATCTGGCGGCGCTCGATGCCAAAGTGCCCGAGCGAAAAGCAACCATGAAACCGGCGCAGGTCGCGGTGTTCGATGAAGAATTGGCCAGGCTCGAGCAGAGTCTGGAGGATGTGGAAAACCGCTTCAAGCAAACCGGCCCGGTGTTGCAAAGCATGCGCGACGCCGTGGGCACCGAGTCGTCGGCCGAGTTGACGGACCAACTCGTGGCCCTGGCGACGGGCCTTTCCGGTCTGACGCAGGAGCTGATCCTGGTGAAGGCACGGGCGCGACTGGAGTCGATCACCGTGCCCCGTGTGAAGCTCGATGCCGTGAAGGCTTTGGACATCGCTCGCGCGAATCGCTTGGATTGGATGAACAACCGAGCCGCGTTGGTCGACCAGTGGCGGCTGATCGCCTTTAACGCCAACGCGCTGAAAGCGGGATTGGACGTCTTTGTCGACGGCGACATCGGCACGGTCGGAGACAACGGGCTCGCGTTCAACAGCAACAACGGCAGCATGCGCGTCGGCATGCGGTTCGACGCGCCATTCACGCGCCGTCTCGAGCGGAACAACTATCGCTCCGTGCTCATCCAATACCAGATCGAACGCCGGCAGTTGTATCAGTATCAGGACGGCGTGAACTTCGGCCTCCGCAGCCTGCTGCGAGTGCTCAACCAGTTGGAAGTGAACTTGGAGATCCAACGGCGAGCCATGGTGATCGCCATCCGCCGTGTGGACAAGACGCGCGAAGACTTGAACGAGCCCCCGCCGCCGACGTTGCCCGGCCAGCCGGTGCAACTGTTGGGACCGACGGTGGCGCAGAACCTGATTTTCGCCCTGAACGACTTGCTGGCCTCGCAAAACGTGTTCATGAGCGTGATTCTGAATCACTACGAGAATCGCCTGCTGCTGTACCGAGAGCTAGGCATCATGGAGCTGGACGACTGCGGCATTTGGATCGACAAGCCGATCGATGAATCGGACTGGCTGACCGAGGACCAATGCCCCGTGCCTCCGGCCGTCCCGCAAGCCTGGCTCGACGATGCTGACGTCAATGCCAAGGACGTCGAGGAGTATGCCGCGATGCAGGCCGAGCAAGGAAACCTCGACCCGGCGGATGTGGATTTGATGACGCTGCCGCAAGGCGATTCCGAGGAGCATGAGACAAACGTCGCCGAAGGCCTGCCCAAAAAGTCCCAGCGCGATCTAGTCGGGCTGCTACCGATCGAGGGGCTGCCGCGTCGCAGTAGCGAGCCCCAGCCGCTTTCAGCCCAAGGCCAAAGCCGCGTCCGCCCGCCGGCCGCCGAGCGAAGTCAGTCGCAGCATTACGAAGGCGACATACCGCTGCCTCCAGAAACGGCGGACGAGGATTTGGAGGAGACGCTGCCCGCGGTGAGTGCGCCGGCCAGGGCCGCTCGAGGCGGACCGGTCCTGCGCCGCTAACCCCCCGGTTCTGGCGGCGAGATCCGCCCATCCCCACCTTGAACTTAAGCCGAAATGAGGTGAGAATGGGGGAGTGGAAAAGCAACCCGCGCTTGCACTTCCCGCCGATCGACTCCCGCCCACCGTCCAACCGTTAGCCATCGGGGCTTGAACTATGGCGATTCCCTCTACGGAAGACGCGGCCCAAACCTCTAGATTCTCGGCGGCGCTCGAGGGCATTGACGAAGTGCCGCACTCGCCACCGCCGCGCCGCGGGCGGCTGGGGCGCTCGATCAAGCTGGCAGTCGTCCTGGCTGTGGGGGCGGTCGCGGCGACCGCCGCATATACCTTTCGCGACCGGATCCTCCCGGCGGC
>JBBDYK010000218.1:0-30573 GCA_040901665.1 Pirellulales bacterium | reverse complement strand
GTCGTGCCCGCGCGGTCCTCGATAAAACCCCATCTGATTGAGACACTACACTAGGTGCCAAGGCATGAACGAAAAACACTTGCGGGAAGCCACCGCATGGTGACAGGTCGAGAACGAGAACAATCCATCCGAGCAGAAAGCTCGGATGCTGGCGATCTTTGAGTGGCTTGTTGATGCCACGGCCAGCGAGCGGGAGGAATGGTTTGAGACTACGGGTGGCTTTGAAGCAGAGATAGCAAAAGCAGTCTTGAATGGAATCGCTGACGATGCGCCAGAAGCCGCTGTTGCAGTCACCGAAATGGGCAGGTGACGAAGCCCAAGCCTGCCAAGCCCAGCGCAGCAAGGATGAATGTCGCCGGCTCGGGAACCTGAGTTAAATAGCCGCCGGCCATGCTGCACTTCCTGAGTGGCGAAGCCGACGTCGGCCTGGGCGACGACACGGTGAGCGTGGCTGGCGAGGCATGGATTCATATGCCGGCGCGGCTTCCTCATAGGATCCACGCCAAAACGGCGGTGAACCATGCTGCTCTTGCTGCTGCGGCAGCCACGGCATGAACGTTCCAAGCAGTGGTTCCACACGGCCTCTCTTTGCATGGTCTAATACGCGTCCGAGAATCGGGCACTGCGCAGCCTTCGCCGCGAGTTACAGTTGATTCTTGGCGTCGAGAATCGGGCGTTACCCTCGCGACTCGCGAGATGATCGCAAGTTCAAGACACCGTCGCTGGTCGGTCAGACGTTGATGTGGCGGCGATAGGCCAAGCGGTGCGCGCTGCCGATCCAGAGCTCAATTGCTACTGGACGATTCGGGGCAGTGCGGAATCAAAACTTCGCTTCTACCGAGCGATGGGAATCGACGGTGGAACTGCCTTCGGCTGGTTTGGCCTATTAATGTGCAAATCGAAGCGGAACGAAAAAAGTGGAGCAAGCCAATATCGCCGCATCGGGTGGCTGAAGTGCATGACCAAACCTCGCCAAGGCGTGGTCAATTGGGCTCTGGTTGGGGCGTACACATGCCAAACTCGGGTCAAAAAGCTGGTCCACTGCTGGTCCAAACTCAGGTCTGTCCCAGTCCTTTTGGGTCACCTCCTGTCCGGCGTTACAACCGGACTTACAGGAGCTTCGAAACATGAAAAAACCTCAAAATCGCCTTGTATATGGTATATTTTGAGGCTAGTATTGTAATGGCCGGAGCGGGGATCGAACCCGCACGGAGGTTTCCCTCCACGGGATTTTAAGTCCCGTGCGTCTGCCAATTTCGCCATCCGGCCGATGGCTCGCGCTGCTGGGTCCATCGTAGCCGCCGCTGGGTTGGCTGCCAATCGGAGAGCTACGCTGCGATCGCGTCGACGCGCGGAGTGTGGGGCGGTGGCGGCGCGTTCGGTGGGAATCGCCTGGCGGCGGGTGCGTGCTTGCGTTGGGGTTGATGGGCATGCGGCTGCATTCTTGCGAATTCAGCTACGGGGTCGCGGCGCGTGCGCGGGAAATGCCTGGCGGTGGGTTCGTGCTTGCGTTGGGGTTGTTGGGCGTGCGGCTGAATTCTTGCGAATCTGGCGACATGGGAAATGAGTCCGCTTGCTCGTGATTTCTGCGGGGCGAGCGGAATGCACTAGCTTTCTCGTCGTCTCCCTCGCTGGCGCTTCGGGCTGGTGTGTTTGGCACGCTGGTTACTTGCCAATCCGGCGACGTAGGAAATGCGCCCGCTTGCTCGTGATTTCTACGGGGCGAGCGGAATGCACAGGCTTTCTCGTCGTCTCCCTCGCTGGCGCTTCGGGCTGGTGTGTTTGGCACGCTGAATTCTTGCGAAGCCAGCTACGGGGTTGGGCGGTTGGTTGAACCGCGCTGCCGGCGACGTTAAGCTGCCCTTGGCGGCGAGTCGGCTGGGGGGCAATGGGATTGTCACATCGGGCCGGCGACTTCTTGACGGCCGCGTCGACGGCTCAATCCTTTGTGCTGCGAGGGCGCGATGATGGCGGGCAAGCATTCTTACTGGCGTCGGAGCATTGCCTGGCTGGTTGCATGGGCGATGATCGCGGCGGCGGTGATCACGATGGCGGCCGCGCCTTTGGCCGTGGCTGCCGATGGCGAGGCGTTGGCCAGGCAGGTCACGATCCGGCGCACCGAGTATGGCGTGCCCCATATCCAGGGCGAAACGCTCGAGGCGGCCGCGTTCGGTTTCGGTTACTGCCAGGCGGAGGATCATCTGCAGAACATCATGCGGGGCGTCATTGGCGCGCGCGGCGAGTTGGCGATCACTTTCGGGCCCGATGATGGGCGACCGGGCGATCGCAAGAACGTTGAGGCCGATTTCCGCGCACGGCGCTATCGGATTCATGCCCGGGCCGTCGAGAACTATCACCGCATGGACGCCGACTACCGTTCGATGGTGGAAGGCTTCGCCGCGGGACTGAACTTCTACGTGGCGCGGCATCGCGCGCAACTGCCCGAGTGGATGCCCGAGGTCACGCCGCACGACGTGGCCGCATACGGCCTGGCCGGCGTGATGCGGTTTGCCTTCGACCGGCGCAACCTGGTGCGCGACTTTCTGAAGTCGCAAGGGGACGGTAATGAAACGACGACTGCGAGGCTGGAGGCGGGAGGCGGGAGACTGGAGGAGGAGGGAGTTCACGCGTCGGTATCTTCCGATGAGAACAGGACGGACCGCGACGCCTCTTGTGCCTTTGGCACCCAGACAACAAGTTGTCTGGGCCACCCGGACGTGGAGACGGGCCGCGACGCCTCTTGTGCCTTCGGCACCCAGACAACAAGTTGTCTGGGCCACCCGGACGTGGAGACGGGCTCGAACATGTGGGCCTTTGCGCCCAGCCGAAGCCGCACGGGCAGGACGCTGCTGCTGGGTAATCCGCACCAGGCGTGGGCCCCGGTGTCGACCTACTACGAAGCGCACATGATCGTGCCGGGCAAGCTCAATTTCTACGGCTCGACGTTCATCGGCCGGCCGGTGCTCACCTCTGGCTGGAACGAGCATCTGGGCTGGTCGCACACGGTGAACTATCCCGATCTGGAGGAGATCTACGAGCTTGAGCTCGACCCGCAACGGCCGGAGCACTATCGATTCGACGGCGGTTCGGCGCCCATCGCCGCCGACGTCGTGACGATTCGCATCAAGGGCGAGGGCGAACCGCAAAGCGAAACGCGCACTTTCTGGCACACGCCGCTGGGGCCGGTAATCCATCGCACCGCCGCGAAGATCTATGTGATGCGCAGCGCGTGTTACGAGAATTACCGGGCCTATGAGCAGTGGCTGCGCATGACGCAGACGACCAGTTACGACGAGTTTCGCCGCGTGCTGGAGATGAACCAGATTCCGATGTTCAACATTGCCTATGCGGACCGGGCGGGGAACATCTTCTATCTGTGGAACGGCACCGTGCCCAAGCTGCCGCACGCGGGCCACAAGGCCGAAGCGGTTCCCGCCGCGCGGACTTCCGACATTTGGACCGAGTTCCATGCGACGGCCGACCTGCCGCAGCTCTTCAACCCGGCGGGTGGATACGTACAGAACTGCAATTCTCCGCCCTTCCTCACGAACCTGAGGGCGCCGCTGGATCCGGCGAAGTATCCCTCGTATTTTCCGGCCAACAATCTGAGCTTGCGCACGCAGCACAGCCTGCGCTTGATCGATAACGACGAGAAGCTCACGCTCGAACAAATGTGCGAGATGAAGCACAGTCCGTTGATGCTGGGGGCCGAGCGGGTCAAGCAGGAATTGATCGAGGCGCTGCGCAATTCGCAGCCCAATTCCGAGATCGCGGCGGCAATCGACGTGCTGGAAAACTGGGACAACAGGGTCTCGGCCGACAGTCGCGGTGGCACGCTGTTCGAGAATTGGTGGAACCGCACCATGAAGCAAGCTCCCACGTTCGCCGTGGCTTGGAGCGCCGCGGAGCCGACGTCCACTCCGCATGGGCTGGTCGATCCGCAGGAGGCCGTGAAGAACTTTTCCGCGGCGCTTGAGGAAGTCACGCGGAACCATGGCCGGGCTGACGTGGCCTGGGGCGAAGCGCACCGGCTGCGCAAAGGCCCTGTCGATTTGCCCATCAGCGGCGGCTCCGGCCTGGCGGGCTGCTTCCGCGTGCTGGGGTTTCGGCAAGACGCCGACCACAAACTGGTGGCCAACACGGGCGACAGCTTCGTGTTCGCGGTCGAGTTCAGCCAGCCGCCCAAGGCATACACCGTGTTGGCGTACAGCCAGAGCGACGTGGAAGGCTCGCCCCACTTTGCCGATCAGGCACCGTTGTTTTCGGCTGGCAAGATGAAGCGAGCGGCCTTCACCGACGAGGAGATCGCCGCGCAACTGCTGCGCAGCTACCATCCGGGCGAAGAGTGAGCGAGTTGCTCATCGGCAGGACGTGATTAGACGCCGCGTTGTCCGACATGACAGCGGACCGTTGCGTTGAAGGTGTAGGTGCCACGCTCACACGTCGCGACAGCGCTGCGGCGAGCATGCTCACGCACGCGTGAGCATGGCACCCAGACTTGTGCGGGCCGCTAGCTTCCGTCCTGCGACACGGCGGCGGGCGGGTCGTCGCGCCACAATTGGCGTTTGAGCTTGGGAAACAGCGCCAAGGCATTGTCGCGCAGGATTTGACGTCCGATGCGCATGGCGTGTTCTTCGCGCAGCTCGCCGCGTTCGACCTTCTCGGCCAAGGCTTCGGCCAGACATTGGCGCGTAAACTCCGTGGCGGCATAGATGCCTTCGGCCTGCACGGTATCGGCGCCCCACAGGATTCGATTCGAGGGCATGACTTCGAGCCATTCCTGATAGGCGCGTTTGGCCATCGTATAGCTCAAGGTCGGCAGCCACACCGAATCGATCCACACGTTGCGATGCCGCATGGCGATGGCGCCCGTTTCGCCAACCCAGGGAAAGCCGCCGTGAAACAGCACGAATTTCGTGTCGGGGTTTGCCTGGATCAACTCCAACAGCAGCATGGGGCTGGAACCTTGCAGCCGACCATGTCCGGTGTGAATTTGAAACGGCAACTCGTACTTGGCGCTCAGCTTGGTCACGTGCCAGAACATGAAGTCTTCGAAGTCCTTTTGCTCTTGCGGTGCGATCGCGTCGCGCGGCTTGCCAAAGACTTCGGCTGCGCGGGCCTGCGGCACATTCTCGTAGCTCAGCGTGCGTTGATACGCCTGCGTCGATTTCAGGCACACGGCGTCGGCGGCCACGGCGGTTTCGAAGATTTTCTCCACCACGGCTAAATAGTCGTCCAGCGATTCGATCTTCAGATCCCGCTTGCGACCCCACACGTAGGGACTGTCGGCGTCGGCCAATTGGCTCGGGTGGGAACCGCGCATGATCTCAGTCACGTTGAGAACGGGCACTGAGAACTTGTAAGCGCGGATAAAATCCAGCCGCGACCAATAGGGGTCGATCAGCATCAACTCGATGTTCGCCCGCCGCATGACGACGTCGTTAAGCCACGCGTCATTCTGATAGTTGGCGAAGATCCGTTCGTTGAGCTCGCGCGCTTCCGTCGCCGAAAGCGCGTCGAAATCGACTCCGTAAAGATCGCGGAAGGCCGGCAACAGATAGCGATAGAAGCTCGTCGCCCGGGCGTTTTCGAAATCGTGCTCGGCCGTTGCCCACCAGTCGTCGAACGAGGCGCCTTTGGGCCAGGGTGAAAGACGATTGATGCCCGGGTAGTAGCTGCCGGCGAAGATGCTGTGCAGGGTCATGCCGCGGCCGCGATCGGTTTCGTCCTGATTCGGCAGCTCGCCAAAGGGACGCAAATGATCGTGGGTATCGATGGCCGGCACGGCGTCCAAGCTGGCCTTGATGCGGGCGTACTCGGGGGCGGATTTGACATCGGCGGCGGAGACGACCGCGCACGGCAGGAGAAGGAACAGGAACCCAAGCAGTGTTCGCGACATTGCAGACGCTCCGGGAAGACGGCAAGCGCGGCAAGTTCGGAGTGGGGCACGGCCACTTCCACGCCATGGCCGCCATTCTATGCCGCGATCGGCGCCGTCTCAACGAGCGGCCAAGAGAACGAAGAATGCGATGGCGGACCCATTCGGCCCGCGGCGACCGAGCGTGCCGTAGGATAGCACGCGGAGGTCCAGGCGCAGTTTACTCGGCGAGAGTTTCGCTGGAAGCAGTTTCAAAACCGGCTCGGAGAGGGGGACAGTCCCATTTTTCTACGCGGACTCCGAAAAATCGGGACAGTCCCCGCCGGTTTTGTAACCAGCTCTAGTCGTTGTCGGCCTCGCTCGCTTTTCGCAGGACGATCGAGCCGTTGCTCGACGTCGCCGAGATCTTGCATTTGGGATCTCGATCGTCGCCGACGACGCCTTCCAAATCGCGCGAGCGGCTGCGCCCGTTGTCGGTGTTGACGGAGAAGTCGCTGCGGATGCGGCTGTGGGACGTGTGCCCGTCGAAAGCGAACTGCGCGTCGTCGGGCAGCGTCAACTCAATTCGGCCGTTGGAAGTTTTGAATTGCTGCGCGCCGTCGGCCAGGGAGCCGCTGAACTCAACGCGGCCGTTGGAGGTGCGGGCGTCGACCACGGCATCGGTGGCGTCGATTTCGATCGCGCCGTTGCTGGTCGCCAGTTCGAGCTCGCCTTGGCCATCGATGATCTCGATTTTGCCATTGCTCGAACGCGCGGCGATCTTGCCAGTCACTTGCTCGCAGACCACGTGGCCGTTGCTGGTGCGCATCTTCAACTGGGCGCCGGCCGGCACGGCGATCACAATCGACGCGCCAAAGTTACCCGGCCGGCTTTCGACCATCTCGGCGGTGATCACGAGCGAATCGCCTTTTTGGATCATGGAAACCTGCACCAGATCGAGTGCGGCCTCGGCGGCGGCCCGATCGATGCCGCTGGCGCGCTTGACCACGTCGACCTGAACTTGATTGTCGCCGCCCCGACTGACGTCGATCGCGCCGTTAAAGGTTTCAATCACGATGGTGGGGGCATTGGAGGTTTGGAAGTCCTCGGACAAGCGCCGTTCGGCAGTTGCCAGGGGCATGAATTCGAGCGCATTGCAACCACCTGCCGGCAGCAGCAGCGCCAGCGCCAAGGCGGTGATCACCCACGCGAACTGGGATTTGTGATTTGGCATTGCGATCTCCCTATAATCGATCCGCGAGAGTTTTGGTTCGATTCACGGCCACCTCTGAAAGCGTATTCGCCGAACGGTGACAATTCTTGGCAATGCGGGCCGGGCCGCAACCAGCGAAATTGGGCAAGCTGACCGGGATCGCGGTAGTGTCTTAAGATCGTGTGCAGCCCAGGACGGACCCGAATAGTTCGTCGAAACTCCAAACGTGCCAGGCCAGTCGGGGTAGTGGCTGATTGGTGAGGTGCTGCACTTGGGGGTATTCAGGCCGGTCAATTTGTTTTCAGGAAACCGACTAATAGAGCGGCCACGATCAGCCCGCCGATGACCAACAAAAACACCCATGTAAAAGTTCGTTGAGTCGCCCGGCGGCTTTTCGCGCAAGCGGCGCACATTGTGAGCTGGCAAGTTTTGTTGTCGAAGGCCATGCCGGACAGCCCCAGGCTGTGCGTATCGACAGTGGCGTCTCGCCCGATTTCTTCGCCGCACACGTCACAATTCATCCTAGGACCGCCTCAAACAATTCATCAAAGCTCCACACGTGTCCGGCCAGTCCCGCCATCAAAGCAGCCGCTGAGCGAAGCTTGCCGCTCGTTCCGGGCTTGCGGGTCTGCCAGCAGTAATTGTAGCAACAGGCGAACATGGTGCTTGGCGGTCGCGGTCTCGCCCAGCACCACAGATTTAAGGCACTACCGCGATCGCTCATCGCTTGCGAATGGGGTTGCTTTGGTCGATATTAGCAGGTCCGCCCTGCCCTGCCAGATGCCGTTGGATTGGGAATCGGCGGCCGCAGGTGCGCCTCGAAACATCGACGGCAATTGGACGACCGGCAACGCATGTCCGTCCCCAGTAAAGCGATCGGCATCGATATCGGCGGCACGAAGATTGCCATGGCCGTCGTGGATGAAGGTGGCAGGATTGCCGCCAGCAGCACTTTTGCGACCGAGGCCGAGCGCGGGTTCGACGCCGCGTTGGCGAGAATGATCGACTCGGCCGATCGGATATTGACCGCCGCCGGCGCCTCGCGCGCCGATTTGTGTGGCTTGGGGGTCGGATGCACGGGTCCGGTAAGCGCCCAACGGGGCATCATTAACAACCCCTACACCCTGCCCACGTGGGTCGAGTGCGACATAGTCTCGGCACTGGCGTCGGAGTTCGATCGGCCGGCCTATCTCGAAAACGATGCGGACGCCGCGGCGCTGGGCGAGTTTTTCGCCGGCGCAGCACGCGGCGCGCGACGTATGGTCATGCTGACATTGGGAACCGGCGTCGGCGGGGGAGTCGTGATCGACGGTCGGGTCTATCGCGGCACGCGCGGCGAGCACCCCGAGCTTGGACACATCCCCATCGATCCGAACGGGCCCGCCTGCTACTGCGGCGCCAACGGCTGTCTGGAGTCGATCGCCTCGGGCACGGCCATCACGGCAGCCGGTCGAGAACTGGGATTGGGCGATAGTCGCGAAGTCTTTGCCCGCGCGGCCGCCGGCGACGCGGCGGCGTCGGGCATTCTGGCCCGCGTCCGGGCGGCTCTGGCGACAGCAACGTGGACGGTGTTGCACACGTTCATGCCCGAGCTGATCGTGCTGGGGGGCGGCATCGCGGACGACCACTATGAAGCGCTGGTCGACGCCATGGAGCAGCGCATTCCCTTGGCGACGATGGTGCCAGCGGGCGGCACGCGCGTGGTGAAAGCGGCCCTGGGCAACGATGCCGGCATGCTGGGTGCGGCAAGCCTGGCACTGGGCCGCGCAAAAATCGGAAAGGCAAGCGACTAGTGCTCTGTCAACGCTTGGATTTCGGATGATAGCTCTCACGCGGAGCACTAGATATTTATTTGCGCCAAAGCACTTGCGTCTTTGGCGACGTTTCGCGCCACCCGAATGAATTGGGTTGACGCTCCACTAGCAGTCCGTTGAAAAATGCCATCATGGCATTTTTCAACCTCGCCAAGTGCGAAGCAAAGCTTCGCATGGCTCGCAGAATAACGACTTACGTCGCTATTCTGTAAAGCGCATCCGTGCGATGTCGCAGCCTGTTGAATTCTTCAACAGGCAGCTAGGTCGACCCGGCGCGCAGGCCGGGGCTTGCCTACATGCGCCCCACCGCGTCGAGCGCCCACAGCAGTCCGTAGAACACGCCGCCGATGATACCGGCGCCGGCCAGTGCCATGCCGATCACGTACCAGATATGGAAGCCGGAGCTCATCTCGTGCGAACGAGAGGTTTGCAGTGGCGCAGTCGGCAGCGGGCGGGTCGGCAAGTTTGCAGCGTCCATGAGCTCGTCGACCAGGTCGTTGGCCTTGGACAGATCAGGCAGCGGAGCCACTGGTGGCAGCGGAGCACCTGGGGGCGCCCCAGGCTTGATTCCCGACTTGCCGGGAGATTTGACGCCCGAGCCCGAGGGAACCTCGGCGCTGCGGCGGACGGCGGACGAGCCGCCCTTCTTCACGACACTCGACCCGCCCGGCTTGGCGCCCGAGCCTCCTTGCTGCACGCCTGAACCCGAGGGCCCCGCTTTCGACCCGGCGGACGACTTCGAGCTGACGCCGCTGCCACCAGGTCGCCGACCGCCGGTGGGCTCGTCGTCCAAGGGCGCCAGGGTCAGGTTTTCATTGAGCGTGGGGTCGATGGGCTGGGCCGGCGCCGGCGCGGCGCGCGACGATGGTTCGCGATCTCCCAAGTACTCGGTGATCGCCTCGGCCACTTCGGCGCCCGATTGATAGCGGTCGTCCGCCGATTTGGCCATCATCTTGCGGCATATCGCCAGCAGTCCTTCCGGCGCGTCGGGGCGGATCTTGCGAATATCGGCAGGCTCTTCCTTCTGATGGGCCATCAGCCGCTGCGGAATGGTACCCTGGGGGAACGGCGCGTCGCCGCTGAGCAGGAAGTACAGCGTGCAGCCCAGGCTGTAGATATCGACCCGCTGATCGACCGCATGGCTGTCGAGAGCTTGTTCGGGCGACAAGTAGTCGACCGTGCCGATCATTTTTTGATCGTACTCTTTCGTCAGCGACGCCTGGGTGTCGTCGGAAAAGCGTGCCAGGCCCATGTCCAGGATCTTGACGACGCCCTCTTTGTCGACCAGCAGATTGGCGGGCTTGATGTCGCGGTGGATGAGTCCGACCTGGTGGGCATAGCCCAAACCCTCGGCGGCTTGCCGGATGTAGTTGGCGGCCGTGAGATAGTCGAGCGGACCTTTGCGGCTGACGATGACCTGCAGGTCCAATCCGTCGACATACTCCATCACGAGGTAGGTATAGTCGTTGTCGGTATCGACGTCGTAGGCGCGCACCATGTTCGGATGGTTGAGCTTTGCCGAAGCCCGTGCCTCTTGATGAAAGCGCTCGAGGTACGAGCGTTGCGACGCCATGTGTTGCGGCAACAACTTGATGGCCACGCGATGGCGCATCACATTGTGCTCGGCCAGATAGACGCTGCCCATGCCGCCGGTGCCGATGTGGTTGAGCAGCTTGTACTTGCCGAGGTAGAAGCCCTTGTGCTTGCCCTGCAGGAGCTTTTCGCTTTGCCACTCGGTCAACAGTCCCGCCTTGGTGAGGGACGAGGCGATGACGCCGCTGTCCTTGACCGACTCGTCGACGCAGGCCAGCGCCGCGCTCAGTCGCTCATCGTCGACTAAGCCGCTGCGTTTGACGACGTCCAGGAATTGAGTGACGGGAAGCTTGGCCATCGCACCGACGCAAGAAAAAACGGCAAACTATGACGCATTCATTATAATATCAGCAATCCCCCGCCAGGGTAGAGTCGCGCCGGCCAGTCCCCATGGCGCGGCGCCTCCCCCCACAGGCCGTTCGGCCCGCAACAGGGCAACGTGCCAATCCCGCTGCGCGGTATCGCCTGTGATTTGTTAGCAGAATCGGCAATGTATCCATCCTGGAAAAACTGCCTGAAGAACGGCTTTGGTGCTGGCCGGGTGCTGGCCGCTTGAACCTATCCATCCACCGCGAATGTGACAGCCCCCAACGGCACACCGGGCCGATCCGTCCGATTCGATGGCGCCATCCGCTCGAGGTGGTCAACCAGCCCCGCCATCAAGGCAGGCAGCGATGCATCTCATGATCTCGTCCGCCATAGCTCGCGTCGATCGTTAAGCGCCTCGGATTCAGTCCCCTATTCAGCAGCCGTGCCTGATAGTTCTCAAGCGGAAATAACGGGATCATACAACGAATGGACAATTATTCAAACAATTTTTACCGACAAAAAAGAGCACGACGAACGACCCAAGGCCCCGTACCACGGGGTTCGACGGCGCCGTTGCGAATTCCCTCGACGATAAGCAGCGACCCTTGCAGGGCAGATCGCACGATCGGCAGCGACATGCGACTTTGGATCGCCGCGGTCCTACGCATTGGGTTGCGGCAGCGATGGCAGTCAACGTGTCAATTGTCCCCCAGTTGAACCGCCGCAGCAAGGCGCGAGCCGGCTTAGAACCCGCGCACGGCATGCGGGCGATACGGCGCCTGGAGAGACGCCAACTCATCCTCGGAAAGCTCGACGTCAACTGACGCCAAGGCGACTTGCAGATGCTCGAGCTTCGTGGCTCCAACGATCGGCGCCGTGACGGCCGGTTGGGCCAACAGCCACGCCAACGCCACTTGGGCCGGCGGCACGCCGCGCCGCCGGGCTACCGCGCGCACCGCCTCGACAACGTCCCAATCGCTGGGATGATCGTACAACTTACGGGCGTACTCATCGCTTTCGGCGCGCAGGGTCGATTGGCGATCGTCGGCCTTTTGCCGGGTGCCGGCGAGCAACCCGCGCGCCAGTGGCGACCACGGTATCACAGCGATCTTTTCGGCCTGGCACAGCGGGATCATTTCCCGCTCTTCTTCGCGATACACCAGGTTGTAGTGATTCTGCATGGTGACGAAGCGGGCCCAGCCGTTGCGTTCCGATACGGAAAGGCACTGGGCAAATTGCCAGGCCGCCATCGAGCTGGCCCCCAGGTAGCGCACCTTGCCCTGTTGCACCAATTGATCGAGTGCCGAGAGCATTTCGTCGATGGGCGTATGCGGATCGAAGCGATGGATTTGATAGAGGTCGATCACGTCGACGCCCAGCCGCCGCAGGCTGGCATCGCAGCCCTGTTGAATGTGCTTGCGCGACAGGCCGGACATATTGCGTCCCGGCCCCATTGCGTTGAACACCTTGGTGGCCACCACGCACTCAGCCAGCTTCGCAAACTGTCGCAGCGCCTTGCCGGTGACCTCCTCGCTGGCGCCCAGCGAGTACATGTCGGCCGTGTCGAAGAAATTGACGCCGCTTTCGATTGCCAGGCGAAAGAACGGCATCGCCGCGGCCTCGTCCAACACCCACGGACGCCAGCCGGGATCGCCATAGCTCATGCAGCCCAGGCAGAGCCGCGAAACCTCGACACCGGTGTGGCCCAAGCGCGTGTACTTCATGTTCGATCGACCAGGTGGCGCCGGCGCGACAAGAAAGGACCGGGCAAGCGGCGGCCCACTGTCGCTGAGTATAGCCCTATCGCAAGCGCGGTCAAATCGAGCGTTGCCTGGGCCGGTCAGTCGTTGCGAGCGGCTGACGATTGCAGAGTGGCCGGCATCACTGCCGCATCGATGAGCGCCGGACGGAGCGGACGGCTGGCAACTTCGGCGACACGCCGGCCGACGATCACTTTGGCCCGCGGGTTGTCGGACTCGGCGCGCTCGCACGAGATCTCTGCCACTGGCTGCCAGGCGAAGGGAACCGCCGGCGTCTCGAAGCCGGGGTCGACGCTGAAACAGAAGTATTGGGCGTCGGTGTCGGCCGGCGCAACGTTTTCCACGAGCTCGTTGAGTGGGATCGGTTGCTGATAGTAATAAGCGAAGAGATGGTGCACGCGCCCGAAGCTCTGCAGTTGCTCTCCCGGCGGCAGCGCATCGCGAATCGCCGCTACCTGGGCCGACGGATCGTTGCTCGTGTGCATCTGCACATTCACGACGATGCCGGTGTAGCTGAGGCCCATGAATCCGGCCAACGATAACATGCCCAGGCTCTGGCGCCTTTCTAGCGGGCGCGAGCGCGACCAATGGGCCAGGCCGGCGGCCGCCAGCGCGGCAGTCGCATAGCAGGCAAGCAACAGGGGCGAGTTGGATTGCGCCAAATCGCGCAGCCGCGCACCGCCGAAGCAGTACAGGCCGCCAACGACAAGCGGCGCGGCAAGCACCAGGGCAATGCCGGTCGCCACGTAATTGTCCCAACTACGCCGCCACCAGCCGATTTGCTCCGCCTCGCTGCTTCGTTGAACGATCAATCCCACGAGCAGGGCCACGCACGGAAAGAGCGCCATGAGATAGCGAGGACGCGACTCGACCGGCAGCCAACAGGTGGGAAAGGCCACGGCGAACGCCGTGACGACGAAGACCGCCATCGGTCGTGCCGTGCCGGCGCTTTGCCAAAACCAGCGCGTGGCCGCGACCGGCAGCAAGAATGACCAAGGCAGCAAGACCCCGAACACCTCCAACGGGAATTCGCCCCAGTGCGCCAGCGCGCGCGACCAGCTTGCTACTTGGAATCGCGTGCCCAGATTGCCCTCTTCGGTCCACACGCGCCAAGCGGCCGCAGGCTCGAGCGCCAATGCGAACGGCACCTGCCACAGTGCGACGATCGCCACGAATGCGGTCAGCCCGGCCAGATGCCAGCGGCTGAATAGGAATCGCCAATCGCGCGCCAGCGCCAGACAGGTCGCCGTGATCGCCACGAAGTAAATCGGCCCTTGCGGCCCCTTGCACAACGCCGCTAGCGCCGCCAACGGATAGCCCACAAGCCAGGCCAGTCGCGGATCGTGCCGTCGATCGTAGGCCGCGTGCCAGCCCAACAACGCCGCAGTCAGGAACAATGTCAACAGCGCGTCGCTTTCCGCGACGCGTCCCAATTGCAGCACCTGGCCCATGGTGGCATAAGCCGCGGCGGCCGCCAGTGCGCCGCCGCGCGACAAATAGTTTCGCCCGTAGAGATAGATGAGCGCCACGGTGAGCACGGTGGCCAGGACGGTCGGCAGGCGAATGGCCGCCAGATTCAACTCGCCGGTCAGTCGCGATGCGGCGATCATCGCCCAACTGTTGAGCGGCGGGCGATCGGGAAACGGCGTGCCCTGCAGCCGCGGCACGATGTAGTCGCCCGAGGCGATCATCTGCTGCGCAACGCAGGCCCAACGGGGCTCTTCCCCGCGGATCGTCAGATCGGTGAGCCGCGTGCCGTAGATGCCCAGCGCCAGCAGCACGACGAGCCAGAATTCGAGCTCGCGCCACGGCCGAGGGGCGCGAGGCTGCGCTGCATTGGCAAGTACAGCGTTGTGGTCGGATTGCATGGTGGTCGCCCCCATCGAGTCGCCGCGACTGAGGACTGCCCGGTCGGTCGCGATGGGGTCTTGTAGTTAGGCCCGTTGCGGCGCGTCAATGGCATCGCGGCGCGAGTCCGCGGCGCCAGCAACGCTAGCAAGTCGTTCGCGCCATCCTGGCCTGCGCGACAAACTCATCTTTGTCGTTTGCTGGCGATGGCGATAATGTCGCACCGTCACCAGGCACAAAGGCAGCGACCAGCCCCCATGGCGACAGCACTCGACCGCGCCGCGACAATGGCCCATGCGCCGCCCGGATCGACGCGCGCGCGAGTCTCAATCGTCATTCCGGTCTACCGGGGCGAGCGTACCATCGAGCCGTTGGTGCGCGAGTTGCACGACACGCTGGCGGTTCGCTATCGGCTGGAAATCGTGCTGGTCAACGACGGCAGCCCCGATCGATCGGCGGCCGTGTGCAGAGCCCTTGCCGAGGAACTCGCCTGCGTGCGGTTCCTCAACCTGTCGCGCAACTTCGGCGAGCATAACGCCGTGATGGCCGGCTTGAATCACGCCACGGGCGACTATGTCGTGATCATGGACGATGACTTTCAAAACCCGCCCAGCGAGGTGCCCAAGCTGGTGGAAACGATCCGCCAGGGATACGACGTGGTCTACTCCTACTACGCAGTGAAGCGACACCATCCGCTGCGCAATCTGGCCAGCCGTTTCAACGACCGTGTGGCGGCCCTGTTGTTGGAAAAGCCGCGGAACCTGTATCTGTCCAGCTTCAAGGCGATCAACCGGTTCGTGGTCGACGAGTTGGTGAAGTACGACGGACCCTACCCGTACATCGACGGGTTGGTGCTGCGTGTGACCCGCAACTATGGCCGCGTGCTGGTGGACCACGAAGAGCGCCGCGACGGTCGCTCGGGCTATACGCTGCGCAAGCTGCTGGCCCTGTATCTGAACATGTTCACCAATTTTTCGATTCTGCCGCTACGGCTCGCCTCGTATGCGGGATTGCTCACCTCGGTGATCGGCCTGGTGCTGGCCGCGGTGTTCATCGTCGATCGGCTCTCGCACCCCGAGATGCCGGCCGGTTGGGCGTCGGTCATCGTATCGCTATTCATCGTGGGTGGCGTCCAACTCTTCGCGCTGGGCATGATCGGCGAGTACTTGGGGCGGCTATTTCTCAAACAGAACGGCCGGCCGCAGTACGTCGTGCGAGAGCGTGTGGATGGCCCTTCGCAGCCGCAAGACTCCGCAGCATGATCGCGCGCGAAGCATATCGTGAGCGGAATGTGCTCATCACGGGCGGGCTCGGGTTCCTGGGCAGCAACCTTGCGATCCGCCTGGTGCGTTTGGGAGCACGGGTCACCATCGTCGATTCGCTCGTCCCGCAATTCGGCGGCAACTTCTTCAACATTGCGCCCATTCGCGATCAACTGACGCTGAACATCTCCGACATGCGCGACGCCAACTCGCTGGACGTGTTGGTGCAGGGGCAGGAGTACATCTTCAACCTGGCCGGCCAGGTGAGCCACGGCGACAGCATGCGCGATCCGCAACTCGACCTGGCCGTCAACTGCGTGTCGACCATGAATCTGGTCGAAGCCTGTCGCAAGCACAATCCTCGTGCACGGTTGCTCTACACTTCGACGCGTCAGGTCTATGGCTGCCCCCAGAAATTGCCGGTTGCCGAGGATCATCCGACGGTGCCCATCGACGTCAACGGCATCAACAAGCTGGCCGCCGAATACTATCACTTGCTCTACGACCGCACTTACGGCGTGCGTTCCACCGTCTTGCGACTGACAAACACCTTCGGACCTCGTCAGCAGATTCGCAGCAACCGGCAGGGCTTTGCCACCATCTTTCTGCGCCAGGCTCTCAAGGGCGAGACCATCAGCCTCTATGGCGGCGGCCGGCAACTGCGCGATTTCAACTACGTGGACGACGTGGTCAACGCGCTGCTGTTGGCGGCCGCGACCGACGCGTGCTTCGGCCAGGTGTTCAATCTCGGCTCGAGCCGCGCCTACTCGCTGATCGAGTTCGTCGAAACGCTCAAGGCGTTTTGCACGTTTCCCGTCGAGTCGACCCCTTTTCCCGACGACAAGCGAATCATCGACATTGGCGATTACTACGGCGACTTTTCCAAATTTCGCCAGGCCACGGGCTGGAGCCCGCAAGTCGATCTGCGCGAAGGTCTGGACAAGACCATCGCCTATTACCGCCAGCACAAGGACGTGTATTGGCAATGACGACGGCCATCGAACCGATTCCGATGTTCGACTATGTCGAGCAGTTCTCTGCCATCCAGGAGGAGATTCTGGAGGCGATGCGCGACGTGCTGAACTCCGGTTCGCTGATCCTCGGTCCGCGGGTGCGACAGTTCGAGCAGAACTTTGCGGACTACCTGGGAGGCGGCGAGGGCGTCGGCGTTGGCAACGGCACCGACGCACTGGCGATTGCCTTACGCGCCCTGGGTATCGGGCCGGGGGACGAAGTGATCACCGTGGCGAATACCGCGCTGCCGACGGTGAGCGCCATCCGCATGGCGGGCGCGGCGCCCACGTTCTGCGAGATCGATCCGGCCACGCTACTGTTGGACGTTGCCGACGTCGAGCGGCGCATCACGCCGCGGACCCGCGCGATCCTGCCGGTACACCTCTTTGGCAATGCGGTCGACATGCCGGCCTTGATGACGATCGCGCGGCGGCGTCATCTGGCGGTGATCGAAGACTGCGCTCAGTCGTGCGGCACCACGATCCATGGGAAACACACGGGCACGTTCGGTGACGTGGGCTGTTTTTCCTTTTATCCCACCAAGAACCTGGGGGCCTATGGCGACGGCGGCTTTTGCTTCACTCGCAGCGCCGCCCTGGGTGCCCACATGCGCCAAATCCGGCAGTATGGCCGCGGCGATGGGCCGGACGCTCAGTGCGACGGCGTGAACAGCCGGCTCGACGAACTGCAGGCCGCGGTGCTCGACGTGAAGTTGCGGCATCTGCCCGATTATCTGGCACGGCGCCGCGCTTTGGCGCGCGAGTACTATCGGTGTCTCGCGCCGCACGTGGCTCGCCCTGGCGTTGCCGAGCATGTTCAGGCGAGTCATCACCTGGTCGTCATCCTTTCCCAACAGCGCCACGCGCTCATCGAGCGACTCGAGAGTGAGGGCATCGGCTTCGGCATCCACTATCCGCGGCCGATTCATCGGATGCCGGCGTACCGGTCGCTCGGCTATGTCGATGGTTCGTTCCCCATCACCGAGCGGGCCGCCACGGAAGTCTTGTCGCTGCCGTGTTACCCCGAGCTTTCACCGGAGGCGGTGCGGCATATTTGCCGAATCGTCAATGATGTCGAACGACCGCGCAATTGAACTTCGCCGTTTCGTCGTCTACGGCGCCGTCGGCGCGGTAAACACCGCGATTTGCTACCTGTTTTTCGCGGCGCTGGTGCATTGGTGCCAGTGGCACCATCACTTGGCGCTGGCAGCCGACTATGCGTTTGGCGTGGGACTGGGATACGCGATGCACCGCGCGTCGACATTTGCCGATCGACGCCACCTGCGCGGTGCGTTGGGTAAGTACACGATCACGCTGGCGCTGACGTTCGTGGCTAATTTCGTGCTGCTCGACGCGTTGGTGCGCTGGACACCGCTCGGTCCGCTGGTCGCGCAGGCCATCGCCATGACCGCTGCCACGCTGGTCAGCTATAGCGTGCAAACGCGATGGGTGTTCCGTTCGCACGGTGAAGCATCACCGTCGCCGGCGCACGTTGCCGGCGCAAGCCAGCGGCGCGTGATCGAAACCACGCGCCGCGCCGCTTGAACCAAATCTGAAAACTGGGAGCGAAGTCGACGACTATTCCGGACCCTTGAGGGCGTCCTTGGCTTTGTCGACCGCATCACCAGCAGCGTCCTTGACATCCTCGGTGGCTTCTTCGGCGGCGCCCTTGACGTCCTCGACGGCTTGCTTGGCGGCGCCTTCGACATCGGCAGCAGCTTCCTTCGCCTTTGCGCCGGCCTCTTCGGCCGCCTTCGCCGCGTCGTCGGCGGCTGCCTTCATCTTGTCGGCCGCTTCTTGGGTCGCGTCGTCCGCCTTCTTCTTGGAATCGGCGCAGCCGATTGCCAGCGGACACAGCGCCAGGAGCACCATCAGCGTAAAGAATCGTTTCATCTTGCATCCTCTTGGTTTAGTTCAGTTGAGCCACAGTTCTACGTCCGCGCGTCGATATCACGGGCATCATCATCGCCCACGAACTATCACCCACGGACTTCGCGCGCCGCGCGAGCAGGCAGAATTACTTACTGGCCTTGCTCGGCTCGCTTCTTGGCGGCCTTGGCGGCGGCCTCTTCGATCATTTTCATGCCTTCGGCGTCCTTCGCCGGATCACCGCCCGGACCACCGGTGCCGCCGCAGCCCAACGCCATCGCGCAGATCACGCAACACACGCTCATCAGAATCAGCTTCTTGAACATCATCGTTCTCCAGATCGCAATCGTCGTTTTCCAAATCCGCCCTGGGCACTTCGATAGACCCCTATCGGAAGCGCACTATTCACGTGAATTTATGCCATCGACCCCTGCCCTGTCGAGGGGCCGCCGCGAACCGCTTTGCCTCAGTTCAACTCAAGTGACGCAACTTCGTCACGCGGCCGGTCGGCACCCATTCGACGACAAAGATGTTGCCAGCCGAATCATAGCACGCGTCGTGGGGGTGTACGAAGCGGCCGCTTTCCCACTGGTTTGGCTGGCCGCGCAAGCTGAGTTTTCCGCCGCCCAGAACTCGGTCGGTCCATGCCTGGTCGTATCCCAAGTGCGCGATCAATTTATTGTCCCGGTCCAGAATAGTCACCCTGGCGTGCAAATCCGGCACAAGCAATTCATCTCCGCGGATGTCGAAGTGCGCGGGAAAGCTCACGCCCTCGACGACGCGCAGAAACTTGCCGTCGAGCGTGAAGTATTGCAGCCGGGCGTTGGCGCGATCGGCCACGACCAGCTCGACGTCGCGTCCCGGCCGGTTGTCGAGCCAGATGCCGTGCGGCGTGCGCATTTTTCCATCTTCGGTGCCCGCGCCGCCCCAAGTGCGGACCCACTTCGCATCCTTGTCATATTGGTGGATGTAGCTCGAGCCATAGCCGTCGGCCACGTAGAAACCGCCGTCGGGCGCAAAGGCGACATTCGTCGGATTGAACTGCTCGAGCTTCTCGTAAACACCCGCTTCCTGCGGGTAGCTGATTTTCCAAAGCTGCTCGCCACTTAGCGTGGTCTTGGCCACCAGGCGATTCTTGACGTCACACAGATAGAGGAATTCTTCGCCGGACTCTTTGCGAATATCAATCCCGTGGCCTCCGCCGTGATACTCTTTGCCGAACGAGCGTACAAACTTGCCATCCGGATCGAACACGACGATGGCGTCCATCGGCTCGGCCGCGGTCGAGCGATGCTTGACATAAATCATCCCCGCTTCGTCCACCGCGACGCCGTGGGTCTCGCCCCAGACGACGTGGTCGGGCAACTCGCCCCAATCGTGCAGCGCCTCGTAGCGGTGGGCATCCTGGCCCAGCACCTTCGGCGCACTGCCCGATTTGTCGGTCGCGTGGAGAATCGTCGGGCCGACGGCGCCGGTGGCGACGACCGCGGCCGTCGACTTGAGAAACGCCCGGCGTGACGCCGAGATCGGTTTTTTCGAGAGCTCACTGGCCGACATGGATGTTACCTCGGTTGCCTGGTTCACGGTGATTGGCCTGAGACGATGCACGACACCCATGATATCCGACGACATCGGTCAAGCTCAAACTGTCCGGAAGATTCGTCCGCTGTGCCCTATGACGCGAAATTGCCGCTAGGCGTCGGCAATCTGATGGGCGTGCGGTATCGAATCCATTGCACCGGCCCGCGTGACGCACAGCGCGGCAAGCTCGAGCGAGGCACTCCACCGGCTCCAGTCCCCGGCATTTTGCCGCCAGGTAGTATCCCAAAAACGTGTCGCCGGCCGCGGTTGCGTCGACCACCATTGCCACGCGCGGCGCGTCGGCGCGAAGTTCGCCGCGGGGGCCTGCATACCACGCTCCTGACGCGCCGAGAGTCAGCAGGACTTCGCCTCGCACGACGCGCTGCCGCAAGCCGTCGATGATGCGCTTGGCCGACGATTCGCCCGTCAGCGCCGCGCCTTCGGTTTCGTTCACACATAATAGATGCACCAGCTCCAGCGGATATTCCCGCGCCCGCTCATCGAGCGGGGCCGGATTCAGGCAGATCCGCATCCCCCGCGCGTGGGCCAGCCGGATGGCATGCTCAACGGCGCTGGTTTCGTTCTGCGCCAGCAGCCAACTTTCCGCCGGTGCGTCGGCCAAGGCATGCTCAACGTCCGCGGGCGTCACTTGCTGATTCGAGCCCCCGTAGACCACGATCGCGTTTTCGCCGGCATCGTCGACCTGAATGATGGCCTGGCCGGTCAATGCTGGCGCGACACGGACGAACCGCGTGTCGACACCTTCGGCCGCGAGCTTTTCCACCAACCAGCGTCCGTCGTCGCCAACGCAGCCGACGTGCACGACGCGGGCCCCGGCGCGAGCCAGTGCCACCGACTGGTTGGCGCCCTTGCCGCCGGCAAACAACGCGATCGACCGTGCGGCCAGTGTCTCGCCGGGACGCGCAATGTGCCCAACGCGCATCACGCGGTCGAGATTGAGCGAGCCGAGATTGTAAACCGGCAGCGACATGGCGCAGATTTCAAGAGATAAGAGCGCGGCGCGAACCATTGGTCCGCGGGCGCATCCTATCCGGGCCGCAGCTTCGCGCCCATGCCGTGGAGCGCCTCCAATTGACCCCTTTTCGGCGGGTCGTTGCACAAGTCACCGACGTCCCGCTAGAATTCGACACAGCGAGCCGGATTCGTCGAACCTCATTCGTCTGGCCGTCGCCGCGCACTCCCAACATGCGCCGCGGCGAGCTCTCCCAAAACATCGCAGTATTTATGCACGGTTCTCAGCCGCCGGCCATCCGCTGCACCGACCTGGTCAAGCGCTATGACGGCCGACCCCCTGTCGATGCCGTTCGCGGCTTGGACCTGGAAATTGCCCAGGGCGAATGCTTCGGCTTGCTGGGCCCCAACGGCGCCGGCAAGACCACCACCATCGAGATCCTGGAGGGGTTGTTGACCGCCACCTCCGGCCAGGTCGAAGTGCTGGGGCTCGCTTGGAATCAGGCCGATCACGAGATCCGCCAGCGCATCGGCATCTCGCTGCAGGAGACGCGGCTCTCCGAGAAGTTGACCGTGTTGGAGACCGTCACGCTCTTTCGCAGTTTCTATCGCCAGGGATACAAACCGGCCGACGTGCTAGGGCGCGTGTCGCTGGAGGAGAAAGCCCACAGCCTGGTGGGCAAGCTTTCCGGCGGCCAGAAGCAGCGGCTGGCGGTGGCCACGGCGATCGTCGGCGACCCCGAGCTGTTATTTCTCGACGAGCCGACGACGGGACTCGACCCGCAATCGCGCCGCCAGCTTTGGGAGATCATTCGCGAGATTCGCTCTGCCGGCCGCACGGTGTTGTTGACGACGCACTATATGGACGAGGCCGAGCGGCTGTGCGACCGCGTGGCCATTGTCGATCACGGCCGCGTGATCGCGCTGGGCACGCCGCACGATTTGATACTCACCCTGGGCGGCGAGCATATGATCGAATTCACCCTCGAGAACGGCGCCGCCGAGCACTTGCCGTTGCGCGAGGAGTTGACCGCGCTGGCCGGCGTGATTGAAGTCGGTGAGGAAGGTGGTTTGATCGGTCTGTCGGTCAGCGAGCCTCACGTGGTGTTGCCGGCGTTGTTGGACTATCTGCAACGGCGTGCATTTCCGCTCAAGAGCCTCACCACGCGGCACGCCAGCCTGGAAGACGTGTTCGTGAAGCTGGCCGGGCGCCACATCGACGAATCGCAGGCGAACGAAGCATGAAAACCACGGCCCCGCCGCTCACTCAAGAGCGTTACTCGCCGATGTGGCAGATCGTCATCTCCCGCGTGCGCGAATTTTATCGCGAGCCAGAGGCGCTGTTTTGGGTGTACGGTTTTCCGATCTTGATGGTCGTGGGATTGGGCATCGCTTTTCGCAACCAGCCGATCGAAAAGATCACGGTCGACGTCGAGGCCGGGCCGCGCGCGGCCGAAGTGGTGAAGACGCTGGCGGCGCAACCGCGTTTCGTGGTCGCCGCCTTCTCCGAGCAGCAGTCTCGGCTGCGGTTGCGCACCGGCAAGACCGATCTGGTGGTGTCGGTTGCCAGCGACACGCAGCCGGACTACAAGTTTTTGTTCGATCCGTCGCGCCCGCCCAGTCTGCTGGCCCGCAACGCCGTGGACGATGCACTCCAGCGGGCCGCCGGCCGAATGGATGTGGCCACGGTCACGGAACAAAAGTTCGACGAGCCGGGCGGCCGGTACATCGACTTTCTGGTGCCGGGCCTGCTGGGCATGAGCTTGATGGGCGGCGGCATGTGGGGCGTGGGATTCGTGACCGTCGACATGCGCATTCGAAAACTGCTCAAGCGATTTCTGGCCACGCCGATGCGCAAAAGCGACTTCCTGGCCGGCATCATGGCCAGCCGCATGCTGTTCATGGTGCCGGAAGTCATCGTTTTGTTGGTGTTCGCGCGGCTGGTCTTCGACGTGCGCGTATTCGGCAGCATGCTGGCCGTGATGTGCCTGATTCTCTTGGGCGCCGTGATGTTCTCGGGCCTGGGACTGTTGCTGGCGGCGCGGCCCCGCACGCTGGAAGCCGTGTCCGGCTTGATGAACCTGGTGATGCTGCCGATGTGGATGCTCTCGGGCATCTTCTTTTCGTCGGACCGCTTTCCGGAGTTCGCGCAGCCGCTGATCAAGTTGCTGCCGTTGACGGCGCTGATCGATTCGCTGCGGGCCGTGATGCAGGACGGCGCTTCGCTGGCGTCGCAATGGTCGCCCATCGCGTTGATGGTGGCGTGGAGCGTGGTGAGCTTTGCGGCGGCACTGAAGTGGTTTCGCTGGGTGTAGCGATCGTGCCGGTGAAGTACCGGCGTTTCACGCAGCCACGCGGCGCCATCCCAAGCGGTTTTTCAAGCGCTCGAAGAAGTTCTGGTGTTGGCCGGGTTCGAGAATGGCCGGCAGCTTGATCCGCCCGCGCACGAACTTCTTGTGCAACCGGCGGTCGAAGCCGCCGAACTTGGCCATCACCTGATGAAACTCGCGGTCCGGATAGACGCCCAGCTCGGCCAGCCGCTGATAGTTCTCGCCTTGGCCCAGCGGGCCGGTGTGCTCCACGCCCACCGCGTCGATGATCGCGATCTCATGCTGGGAAAAATAGCGGGGCCACACCCAGTCGAGTCCCCAGCCGGAGCGGCTTTCGAGCAGGGTCGGCTGGCAACGGCGCAGCGCTTCGCGCGTGAACAGCGGGCACATCACCTCGACATAGGGCGAATATCGCAGCAGCACGCCCGCACGCTGCCGTAGCGTTTGGTAGGACACCTGGCCGGCGGCGATGGCCGGCTGCGCCAGTTGCAGCGAGTATCGCTCGAACAACTCGAACAGGCGGTTCACGCTGGCGGTGTCCGCGCGAATGTCGTTGTCCGGACACCAGATGTTGGCATAGCCGTCCAGGACATCGGCATGGTGCTGGCAAACGTGGTCGATCAGCTCCCACTTGAACCCCGTGCGGCGCAAATAGTGCGTTGCGTCGCCGCGGCCGAAGTCGTCGCGCTGGCCATAGTAAATGAGAAACAAGTCGAAGGAGCGCAGCGCCGGCTGGCTGAGCCACGAGGTGTGGACCGAGTCGTCGCCGATGGGACTGATGATCAAATTGCGCCGTTTCGCCGTCATGGCACCGCACTCCTCATCCATCGCTTGTCGCGTAGTGGTTGCTGTGTTGTCAGGTCACGCCGCGGGGCGCTCGACTGGCGCGGGTACGAGCCGTTGCGGGCTGCTCGTCTCGCGCTGGGCCATTGCCATGGCCTGGGCCACGACCTGGTGCATGTCGTAATACTGGTACGTGCCCAGCCGGCCACCCAGCAGCACGCTCGACTGGTCGGCCGCCTGGCGATATCGCTCGTACAACGCCGAGTTGGCGGCGTCGCGAATGGGGTAATAGGGCGTCTCCCCGCGATGATACGGCGCAGGATATTCTCGCGTGATCACGGTTTGGCGCGACGGATGGGAATCGACGCCGGCCGGACCGCACTCGAAGTGCTTGTGCTCGGTGATGCGTGTGTGAGGCACCGCTTGCTCGGTGTAGTTCACGATCGCGGCGCCCTGATAGTCTTGCTGATCCAGCACCTCGTTTTCGAATCGCAGCGAGCGGTATTCCAATTCGCCAAAGCGATAGTCGAACAACTCGTCGATCTTGCCGGTGTAGACGGTACGCATGGCCAGTCGCTCCAGCCGCGCGCGATCGGCGAAGTAATCGACGTTCAATCGCACGTCGATGCGCGGATGGTCCAGCATCCGCTCGAACATGAGGGTGTAACCGCCGACGGGAATGCCCTGAAAACGGTCGTCGAAATAGGCGTCGTTGCGGGTCGTGCGGATGGGCAGCCGGCGAATGATCGCAGCGGGCAGATCAGCCGGGTCGCGGCCCCATTGCTTGGTCGTGTAGCCACGCACGAAGATCTCGTACAGCTCGACGCCCACTTGCGAGACGATCCAGTCGCGCAAGTTTTGAGGACTGTCGTGCGCGACGCGCACTTCCCGCAGCTTGCGCTCGGCATCTTCGGGCGTCGAGACGCCCCAAACTTGCTCGAGCGTGGTCAGGTTGAGCGGAAACGAATACCGCCGCCCCTGATAGTTCACGCAGCCGCGGTGACGATAGTCGTTGAATCTTGCAAACCGCGTGACGAACCACCACACACGCGGATTGTCGGTGTGAAAGATGTGCGGCCCATAGCGATGAACCTGCACTCCGGCGACATGCTCGCTGTAACAATTGCCGGCGACGTGCGGGCGCTTGTCGACCACCAGCACACGGCGTCCTCGTTCGGCCACCGACCGCGCAAAGACGGCGCCGAACATGCCGCATCCCACCACCAGATAGTCGTAACCTGCCATCCAAGCGCCGCCCGATTCCGCTTCCCTGCCAGGCCCACGGAGAATCGTCGCGAGCCTAGGCTAATGGTGAAGCTCCGGGCCAATCGGTCCAAGGCCAATGCGGCCAACTTCGACCTCCGGCGCGCAAAACCAGGCTGTCTGGGGAACGCAGAGAGATTGCAAGCGTGTCGAACAGGGCCAAATGCCCTCAGGCTCTGATTCGGCGTCGATCTGTCCTGCAAGAAACCCGGTAGCGATGGACGCCGAACAATGCCACGGCCAGCGCCGGCCAACAGAACCACGGCCACTCGCTCAGCCAGCGTGGCAACGGTGGGCCGACGTTGACGGTGAACTCGGTCCGCAGGTCGTGACCGGAGTTCTTTGCTTCGACCTGCACGCGCCACTCGCCCGGCTCGGGCAGCTCCACCAGCGCCGACTGCATCAACCGATTCGTGGCGTTGGCGCGCAACAGCGGAGCGTGAACCGGGAGGCCATCGCGCCCGATCGGCGTCAGCGTGACGCGGGCTTCGATCTCCGCTAGCGGTTCGCCGGTCGTCGCATGTTGCGCGAGGAGGCTGATATCGACCGTACCCGCACGGAGCGGATTGGGGGCAGTGAACAGGGCGACCTGCACGTCGCCGTGCCGTTCGACCCGTTGCAACGTGCCGCCATCGGCGCGCGACGTCGCTGCGTGACAAATCGTTGCCAGACACACCAGCAGCAGAATTTTCGCGTTGCTCGCTCTCATCCGGCCATCTCCAGCGTGCCGCGCATTTGCATCGGCTGATAGACGATCCACACGCCCACCACGAACAGCGCGACGACGATCGCGGCCCAAGGCACGAATGCGCGCAGTGCGTGGCTGACGCGCGGCGATTGCTGCTCGGCGATCCGATAGCCGGAGTAAAGCGACAAGAGCAGCCCAACGTCGAGCATTAGTACCTGCAAGTGCGTGAGCCAGCCGCTGACGGGCCGGCAGCACGCCAGTTGCCACATCGGCGCGCCGAGCCCCGTCCAGCCCAAGTCCGCCACGAAGCGCTGCGTGGTGGGGACGATGGTGTCGAAGCTGGTCAGCAAGTGGAAGCTGTAATGCGCCAGCCACATACTGAAACCAATGGGCACCAGCGCGAACGTGAATCGGGTGGCCACGGTAGGGATTGACTGGTGCAAACTTCCCCACGCACGGCTGGTCATCGCGACCACGCCCAGCGACACGACGGGCAGCAGAACGAGCGCAACCAGGTAGTACGCGGATGTCATTGCCAGCCAGGAAGGATTCCCCAGCCGTGCGCGAAGCTGCTCTTGCCAGCGCACCACTGGCTCGACCATGCCGGCTGCGTTGGCCAGCGCGCCGAAGGCCAAGAGCGCGACAAGCGCCGCCACGTCGGGCCGAGCGCTAAAGCGCCCAATACCCGAGCGCAAGCGATCGCCCCACAGGGCATATCCGGGCGACACCGCCAACAGGCCGACGTTCTCGTGCGGACAGGCCTTCACGCAATCGAGACAAAAGGTGCAATCGAGATTGCCGCTTTTGCGCGGCTGGAACAAGTGCATCTCGCAGCCGGAAATCGTCGACGTGCCCCGAATGCATTCCTTGGTTTGGCACGACGTACACCGGGCCGGTTCGCGCACCATGACTTCCAGCGGGGAGACGAGCGACTGCACGAAATTGAATTGGCCGATCGGGCACACGTATTTGCAAAACGCCGCGCCGCGAAACAATCCGTCGACAACCAATGCTGCCACGAAATAGCCAATGACGATCCAGGCCGTCAGCCAAGGACTGTCCCACAGCGCAAACGCCTCGTAGCTCCACAGAAACACGGCCACTAGCGCCACGGCCAGCCACTTGTTGCGCAACCAGCGCGGCCAATGATAGCCGCCCGGCAGCCATCGTCGGGCCAACGACCTGGGGAGCGTGAAAGGGCACGCCATGCAGAAGAAGTTGCCGGCCACCAGCATGCCCAAAACCAACACGCCGCGCCAATGAATCCAAGGCAGCACGCCTGCCAGGTTCATGGGGGTTGCCTGCGGCCCGCGCAAGCCGTCGAGAATCACGATCGCTGCAAGCACGGCCATCAGCGATTGTGCGACCAGTCGGGAATGCCGCCAGCGCAACATTCGACCGACGAACGATACGTGCAGCAAATCGAAACGCGGCGGCGGCGCCGGATTGCCGAGAATCGGCAGCGAGTTGACGGCGGCGGGACTACCGGCGACGCCGAGTTGGTGCTTCCGACCGCGCGGCACTCCGGACAACAGCGCCACGCCAATCCACAACACCGGTAGCAATAGCGCGATCGATCCTGGCACCCACATGATGACGCCGGCCGTGGCCTGGTCAACGAGCGCCGAGATGCCAGCCACGCGCGGCACGGCGGCATAGTGCGGGTAGATCACCGTCCCGGCAAAGCACAACCAGGCCGCCAACAACGTGTTCTGCACGTCGGCCAGAACCAGGTACGGCAGCAGCAGCCATTCGTTCCATTGCGGCCGGATGGGATACGGTCGCACCACCGGATACCAGAACAGCAGTCCGGCAACTACGAAACAAGCATGCTCCAGCAAGTGCCAACCGGACGAGCTCAAGGCCAGTTCGTAGTTTCGTGGAATGTGCCACAACCACGTGACCGCGACGAACACGGGCCAGGCCACCAGCGGATGCGTCAAACGCGCGAACACGCGGCGCAGCGCGCGCGATCGAACCAGCGGCGCTACCCACACCATCCGCACTTCGCGCGGCAGGCCACGCATCATCGGCAACAACGGCCACGCCAACCAAATGAGCGGCGGCGCCACGAGCATCAACAGCAAGTGCTGCACCATGTGGACCTGCAACAGCAGCGACGCGAACGGCTCGATCGGCGATGCCAGCGCCAGATAGGTGGCCGCCAATCCGCCGCCAAATGCCGCCAGGCGGCCAAGGCGCCAGCGATCCACATCGCGCTGGCGCAGCACGAGCCAGCCGCGCAGGTAGATCGAGCCCGAAGCCGCGAGCGCCGCCAGCAGCCACGGGTCGAACGGCCAGGAGCGCACGAATGCTTCGAAAGTGGGGTTCATGGCGGCGAAACGCTCTTCGTAGGCAACTCGGCCAGGGCGCCGTCATCGGTACGCGCTGGCGACGCTCCTTCCGGGCGCAAGCTCACCATGAAATCGACGACCAGAGCCAGTTCGGCCGGCGACATCTGCTTGCCAAAGGCAGGCATGTTGCCGCCGCCCGGCGTGCCATTGCTCACCTGGTCGATGAGCTGATTGCGCGTCAGTCGCGTGCCGATCGTGGTCAGGTCCGGTCCGCGCCGACCGCCTACTCCGTCCAAGGCGTGACAGTTGCGACAATTCTTGTATTGAAACACGAGCGCTCCTTGCAGCTCGCGGGGCGAGCTGTTTTCGACGAGGCGCACGGGCACGGGATCGGCCGTCCAGGCGTCCATGGCCGGCGACCACGGCGCCACCACGCCCTGATAGGTAAGCACGCCCAGCGTCGTGTAGGACACGATCACCAACAGCACGGCAATCGGCCGGCGGCTGGGCGCTCGTTCGCCGCGATTGCTCACGAACGGCACCAGCAGCAACGCGCCAAATACCAGCACCGGAAACACCAGCATGATGAACGTCTCGGCCTTGGGCGGGCTGAGCGCCAACAGGGCAAAGAGCCACAGAAACGGCCATTCCGGCCGCGGATTGGCGCCGCCCAGCACGGGATCCGGCGGTCCGCTGGGCCCCTTCGGTCCCACGATGGCCGCGATGGCAACCACCACCACCACGGCCAGCGCCGAAAAGAACACGTCGCGCAGCATCGCATCGCCCAGAAACGGCACGCCACGCTTCAGCTCCTGGTGATACTCTGCGTCGTACGTTGCCGGATCGACCGTTTGACCCGGCACCGGCGGGGCGCTAATGCCGCAGCGCAACACCAGCCACAGGTGCACGGCCAGCAGCGTCAACAAGGCTCCCGGAATCACGAACACATGTAGCGCGAAGAACCGGCTGAGTGCCGCGGCGCCGATGATCTCGCTGCCGAGCAGCAGGTTTACGACCGTGGGCCCTGCGCCCGGCACGCGCCCGGCCATCGAGCCCGCCACGGCCAGTCCCCAGTAGGCATCGGGATCCCAGCGCAGGATTTGCCCGCTAAAAAACATGCCTAGCGTACAAGCCAACAGCAGCACACCCACCAGCCACGTCAACTCGCGCGGATATTTATAGGCCCCTTGCAGGAAGACTTGCGTCATGTGTACTAGCACCATCACCACCATGCCGGAGCCGGCATAGTAGTGCAGCGCCCGCAGAAACCAGCCCCACGGATGCTCGTAGTCCAAGTACAACAGCGACTCGTACGCTTCCTCGGCCGAAGGCACGTATACCAGCGACAGGCAGATGCCGGTGACGATCTGGATCATCAAGAAGGTCAGCGACGCGCTGCCAAACACATACCACCAGCCCATGGGGCCTTCGAGGGCGCGCGGCACCGGATGGCGCAGCATGGGCATCAGCGTCTCGCTGACTCCCAGCCGCGCGTCGAACCATCGTCCGATCGATTTCAGCCGGTCGACCATCATTTCACCTTCATTGACTCCCACTGTGGGCGGAATATCGCACTCTCAGGCGGTGTCGCGCAGCGTGTTTTGCAGCGTGGGATAGTGGGGCGCTTGAATTTCCAACACGTTGTCGTCGCGCACGCGCCACACGCAGTGATACATTCCCCGCGGTGGCGGTCCGGAGGCGCGTGCGCCGTCGGAGTAGTACACTCCCCCGTGACAAGGACACAGGAACAAGCCCGACTGAGGAAACCAGGAGACCGGGCAGCCCAGGTGTGCGCAATTCACGGCCAGCACCAGGAATTGATCGCCCGCCTTCTCTTCCGCCGGGCCGACGTTGCGCACGAACACGCCGGTTTGCGAGGTCACGCCGTCCCAGGGTTGGCGCAGCGGGTTGTCGAACGTGATGTGACGCGTCTGGTTGAGCGGAAAGTCGGCAACTGCGCCCATGGACACCCACACGACGCGGGGCTTGCGCGCGCCGACCAGGTAGCCCAGCAGCGGCGCGCCTGCCAGCGTGGCCGCGACCGCACCCATCCCGGCGGTCAGCCAGCGAAAGAACGAGCGGCGCTGTGGCGGTGCGAGCGACGGCGGCGTCGACGATGCCGTT
>JBBDYK010000217.1:0-31706 GCA_040901665.1 Pirellulales bacterium | reverse complement strand
GCAGAAGTGCCGCTGGCCGGCGGTCGCTGGCTGTTGGGCAGTTATCACCCCAGCCAGCAGAACACCTTTACGGGGGTGCTGACCGAGCCGATGTTCGACCGCGTCTTTCGAATGGCGCGCCAGCGGATCGAAGAATAAAACCGCCTTGCAGGCACCGGCACGCTAGCCCGGCGGAAGCTATGAAACAAGCGATTTTGCGCGCCAGCGGTCGTCGCTGTCAGCGGCGGAAGCAGCGATCACAAAGTGGCTGGCGCCAACGACGTAGCCCATTCGGCTTGACCGTGCGGCGTGCCTTCGCGTATGGTTCCCGCCCTCTTGACACTTCAGGGGCAATTCCCCGACGCGCATCCATCGTGCCCCGCTTTCGTTCATTCACAGGAAATCTGCTCATGAAATGGGCCACCGTTTTTCTGGGACTGCTGGTCGTGGGGACCACCAGCGGTTGCTGGCGACCGCTGCACGGACAGCGTTACGCGCAACCGGTTTATTCCCAAGCGCCGGTCTTTCAACCGCCGCCGAGCGCCTATGCGCAGCCGGCGCCCATCCAGTCGCAGCCCGCGCCCATTGTCCAGGCGCAACCGACGATCGTGCAGCAAGCGCCGATGGTGCAAGGCTGCCCGCCCGTCTACTGCCAACCCTGTCCGCAGGTCTGCACGCCCTGCTACTAAAGGCCGCCTTGACGGCCGCTCTTTGTCGACCGACGATCGGTTGAGCCACGGACAACGCCGAGCGATTCCAGCGATCCGTGCGGCACGGCGTACGCACTTTCCGCCGGCCGATCCGTTTGTCTTGCCCCAAGAATCGGCCATCCTGGCCGCGGCCAGAATTCGTGTGAGAACTCCATGAGCAAGGTCCGCCTGGAAGCATTCAGCGACGCAGTGATCGCGATCATCATCACGATCATGGTCTTGGAAATGAAGGTGCCCGCGGGATCGGACTGGCAGGCCCTGCGCTCGCTGGCGCCGGTATTTCTCACTTACGTGATGAGCTACGCCTACTTGGGCATCTATTGGAACAACCATCACCACATGCTGCATGCCGTCGATCGCATCGACGGCGGAGTACTGTGGGCCAATCTCCACCTGCTATTCTGGCTGTCGCTGATACCGTTCGTCACCGGTTGGATGGGCGAGAACCACGTGACGCCCCTGCCCACGGCCGTCTATGGCCTCGTGCTCTTGATGGCAGCGATTTCCTACTCCTTTCTGCAGGCCGTGTTGCAGCGCGCCAGCGCGGCGAACTCCAAATTGCGCGTCGCCGTGGGGCGCGACCTCAAGGGCAAAGCGTCGATCGGGCTTTATCTCGCGGCGATCCTGCTGGCGTTCGTCACGCCGTGGCTGGCGGTGGCGATTTATGTCTTCGTGGCGCTCATGTGGCTCGTCCCCGATCCGCGCATCGAAGCGATGTTTCGCTCGGGTAAATAGCGCGCTAGCCATCTCCAATCGTCGCCGTCGGCGTTGCTCCCTGAATCACGCTGTGGACGAAACGCAGCTTTTCGATGGCCGGCTCGGCCAGCACGAAGGGATAAATGTCCGGCAAGCCCATCGAACGGTTGAAGCTATTGAGCGCGACAGTGAGCGGAACCCAGGCGGCGATCAGTTCGTCGAAGCTGTCGTTGTCGATCGCCGGCGTGTCGACGTCGGTCGGAATGTCCGAGGCAGCATCTTCGAGCGACACGCCGTAGTTGGCCGCGGTGTCCAGCGTGTCGACCATGTGCAAATAGTGCGCGAACGTCTCGGCCCAATCCTCCCAGGGATGCATCGCGGCATAGGCGCTGACATGACTGTCCTGCCAATGGGCAGGCGGTCCCTGTTCGTAGTGCCGCTTCATGGCCTCGCCGTAGTCGGGCCGTTCATCGCCGAACAACTGCCGAAAAGACTCGAGCCAGGCCGATTCTCGAATCAGCCGGTCCCAGTAATAGTGTCCCGCCTCGTGTCGTACGTGACCGAGCAGCGTGCGATACGCCTCGCCCATCTCCTCGCGCATCCGCTCGCGGTAGGCGTCGTCCGCCTCCGACACGTTGATCGTCACCAGACCGTCGGCATGTCCGGTCGTCACCGTTTTCTCCGGTCGATCCTCCAGAAAGGAGAACGCCAGCCCCGAGTCACTCTCGCTCACTGGCTGGATCGGCAGTCCCAGGGCGAACAGCGTATACAGCAGGCGACGTTTGGCGATTTCCAACCGTTGCCACTTCTCGCGCGCCGCCGGGTCGGAAGCATCCGGCACCACGCGATTCAAGCGACAGGCTTCGCACAGCGGGTTGTCGTCGTCCGCGGGCACCGCCCAGTTGCACACGCCAAACTCGGAGTAGTTGCCGCACAACCGGTAGGTGGCCCCTTGCGCTTCGGGAACCAGCGCAGTGAAAATGGCCGGGCCGTTGCTCGCGGACTCACCCGCTGGCGCTTCCACCGCTTCCAATGGACTCAGCGTCCGCAGATCGGGCAAGAACGCCAATGTATGCCCGCAGCGCGTGCAGAGCACATTTTCGTAAAACAGCGATTGGCCGCAAACCGCGCAATGGAAATGTTGCATGGGCGCGCTTGAGATTTTCCGACGAGTAACCCACGTTGCGGCACGATTGGCAATGGCCGCGATTATAGCGAACGACGCGCCAAAGGCGGCGCGCAGCGGCGTACCGGAATCGACAGAATGAATGCGCAGCGACAAATCGACCCGCTGCGCTCCACGTCGCGCGGCGCAGCCGACGACGCGCGACGTCGGATCGGCTGGCGACCATTGCGGCCGTCAACGATTCAAGCGGACGGCGCGTCGCTCGGTTCAACCTGGCGGCTACGCCTTGCCAGCCATCGCTTCGGCCAGGATCTTCGAGGTACTTTCGCGCATGATGCGCGGATCGACCGTTTTGCCTTCCAGCAGCGTCTTGCGAACGTCCTTGCCGGAGATGAACACGGGCTTTTCGTCCTTGTGGTTCTCCATCAGGTCGACCCGGCCCAGCGATTCATAGAAGGCGGCGAATCCCACCTTCACTGGCTTGATCTGCAGATCGCCTTTTTGGTTCTGGAAGATCTCCTGGGCGTCGAAGTCGCCCCAAATGGCCGTGCCGTCGTGATAGGGCGCATCGGCATGCTTGCGGCCGATCACGATGTCGGTGAAGCCGTAGTTCTGCCGATAGATGCCGTGCATGATGGCTTCTTTCGGACCGCCGTAGAACATCTTGATGTCCAGGCCCAGCAACAGCACCCGGTCGGGCACGGTCTCTCCGCGAGCCTTCCACACGGCAGGGTCGCTGTCTCCCTCGCCCAAAGCTTGCGTGTCGATCAAGGCCTCGTAAGTGTGCATCCGGACGTTGGCGTCGACGTCGTCGCCCTTGGTTTCGCCGATCAACGGGTTGAGCACGGCGCCGGCGTTATGCCCGGCGCGGAGCAACGTCTCCAGACCGTAAACCAGCGCATACTCGTGGGCCCGGTGCAACGGGTTGCGAGTTTGGAACGCCACGACGCGGTTCCAGCCCTTTTCCTTGAGCAGTTTGCGGACTTCGCGCGGCGATAAGACGTATTTGCCGAACTTGGCATTCTTCGGCTGCGGCAAAGCGCGGATCGTGCCACCCAGCAAGTGAGTTTTGTCGGCATCGCCCTTGAGCACCATGTCGGCGCCCGGATGATCGGTGCGCTCGGTCAGATAAACGCTCTTGATGTAGCGGGGCTTGTCCCATTCGAACACGTCACTGACGTTCAACGTGGCGACCACTTCGCCGGCCGAGTTGGTTAGCGCCACTTGCTGGCCCGGCTTGATCGTGGCCGCAAGTTGGCTGGTGATGGGCAGCGCCACAGGAATAGTCCAGGCATACAGCTTGCCGTTGTGTTCGATCACCGACTCGTCCAGCACGCGCTCATAGGTCTTGCGATCCATCGGGCCGGTCAGAGGGCTCAGCGCGCCATCGGCGAAACGATAGACGGTCGACAAGTCGGCGTCCGAAACCGGCACCTTCGCAAGGGCGGCCGCTTCCTTCTTGAACGCCTCAATTTCGTCAGCGGGAACCGTGCAGCAGACGGGTTCGGTAAGGCCACCGTGCGGAACAATCAACTCGGACATGGATGGGTTTCCTGTGGCGTGCTTTGCATCCAGCGTGGGCGTAGGCATAAACGTCCTTTCAATGCCGAGGGTATTACGAAACCCGCGCTGTCGCCCGGGACCGCAACGGGTCCCCAATTGTGCCAAGGGGCGGCGGGGTGATCGGTGGGTAAGAGAGTCAGTATAGGGCGACTGCGACAGACCCACAAGCGGAGTTGAAGCCAACGAAACAGCCTGCTAGCGGGCACAAACGGCCGACTGTGGCGCTCGCGCCGGCTACGAGCCTTTGGCCCGCAACGACAGCACCACGCTTTCCGAATCCGTGCCGGCCAGCGGATAGCTCGCCAGTTTGCGCAAGTCGATATTGCGCAGCAAACCGGCCTCGCGGGCTTGTGTACGCTCCTCGACCCACGCCGGACCTTTGATCACCAGCAACCGCTCGAACGATCTCCAGTGCGGCGCAAACCAGCGCAGCAGCTTGGGCAGCGGCGCCACGGCCCGCGCCACCAGCACGTCGAACTGCTGGCGGGCCACGACTTCCTGGGCCGGCTCGTGATACACCGGGATGTCGAGTCCCGCTTCCCGCACGATGGCTTGCACGGCCTTGGCCTTCTTGGCCACCGAGTCGCACAGCGCCAATTCCAGGTCGGTGCGGATGATGGCCAGCACGACGCCGGGCACACCGCCGCCGGTGCCGACGTCCAAGACGCTGGCGCCCGAGTCGAGAAACGGCTCAAGCGCCAGGCTGTCCACCACGTCGCGCGCCACGAATTTTTCGTAGTCGGTGTGCCGCGTGAGATTCAGCTGTTTATTCCAGTCCCACAAAGCCCGGCAATAGCGATCCAAAGCCTCGATCGCCTCGTCCGGCAGTTCAATTTCGTGACGCTCGAGCGCTGCGCGCAGCGTATCTGAATTCGTAGTATTCAAGCGATCATTTCATATGGAAGGGATTAGGGCTGACTTGCGGCAAGGGGTCGATTCTTGATCACGGCGCCGTCGCTGGCAAGCGGAATTGCCGGTTGGAGCTCAGAATCGCGACTCGACACGGGCATGCCTGGGTACGGTCGAACTGCAAGTTTGGCTCACTGCGCGCGGGCAAGCCTGCCAATTTGACACACGACCGAATGCCGGCGATTATTGCCGTTTTTCACAAGTGCTTGACTGATCGGCAACTGCGACGAAGGGTTGAGTTGGGGGCGATTGGCATTCAGTTTGCACCCTATTTAGCCAGGGATCAAGGATCCTCGCATCCACCCACAAGCGAAGCGTCTGCTTCGCGGCGCGAGCCGTCCGGCAGTCGCAACTAGTGCTCTGTCAACGGTTGGATTTCGGATGATAGCTCTCATGCAGAGCACTAGATATTTATTTGCGCCAAAGCACTTGCGTCTTTGGCGACGTTGCGCGTCACCCGAGTGAATCGGGTTGACGCTCCACTAGTGAATTCCTTCACGAAGCGGTAGGAGGTTTCCATCATGATGCTCTTGCGACGAACCAATGGCTTTCACCCGCTCGACCAATTGCGCACGCAAATGGATCGGCTGGTGAGCGACTTCTTTGGCCCCATGCCCGGCGCCTACGCGCCGCGGGTCATCGCCGGACCACGCAGTTTTCCGGCCCTGAATGTTTGGGAATTCGGCGATCATCTGTATGCCGAGGCGGAGTTGCCTGGCATGAGCAGCGATGACATCGACGTGTCGGTGGTGGGCGGAGATCTGACGATTCGCGGCCACCGCGGCGAGCAACTCGAGGATGGGAGTTCGTATCATCGCCGCGAACGTGGCACAGGCGAGTTTACCCGCGTGCTGCGGCTGCCGATCGAGGTCGACGCCGACCGGGTCGAGGCCAGCCTCAAGGACGGAGTACTGCTCGTCAAGCTGCCCAAGGCCGAAAGCGCCAAGCCCAAGAAGATCAAAGTGGCTGCAGGCTGAGAAGAGTTTTCGCGGCCACGCACCGTGGCGGCGTATTGCAAACAAACATTCCCAAAGACAACGCCGCCCTTGCGGCAGGAGACATGACTCATGGCAACTGATGCGAATGCCACACCAACGGCAGAAAACGAAGCCGAGCGCACCCGTACGGGACAATGGTTTCGTCCCCCGGTCGACATCGTCGAGAAGGCGGACGAGCTACTTCTGATCGCTGACTTGCCGGGTGCCGCGAGTGAGTCGATCGACATCGACTTCAATGACGGCTTGCTCACGATCGAAGGCGCCGTTGCAGGGCGCTACGACGAAAAAATGAATGCACTGCTGGCCGAATACGGCGTCGGCAACTTCCACCGCGCCTTTCGCGTCAGCGAGCAAATCGACTCCAACCGCATTCATGCGGAGTTCACCAACGGCGTGCTGACGGTTCATTTGCCCAAGGCCGAAGCCGCCAAGCCACGCAAGATCCAAGTACAAGCCAGCTAAACATGACCGTGCCCCGCAAACCAGCGAGGCGGTTCACATACGAAAGGAGTACCCATCATGACACTCATTCCTTGGAAACAACGCCGAGCGGAAACCGCCGGGCAACTCTCGCCCGCCACCGGCTTTCGCACCGAGATGGATCGCCTCTTCGATTCGTTCTTTAGCGACGTGCCGACCGTGTGGGGCGATCGCGGCTGGCCAGCGATGGCCTGGCAACCTGCCATGGACGTCGAGGAAACCGACAAGCAAGTGCTCGTGCGGGCCGAGTTGCCGGGCGTCACGCCCGATGATCTGGACGTCTCGATTCAGCACGGCGCGCTGGTGATCAGCGGCGAAAAGAAGGAAAGCGAGGAGCGCAAGGAGAGCGGATATCTGTATCAAGAGCGCCGCTACGGATCGTTCCGCCGCGAGATCGCGCTGCCCACTGCCGTCGATGAACAAAACGTCAAGGCCGAATACAAGGATGGCGTGCTGCACATCTCGCTGGAAAAATCGCAGGAAGCCCTGCCCAAGAAGATTCAGGTGACGGCCAAGTAATCGCCGCTCCGATCCAACATTCGCGCTAGAGCGTCCCACGGACACTGCTGGGTGTGTGTGGGGCGCTTTTTCGTGCGCGCACGACGCAGGCGGGCATTGCCGCCAATGGCTGCGGCCGCATTGCCGCGCGGCGTGTCAAACAAATGCCGGGGTCGGCGGATAGCTGCCGATCTCGACGTGGTGACCGTCTGGGTCGCGACAGAACAATTGCACCAGCCCGGTGTCGGCCACCGTATTCTTGCGATACGAGACGCCATGGTCCTTGAGCAATTGCTCGGCCGCTGCCAGGTCGTCGGTGTGCAGCGCGAGATGGTCGCCACGCGTTTGGATTTCGCCGTCCGGATCGGGGGCCGCGTCGCTGAGAATCAGATGGATCATGATGCCGTAGTTGCTGAGCCACGCCCCTGGAAAATTGAAGTTAGGGCGCGCCACCTCGCGAAAGCCCAGCACGTCGCGATAGAAATCTCGGCTGGCCTCGACCCGCTTCGTGACGCGGCCCAGGTGGTTGACGGCGGAGATCGGCAAGGGCTGGAGTCGGCTGGCTGTGGACGACGCGTTCATGGGGCACCTGAATTGCAAATTCCGGCTGAGCGCCGCCACCACGTCGCGGCGGTCGTCTAGCACTATAGCTAGCAATCCCCGGCCGGCAAAGCAAACACTCGTGTAAAGCTGGAGAATCCCTGGCTATTGCGGAGCCCGCGGCGGGCGTTGGGATTTTCTCGATTCTGCCGATTGTGCGGCCGATAGTCACCCTTAGGGACTATCACGGCGTGCTACGTTGCGCGCCAGATGTCGGTCGCTCGTTGGGGGGAAGGACGATGCTCGCTCGCTGTTTGAGTCTCACCGGGATGGCCGTGGTGGCCGCGACGCTATCGGGCTGTTGCTGTGAACCCTGGGGCGGCTGTTATCCAAACGGCATGAACTGGTGCGGGCCATCATGCGGCGAGAAATACTGGCACGAATGGTTCAGCCTTCCTCCGGAGTGCTGCGATCCGTGCGACGAGTGCGGCGGGTATATCGGCCCGCGGCTCAACGACGGCCTCTACTCTCACGGCAACGACTATCAAGGTTGGTGCGAGCGTCGCGATGCCCATCGCCACGCGCATTACAACGCGATGCCGGCCGAGCCGATCCAAGGCGACCCGAGCCCCGCGCCGGCGCCAGCGCCCGTCGACCAACCTTACTATGAGAACGGCGTCGATGAGATGTCATACGATGCGCCGCCGCGCAGCAAATATCCGGGTCGGCGCATGTCCTACCAGCAACCGGCGCCACGCGGTCCGCGTACGGCACAGCGGCCATCAATGCAACGTCCGCCCGCGCCGCGTCCATCCACGCAGCGGCCCCACACGGAGCGGTTGTTTTCGTCCCTGACCGAAGGGCCGGTTGATTCGCACCCGGCATCCCGTACACTGGCGAGACCGCCGCGGACGAGGCTGTTTTCCAACTAGCTCGGCACGTCCGGCGCCGCGGTCGCTTCCGACCAGGAGCCACGGGCGTCATGGCGAAAACCGGCATTCACGCGTTACTCGATTTGTTAGCCAGCGCCGGCGTCGATACGCTGTTCGGCAATCCGGGTACCACCGAGTTGCCGCTGAGCGATGCGCTGGTCGACGACCACCGGTTTCGCTACATCCTCGGCCTGCAAGAAGTGCCGGTCATGGCAATGGCCGACGGCTATGCCATGGCGGCGCGCCGGGTGGGTGTCGTCAATTTGCACATCAGTTGCGGCTTGGGCAACGCGATGGGCATGCTGTATAACGCCCATCGCGAGGGCACGCCGCTGTTGGTGACCGCCGGCCAACAGGACCGCCGCTTGAAGTTTCAAGAGCCCATTCTGTGGGGCGACATGGTTTCGGTCGCCAGGCCGTGGACCAAATGGGCCGCGGAAGTCGATCGCGTTGAAGATCTGCCCGCCGCGGTCCGAAGAGCGATCCAGATCTCGCTGGCTCCGCCGACCGGTCCGGTGTTCCTTGCGTTGCCGCTCGACGTGCAAATGGCCGACGCGACGGGCTTGGAGTTGCCGCCGATTAGCTCGCTCGACACGCGCGTGCGCCCGCCCGTCGATGCGCTGCGTGCGGCGGCGCGTGTGCTAGCGGAAGCCCGACAGCCTGCGATCCTGGTCGGCAGCCGCGTGCAGGAAGCCGGCGCCGTCGACGAGTTGGTTGCCGTTGCCGAGCGGCTGGGCGCCCCGGTGTTTTCCGAGCCTGGCCACTCGCACGGTCGCTTGGGCTTTCCCGCCGATCACCCGTTGTATGCGCAGACGATCCCGCTGTGGGCGCACGAAATCAGCAGGCGGTTGGGGGAGTTCGACGCGTTGCTGGTGGTCGGCACCGACCTGCTGCGCGAGTACGTGTATCACGGCCCCGAGCCCGCAATTCCGCGCGGTCTCCGGTTGGTGCATTTGGACGACAGTCCCCGCGAAATCGGCAAGAACTTTCCGGTCGAAGTGGGCGTGATTGGAGATGCCAAGTCGGCGCTGACGGAAATCGCCGCGTTGTTGTCGGACGCGATGACCGTCGAGGCGCGCCAGCTGGCCGCTGAACGATTGCGGTCGCGGGCGGCGCAACACGCTGCAATGCGCGAAAAACTCAGAGCGACCCTGGCGCAGCGGCGCGACGTACGGCCGATGCCGGGGGGCGCGCTGATGGCAAGCCTGGCCAGCGTACTGCCGGAGAATGTGGCCGTGGTCGAGGAAGCCGTGACCACGACCAATACCACGCTGCAGCGCCTGGCGGCGCTCAAGAATACCAGCGGCTACTTCGGTCACCGTGGCTGGGCATTGGGCTGGGGGTTGGGCTGCGCGTTGGGCGTAAAACTTGCATGGCCCGATCGACCGGTGTTGGGCATTCTCGGCGAAGGCGCCGCGATGTACGGCATTCAAGGCCTGTGGTCGGCCGCCCGCTATAAGCTCGACGTGACGTTCGTCATTTGCAACAACGCTCAGTATCAGATACTTAAATCGGGCGCAGCCGGCTTCGGGCTGCCGGCGGCCACCAGCGGAAAATTCGTGGGCATGGACTTGGCCGGACCCGAGATCGACATGGTTGCGCTGGCCGAAGCTTTGGGGGTGCCCGCCGAACGGATCACTGAACCCGATGAACTGGCGCATAAGGTTTCGCGCTCATTGACGGCGGCAGATGGCCCGCGTTTGTTCGACGTGCCGATCGAGCGGACTTTGGCCGGTCCCGGGTAGGCGCACGGCGCGCTTCATTGCGGCGGGGCATGCGAGAGTCTGCGGTCAGCCCACTTGCTCGAAGTCGCGCACGTGGGGCGGACGCACCGGCCCGCGTCCCTCGGGCACCAGGCCTTCTCGGATAGCCAGCCGCGTCAAATCCACCGTCTTGTGAATCCCCAGTTTCTTCATCAGCCGCGACTTGTGATTGCCCGCCGTGCTGGTGCCGATGCCCAGCGCTTTGGCGCATTGCTTGACCGAGTAGCCCTGGGCCAAATGAATCAGGACGTCAATTTCCCGGGGCGTGAGAATCGAGAGTGGGTTGGCCGTCGTGTCGCGGGCCAGTCTTACGCCTTCGGCCGAGAGTACCAGGCGAGCGGCAATATCGGGGGCGAAAACGCGCTCACCCCGCGCTGCGCGTCGCAATGAATTTTCGATCTGGTGGAATGGCTGTTCCTTGGTGAGATAGCCGGCCGCGTGCACGCGCAATGCTTCGCGCGCATTGGCATCGCAGGTGCGTTCATCCAGCAGGATCGTCTTTACCGCCGGACAGTGCTGATTGATTTGCGCCACCGCGTCAAACACGGCCCATTCGCCGGAGATGCTGATCAGGGATACGTGCGGGCGCAACTCCATGGCGACGCGCAGACCTTCGGGCAACGTGCCCACGGCGGCCACGACGTGGAAGCCCTCGACGCTATCGATCAGCGCTGCCAGGGCCGTTTGAATCAGGGCCTGGCGTTCCACCACCGAGACGCGAACCCCATCGGATGTGTCGGACATCATGATTTTACCCGTCGTGTGAGTGAGACGGTTCGCACAGCCGGCTTGTTCCCTCAAGCACCAACGACCGCGCGCAAGAACTGCATTCAGGACGCCGAAATCGACCGCATTGGCAGAATTGAGAATGTCCAGATAAGTCAAATAAAAAAGGCACAGCCAAGGAACTCCCGTGAGTCCGCTGGTTGTGCCTTCAACTTGCAGGTCTCAAGAAATGAGCCGCCGACCAATTCGTCTCGGCTTGATCTCTTGTATCCTACTCGACAAGGCGGCTCGCCCTACCTCGTGCGAGCCATTGCGAGTCCCATTATGGACTTTTGTTGCCTCTTGTCAATCTCGGAATCGCAGCGTCGGCTGCGCGGTCGCGCAATTGTTCGCACAAGTATTCCTGAATCGTGGGATCAATTCAGCAATCCCTCCAACTTGCGGCGCAGCTCGCCAAGTTCCTTCGACTTGAAGGCCGTCTTGGTACGTTCGAGCGTCGCTACCGCGTCGCGCAGCGCTTCGCGCATCTGGGGCGATTCGGAGTGTGGCCAGTGATGCAGTTCGCAATCGACGTCGTCGTGGGGGGCGTCTTCGGCCACTCGGCGCAGGCTCACGAGGCAATCGACGACGTTGCGCATGGCCATGCCGACGAAGGCCTGCACGGAGGGCAGATTCCGGCCGCCGACCGACTGCCGCATGTGCTCTTCGGCCCGCAGCAAGCCGCGACGATAGTCCTGGAGGCGTTTCAGCTCCTCGCGCACCGCGCGCAAGGCAGCCACGCGCCGGGCCGTACCCTGCACTCGCGTCAATAGATCGGCAAACTCAAATGGCTTGACCAGGTAGGCCACCACCGGTAGCTCCACCGAGTGGATCGCCGAGGATATCGAGGGGAATGCAGTCACCAGAATGACGGGCAACCCATCGCTGTGCGCAGCAAGCTTCTGCACGAACTCCAGATTGACGTTGCCGGGAATATTGATGTCCGTAATGGCCAGATCATAGGTGTTAGATTCCAGCCATAGACAGGCCTCTTCCACGTCGGTCGTGCCGTCGCACTCGTAACCCATGCGCCGAAGCAGATCGACGGTGGACTGCAAAAAAGTCTGCTCGTCGTCAACAAACAGGATCCGCAGCGTTGGATTCATAGCTTGCATCCCCCTCGCGGTTGACTACCGGAACGTGGATATGAAAGACCGTGCCCTGGCCGGCTTGGCTCTGAAATTCAAGCGTCCCGCACATCGCTTCGACGATACCTCGGGCTATCGACAACCCCAATCCCAGACCGCCGGTGCTCAATTGCGACTTGGTCGTAAAGAACGGCTCGTAAACTTGATGCTGTATCTGGGCGGGGATGCCCGGCCCTTCGTCCGAAACGAATACGTCAATGCCGTCGGGCACGCTGCGCGCCACGATGCGCACCGTGCCTCCTGGGGGCGAAGCCTCGATGGCATTCACGATCACGCTGTACACCACCTGGCGGAAGGAATCCTCCGACAGTTTTCCTGTACGTGCGACGTCCTTGGCACACAACTCGAGCGTTACGTCGTGTTGCTTCGCGATCGGCGACAACAGCACAACCAGATCGCGCAGCGTGGTGCTCGGGTCGATTCGCTCGAGCGTTACGTGCGAGGGTCGGTGCAAATCGAACATCCGCCGCACGATGCGGGCGATCCGGTCGATTTCCGTTTCAATGCGCGTCACGTAATGATAGTACGGGTCGCTCGATGGGATGGAGTCTCTCAGCAGCAAGAACGAATTCTTGATGCCGGCCAGGGGATTGTTGATTTCGTGGGCGACGCGGGCGGCGATCCGCCCGGTGGCCGCGAGTTTCTCGTTCTCTCGCATCCGCCGCTCGGTGCGGATGCGCTCGGAAACGTCGTGCAGAATGCCGGTAAACACGCTCCGGCCGGCAATCACGGCCTCGCCGACGCTGATCTCCAGCTCGCACTGACTGCCATCCTTGCGTCGCCCGACGATGCCGCGCGTGCGCGCCAAGGGACGACGAAATACGCTGGGACGCCTGGCGCGTTGCCGATGATTGGCGTCGCCTGCGTCGATCAGCAGCCCGTCGATGCTCTGGCCCAGCACTTCGTCGGCGCGATAACCGAACAGTCGCTCAGCCCCCGGGTTGAACTGCTCGATCGTGCCCGATTCATCGATAGTAATGATGCCGTCGCTGGCGGTGTCCAGAATCGCCCGTAAGCGGGCCTCGCTAGCTTGCAATCGTTCGGCGGCCTGGCGGCGGACCGTGATGTCTCGCGACAGCGCCACGATGCTCGCGCTGTGCTCCTCGCGCATCGCGCTGGGAATTGCTTTCCACAGCGTCTCAAGCCAGACATAGTGACCATCTTTGTGCCGGCAACGATACGTCAACGTCGACGTCATGAACGGGGATCCCGTGGGTCCGCTTGCTGCCACGACGCTCGCCCAATCGTCGGGATGCACGAATTCCGTGGGGTGGCTTCCCACCAACTCCTCCGGCTCGAATCCCAAAACGGCCCGGCAGGCCGGCGAGACGTACCGGCACACTGCGTCGCGGCCGTGCGTGCTGATGATGTCCGTGGCGTGCTCGGCGAGCATCCGGTAGCGCGCTTCGCTTTCTCGCAGTTCTTGTTCCGCGACGCGCCAATCCGTGATGTCCTCCACCGTGCCGATACGGCCCAACACGATGCCGGTGGGAGAGACGAACGGCGACGAGCGGATACCTACCCAGCGGTCTTCGCCGCTAGGACCTACGATCTGTTGCACCACGTATTGTTGATGCAGGGTGGGAGCGACGCGCAACCAGTCCGCGAGGATTTTTTGAGACTGGTCTGCGGGAAAGACTTGCGAGAAATTGGTGTCCAACAGCTCCCGCTCCGGTAGTCCGCTGACACGCTGCAACCGCGGATTCGCATAAAGAAAACGGCCCACCGGATCGGCCACGAAAATGCCGATTGGCGCACGGTCGGACAGCAGCCGGAATCGCTCCTCGCTCGCTCGCAGGGCCGCCTCGGCTTCCTTGCGCTCGGTGATGTCCTCGACGGTGCCAATGCGTCCCAAGAGCTCGCCCGCATCGGAAACCAGGGGTACGGAGCGTACGTGGATCCAGCGGCGCCGGCCGTGTCCGTCGACGATCGTCCGCTCCGTGTCATGATTGGCGGTCGTCGCGGCGATGCTCAACCAGTGCTCTCGAATACCCTGCCGATCGTGGGGCAAGAAGATGCGCATGAATCCCAACTCGAACAATTCGCTTGCGCTGTAGCCGTAAATTTCCTGCAAGCGGGGATTCACATAGATGACGTGCCCCGCGGCGTCGGACATGAATATGCCGATCGGCGCGCTACTGGTTAGCAACCACAATCGTTCTTCGCTGGTGCGAATCGATTCCTGCGACACTTTGAGCTGCGTGACGTCGCCAAAAAACCCGACAACACAATCCGCCTGCTCCGAATCGGCATTGACGGCGAAACGAGCGCGGATCCAGCGCAACGATTCGTGCTCAAAGACGCGATAGGTCACTTCCGCCGGATGGCCATCTGCGGCCGCGGCGACGGCCTGATAGAGCATCGCCAGGTCGTCGGGCACGACGGATCGCATCCAGGCCGTCGCATCCGCCTGCAATTCGACTTCGGTGCAGCCCAACACCCCTTCGACGCACTGTCCCACGAATCGAACGCGCCCCAGATCGCCCGAGAATACCACCAGGGTGTTGCGATCGGTACCAAACTGCCGGCCAAAGAAACCATCGACGCGACGCAGGCTGACGTCGAACTGGCGGCTTTCTGTCAGCTCGGACTCGAGCTTGGCAATACGCTGGCGTAACGCGGCAATCTGCTCTCGGTGACGCGGACGCTTGGCCGAAGGCATCGAGTAATGCTCCCTGCGGGGGATGTGATGCCTCTAGAACCGCCCTGTTCGTGAACGGCATGATATGCCGCATGGACATTCCTGGCAACTTGATTGTTTTGCTGGAGGCGCAAGACGCCGGGATACACACGTGCGAACCCCTTAGCAGTGTGGGTTCGCTCCATGCAGAGCGGGCTGGTTGCCGCCGGATTGGGCCACTTCAGGGCCGCTTCGACTGTAGTAGGCCACCAGCTCCAGCAACCGTCCATCGATGGGCTTGGTTATTGACGCGTCGCAGCCCACGGCGTGGCAGCGTTCGAGTGCGTCGGGCATTGCGTGGGCCGTCAGTGCAACGATCGGACCGCCATACCCGCGGTCGCGCAGTTGACGCGTCGCTTCGTAGCCGTCGAGAATCGGCATTTGCATGTCCATCAGGATGACGTCGAACGGGCGTCCATCCTGACAGCCGGCCATCGCCAATTCGACGGCCGCGGCGCCATTGTCGGTAACCATCACGTCGGCGCCCGACGCGCGCAAGACATAAGCGACCAGTGCCTGGTTGTCCGGGCTATCGTCGGCCAGCAGCACCCGCGCAGTCAGTTGCGAGGTCGCCGCCAAGGGGTTACTGTCGAGGGGGCGAGGAGGTTCCGCTTCGCGCTCAGTCCGCATCGGCACGCCATCCAACTCGCCGGTTTCGATCGTAACGCTGAAAGTGCTTCCCTGTCCGGGAGTGCTAGCAATGGTGATCGTACCGCCCAGCATCTCGGCCAGCCGCTTGCTGATCGACAGCCCCAGCCCGCTACCTCCAAACCGCCGCGCGGTCGCGGCGTCGGCCTGAGTAAATGGGCTAAACAGTCGCGCGACTTGTTCGGCAGTCATGCCGATGCCTTGATCGATCACGTCGAAGCGCAGTGTCGGCTCGCCCCCCAGGGTGCGCACCAACTGGGTCCGCAATCGCACTTCGCCGTGATCGCTGAACTTAATGGCGTTGCTCAACAAATTGAGCAGGATCTGCCGCAGTCGCGTCTCATCGGTGACGACCGTTTCGGGAATCTGGCCGGCGCACTCCAAGACGAGCGGCAGTCCTTTGGCCTCGGCGCGCACCCGCATTAGCTGCGCCGAGTCGGCGACTACTTGCCAAGGCGAGCATCGCATGGGCTCAATGGCTAGTTTCCCGGCTTCGATCTTGGACAGGTCCAGAATATCGTTGACTATTTTCAGCAGGAACTCACCGTTGCGCTTGATGGTCTCGGCTGCCTTGACGTCGCTCGGGTTGGTGAGACTCGCCAGCAGGACGTCGGCGTAGCCTTGGATGGCCGTCATGGGCGTGCGAATCTCGTGGCTCATGTTGGCCAGAAATTCGCTTTTTGCCAGGTTCGCCGACTCGGACTTGGCGCGCATTTGTTCGAGGTCGCTGGCCTGCAGCTCCAAAGCAGTCGCTTGTTGTTCAAGCGTCGCGCGGGCTTGTTCCAGCTCCTGAGTATAGCGCTGCATTTCGCCTGTCTGATCGCGCACTTCAGCTTCGACCAGTTCGTTGGTTCGCTCGAGCCGGGCCTGCTTCGTCGCCAGATCGCGCATTTCGCGCACGCTTTGGCGAATGGCAATCGTCAAGAACGAGTTCTCGAACAGAATCCACGCTCCGTACTCCAACGCGCGATAGGGGTCGACCTGGGCAACGCCGTAAACCGATTCGGGCCAGACCAGACCGCGTACGAAGTGATCCATCACGATCGCGATGGTCGCGGTCAGCAGTACCTGGCAATCGCGATAACACGCCAACAGCGCCAACGAACCCATGATGTGCAGATGGGTCTCGGCGCGACCGCCCGTGAGGTGAATCAACAGCGCCGACCAGGTCATCTGCGCGATCGCCACGACGTGACGCGTGGTCCGCTGGCCGGGCCGAGTCAGGATCAGGTAGACGGGCAGGCCCGTAACGGCGCCCCCCAGCACGACCGCGGTCCACAGATTGGCCTGACTCTGCGCGTCGGAGCTCGCCCAGCCGTCCGGAGAGATCAACAGCGCGGCACAGATACCGCCGATCCATTGCAGCACCATCAGGAACGCAAACAGATCGTCCGTGCCGCGGTGGAGCGTGCTGAACTGTTCGGCCAGCAAGACATCGGCGCGGCCGTCGATTTCCGCTCGAAATTGCTGCTTTTCGCTCTTCACCGACACAGCGCACAACTCCTCTGGAGTTCATGGCAGGCCCCCCGCGCGACTGCAATCCAGCACAAATCTACCTTGCTGCGCTGGTCCGCGCTGGCCGTTCCGCCAGATCAATGCATCAGAGCGATTGTGGCGATCGTCCGGCCGGCGGCGGTCCCCGGTTGCCCTCAGGATCGTTGGCGTGTTGCGCGCCAGGTCCGGAACCACTTTTGACTTATGCGCGAAAAATACTAAGTTTTGCAAGCCAGTCATCGCAAAGCGCTTCGCCCGCCGACCCGTTGCGGAAGAACCGCCGACGGGAATTGACTTCATGAAAATCCTCATCGCGGACGACAATCCCATCGCTCTGGATCTGCTGGAGCACACGCTCTCGCGCAGCGGGTATGAAGTGGTCACCACGGACAACGGCCACTCGGCGCTGGAAATCCTGCGCGAAGGCAACTGCCAGATGCTGATCACCGACTGGGAGATGCCCGGGATGACCGGCCTGGAATTGTGCCGGCAGATTCGCGATTCCAGCTTCATGAATTACGTCTACGTCATCCTGCTGACGGCGCGCAGCGAGGTGTCCGACACCATCGAAGGCATGACGGCCGGCGCCGACGATTTCATCGTCAAGCCGTTTCAGCCCGCCGAGCTGACGCTCCGCGTTCGCGCCGGTGAGCGCCTGCTGGGTCTGGAAACGCGCGACCTGTTGATCTTCGCGCTGGCCCGACTGGCCGAGTCGCGCGATACCGACACGGGCGAACATCTGGAGCGAGTGCGCACCTATTCGCGGATCATTGCCGAGTATTTGTCGCACCAAAGGAAGTTCCAAGGCACGATCAACGCCGACTACGTACGCTTGATTTACCTGACCAGCCCGCTGCACGACATCGGCAAGGTGGCCATCCCGGATAGCGTCTTGCTGAAGCCGGGCCCGCTGACTCACGAAGAGTTCGAGGTCATGAAGTCGCACACGATCAAGGGCGCGGCCACACTGGAAGCGGCCCTGCGAGAGTACCCGGCGGCCCACTACCTGCGGATGGCCCGCGACATCGCCGCCAGCCATCACGAATGGTACGACGGCACGGGGTATCCGGCGGGCGCGGCCGGTGAAAAGATTCCGCTGTGCGGACGGATCGTGGCGCTGGCCGACGTGTACGACGCACTTACCAGCCGCAGGATCTATAAGGACGCGTATTCGCACGACAAGGCCAAGGCCATCGTGTTGCAATCCCGCGGCACGCACTTCGATCCCGACATCGTGGAAGCCTTCCTGGCGAACGAAGACAAGTTCATCGAGGTGGGCCAATCATTCCGCGATTCCGCCGCGGTCGACGCCGAGCCCGAATTCGCCGCAGTCCGCGGCGAAGAGCTCGCCCTGGCCAACGCCGTCTGGCGATAACTGCCGCCGCTTTCGTTTCATCGGACGCCTGCGACCTTGCAATCAGTCGTTCTGCGCGCCGGCGGCCCGCGCTATCGAGGAAGCGGGAGCAGCGATCGGCAAGCAACTCCCGCGGGCGCGCCGCAAGAATGTTCGCATTACCCTCCGCCCGACTTGGGCGCGAATCCGCGCCGCATCGTGTTTTCTGTCACGGTGCGCGGCACGACGAATTGCAAAAGATAGTCCGGACCGCCGGCCTTCGTGCCGATGCCCGACATGCGGAATCCGCCAAACGGCTGCCGGCCGACCAGCGCACCGGTGATGCCCCGGTTGAGATACAGATTGCCCACCACAAGCTCGCGACGTGCCCGCTCCAAATGCGCGGGGCTGCGCGAAAAGATGCCGCCGGTCAGCGCATAGTCGGTGTCGTTGGCCAAGCGAATGGCCTCGTCCAGATCGGCTGCGCGCAGCACAACCAGCACCGGCCCGAAAATCTCTTCCTGCGCCAGTCGCCCAGCAGGCGGCACGTCGACGAAGATGTGCGGACCGACGTAGTAGCCTTCGTTCGCTAGCGGACCAACGTCGATGTTTACTACCGGCCGGCCCGTCTGAAGGCCGATCTTCACGTAGCGGCCGATGCGGTCGAACGCTTCCTGGTCGATCACCGCGGCCACTTGCGTGCTGGGATCGTCTGCGGCGCCGAGTTGCAGACTATTGGTCGCATCGATCAGGCGTTCCAGAAACGTGTCGTAAACGCCGGCCAGCACGATCGCTCGCGAGCAGGCCGAGCACTTTTGCCCCTGATAGCCGAACGCGCTTCTGACGACGCCCAGCACGGCCTCGTCCAAATCGGCATCGTCGTCGACGATGATCGCGTTCTTGCCGCCCATCTCGGCGATCACGTGCTTGACGTTCTTGAGCTTAGCCGTGGCGGAGACCTCGGCCGCCTTGGCGTTGATGGCCAGGCCCACCGGCCGCGAGCCCGTAAAGGCGATCAGCGCCACGTCGGGATGTGCGACTAGCGCCGCGCCAACCGTTTCGCCCGGACCAGGCAGAAAGTTGAGCACACCGGGGGGCAAGCCCAACGCGGCGAAGATCTCCATCAGCTTGGCCGCCACGACGCTCGATTGCTCGGCTGGCTTCATCACCACCGTATTGCCGGTCACCAGCGCCGCGGCGGTCATGCCGGTGAGGATTGCCAACGGGAAGTTCCACGGCGCGATGACGGCGGCCACGCCGCGCGGCAAGTACTCGAAGCGATCCTCTTCGCCCGGCACGTCGACGCCCTGCGGTCCGGCCAGCGCGATCGCTCCGGCCGCATAATACTCGCAGAAGTCGATCGCCTCGCACACGTCGCCATCGGCCTCGCGCCAGGGTTTGGCGCACTCATGAACTTCCCATGCGGCCAGTTCGAATCGGCGCTCGCGCATGGCTGCTGCCGCGCGCTGCAGGAATTCGGCCCGCTGGTCGGCGCTCAGTGCCCCCCAGCCGGGCTGGGCTCGCTTGGCCGTAGCGACGGCCGCCTCCGCTTGTTCCGCGGCGGCCACGGCCACGCGGCCAACGCTTTGGCTCTTGTGCGAAGGATTGATCGAGGGCATCCACTGCCCCGTCGTCACGAATCTGCCGTCGATCACCAGCGGATAGTCGCGCTCCCATTGGCGCTTCACGTTGGCCAGTGCCGCTTGCATGGCCTCGCGGTTTTCCGCCAGGCTGAAATCCGCGGGGGGCTCGTTGCGAAAGGTCGGCGTAAACGCGTTGGTCGCTGCGATTGGTGCCGACGTCGCAGCGCTACGCTCGTCCGAAATGCGATTATTCATGGGGTTCATCAGAAGTTTCTCCACGGGGACATTCTCGGCGAAGCCGGCCCGCAAGAACGATTCGTTGGAAGTATTTTCGAGCAATCGTCGCACCAGGTAAGCCATGCCGGGGATCAGTTCCCCATAGGGCATGTAGATGCGCAAGCGATAGTCGAGATCCACCAGCGCTTGCTTCTCGCTGTCGGCCATGCCGTACAGCATTTGCAGTTCAATGCCGTGCTGGGGAATGCCCAGGTGCCGGGCCACCGCCATGCCGTGCGCTAGCGAGCGCAAATTGTGGCTGCCCAGCGCCGGGCGCAAATGCTCGTGGTTTTGCATTACGAATCGCGTGAGCAGCTCGTAATTGGCGTCGGTTTCCCACTTCTGGCGAAACACCGGCACCGGCCAGCCAACGGATTCGGCGGTCACGACTTCATAGTCCCAGTACGCGCCTTTGACCAGTCTCACCCATACCGGCCGGCCGCGTCGCAGCGCCCAATCGCGCAGCCGCACAAGATCGGCTTGGGCGTCGCGCAGATAGCATTGGATCACGATGCCGACGTCTTCGGTCTCGCGAAACTCTTCTTCGGTCATCACCTGTTCGAAAATGTCCAGCGTCAGGTCCTTCGTCTGGTACGACTCCATGTCCACGTTGACGAAGGCGCGCTGACCGCGGGCCAATCGCAGCAGCTTTCGCAGCCGGTCCGCCACGCGGGTTGTCGTTCCCAGCGGATCGATCGGATCGAATCGGCTGTCGAGCGCCGACAGCTTGATCGAGACGTTCATCCGGGGAAGCTCGCCTCCGCCGGCGCGGTCGATTTGCGGAACCTCGGACCAGGAATTGACCGTCGGCGCGATGCCTGCGATGAGATCGAGATACGCTTGCAGATAGCGATCCGCCTCGCGCTCGCTGGTGACGGCTTCACCCAGCAAGTCGAGCGTGAAGGCGCGGCCCAGCTTGCGCTCGTGCCGGGCGGCGGCCAGCACTTCGTCTGGAGTCGTGCCCGCAATAAACCGCCGCGCATGCCCCATCGCGTTGCGTCGAGCAGCGATCGCCAACGCACGACCGGCGATCGTGTCGGGCGTGGCAACGGCTAGTCCCAGCCGCACGGCGGACGGCAGTTGCTGGCGCACTTCGTCGAAGTATTCGTGCAAGTGACGAGTCACGGACTCGCTGGTCGAAAGCATCGGCAACACGTCGACAAAGCGAAACATCTGCACCTTGACCGACTCGTCCTGCATGGCCCAGGACATGATCCGGTCGTCCCACCAGCGGCGGTCCCAAACCGAGGGCTGATTTGACGACGAGCGCTCGAACAAGTAGTGGCCGATCTCCTGGGTCGTCCGCTCGATGTCGGCCAGTTGCCGATCGGTGAGGTCGCGGGTTAGGTGCATCGATTGCCTGCGTGATCGCGACAAACGGGGTTGCTGCCGCTGCCCGGGCGGCGTAGTGGTACCCTCGAATTCTACGCGGCAGCACCGGTTTTGGCGAAGTGACACACGCTAAACCAACAACCGACACACGGCGCCGAATAGCCTGCACGCGGCCTTGCCGTGCGCTATAATCGTCGCTGGTTGAATCTTCGCTGCCCAATCCTGCCATTCAAGGACACAAACCATGACCTTCATCCTGCGATCATCGAAGCGCGCCGCGCTGGCGACCGGGATATTGGCAGCGGTGCTGTCGGCTGCCTCCGTATACGGCGCCTCGCCGGAATCTGCCGAGGCGCGCCGCGAGCAAGTGGTGCAGGCGATTGCCGCGGGCATGAAAGCTCACGAGGTGCCTGGCGTCAGCATTGCCGTGGTCGAGGACTATCAAATCGATTGGGCCGACGGGTACGGCGTGTCCAAAGCGGGTGAATCGCAGGCGGTTACGCCGACGACGCTGTTTCAAGCTGCTTCGATCAGCAAGCCGGTGGCGGCGCTAGCGGCAATGCGAACCGTCGAGCTGGGCAAACTGGCCCTCGACGACGACGTGGACCAGCGGCTGACGTCGTGGCACATTCCCGCCAGTCCCTTGTCGGCTGGCCGCCCAGTCACGCTGCGACGATTGTTGAGTCACACCGCCGGTTTGACCGTCCATGGGTTTCCCGGCTATGCCAGCGACCAGAGTGTGCCCACGCTGTTGCAAGTGCTGTTCGGATCGCCTCCGGCCAACACCGCGCCGGTCAAATTGCTGGTCAAGCCCGGCTATATGTTTAAATACTCCGGGGGCGGCTACAGCGTCGTGCAGCAACTATTGATCGATGTGACCGGCCTGCCGTTTCCCGACTACGTGCGTCAGCAAGTGCTCGAGCCGCTGGGCATGAGCGACAGCACCTACGAGCAGCCCTTGCCGGTCAACCTGCGAGACCGCGCCGCCATCGCTCACCGCGAGCACGCCGCGCCGATTCCCGGTGGCTGGCACGTGTATCCGGAAATGGCTGCCGCCGGACTTTGGACCACGCCCAGCGACCTGGCCAAAGTGGTCATCGAAGTCGCCGGATCGGCCGCCGGGCGCACCGGCAAGGTCCTCTCCAACGGCATGGTCGTGGAAATGCTCAAGCCCCAGCTCGGCAAATACGGCTTGGGATTCGCAGTGCGCGGAGAAGACCGCGCGTTCACCTTCAGTCACGGCGGCTCGAACGAAGGCTATCGCTGCCTCTTGATCGGCGTTCCAGCAACTGGCCAAGGCTGCGTCATTATGACTAACAGCGACACCGGCGGCGCCTTGCTGCCCGAGGTAGCCGCAGCCGTCAGTCAGGCGTACGAATGGCCGAGCGAGAAGTGAAATCACGGGGCGGCTAAAGCAAGTGCCGCGCTTTGATTTCGAGATAGCGGTTCACCAGCGGCGCGGTCATTTGCTCGGGAAAGACGTCCAGCGCCAACACGCCCTGATGCTCGAGATCCGTCAGCACGCCGCGGCGCCATTTGACGATCTCGTTGGCGGCCGCGGCACGAAATAGCGAGGGATCGTCGTGCGGCACGGTCGCCGCGGCATCGAACACCGCGTGGTCTCGCAACACCACGGCCAGCGGCAGATGCCGTCCCACCACGCTCGTCAGGTAGCGGCTCACCTGATTCGCGTTCACTTCGTCGATCACATTGGTCAGCAAGATCACCAGCGATCGCTTGCGACAACGGGCGTTGAGATACACAAACGCCTCGTCATAGCGCGACTCAACCAACCGCGGAAAGCGGTCGAACGAGGCGTGCAACAGTTGATTCATCTGATTCATGCCGCCCCGCGGCGGCACATAACGCTGGATATCGTCGGCGAAGCAGAGCATGCCCACCGAGTCTCCTTTGCGCAGCGCGACGTAGCCTAGCATCAAAGCAGCGTTCAAGGCGTGATCCAACAGGCTGATTCCGGCGACCGTGTTGGTCATCATGCGGCCGCAGTCCACCAGAAAGATCACGCGCTGGCTCTGGTTGACTTGAAAGTCCTTGACGGTCAACTTGTTGCGGCGGGCCGTACTGCGCCAATCGATGTGCTTGAAGTTGTCGTCCAGCGTATAGTCACGCAGACGCTCGAACTCATTGTCCTGGCCGATGCGCCGCACGCGGCGCAGTCCCAACAGCCGCAAGCGATCCGTGCGCGCCAACAGCGCATACTCGCGCATCTGCTGCATGTCGGGATAGACGTGCAGGGCGCTATCGACGGGAAACTTGAATTGCCGTTGCCACAGGCCCAAGCGGCTGAAACCGCGCAAATACACGGCTGCGAGTCGAAAGGCGCCGCGCCGCCGGGCCGAAAGCTGGTAGTGCGTGGTCACCCGGCTCTGCGGCGGCAGCAGCATATCGAATCGCTCCGGCGTGGCGCCGCACTCGTCGGGCACGTCATCGCGCACGCCGACGAGCCAGGGATGCGTGTGGCGGTTGCTGATCGTCAGGTGTACGTCGTGCGCCTTGCCGAGCGAAGCGATGCGCCCCATCGCGCGTTCACAGGCAAACCACTTTCGGCGCGGCACGCTGAGCAAATCGACAGCCGCGATGCCCACCAGCAATACGTCGACGGCCGTCAACCACGATCCGAACCGCGGATTGCTCAACAACCCCAGTGACAAGATCGTGGGAAATAGCGACCACGCGACCAGTCGCCGCCGAGGGTAGATGGCCAGCGCATAGGCCAGCCCCAGCAAAACGACCACGGCAACGGCCAAAGGGACCAGGGGATTCACAGCCGGGGCACCTCGATCGAACGCAGCAATTGCTGCAACAGCTCGTCGACGCTTTGACCCTCGACTTCCGCCTCGGCCGTGCGGATCACGCGATGCCGCAGCGCCGGCAGCGCGATGTCGACCACGTCGTCGGGGACCACGTAGTCGCGACCGCGAAACGCCGCCATCGTTCGCGCGCCCTGCACCAGGGCGATGCCTGCCCGCGGCGAAGCCCCCATGTAGAACTGCGGCCATTCGCGGGTCAGGCGCACGATGGAATTGATATAAGCAAACAACTTGTCCTCGACGTGCACCATCGCGCAATCGCCGGTGACCGCGACGATTTCCTCCGCCGACGTCACGACCTGCAGGGTCTCGTTTAGTCGCTCGTCGAGATCCGTCTGGCGGCCGTGCTGCTTGAGAATGGCAATTTCCTCATCGACCGACGGGTAATTGGCCGTCACTTTGAACATGAAACGATCGAGCTGCGCCTCGGGCAGATTGTACGTCCCCTCCGACTCGAGCGGGTTTTGCGTCGCCAGCACCAGGAACGGCCGCTTGAGCTTGTGGCTGGTCCGTTCGATGGTGACACGATACTCCTGCATGATCTCCAGCAAGGCTGCGTGCGTCTTGGCCGGTGAGCGATTGATCTCGTCGGCCAGCAGAAACTGAGTGAACACGGGGCCGGGCCGAAAGCGAAACTCCTGTTGCTTCATGTCGAAAATCGGCGCGCCCGTGATGTCCGATGGCATCAAGTCGGCTGTGAACTGAATCCGCCCGCACTGACAACCGAGGACTCGCCCCAGCACGCGGACGAACAGCGTCTTACCCAGTCCTGGCACGCTTTCGATCAACACGTGCCCGCTGGAGAATAGCGCCACCAGCGTGGTCAGCACCAGCTCGTCCTGCCCTACATAAATCTTGGCGATCTCGGTCGTGATACGTTCGAACAGCGATTGCATCTGCCCGATCCTGGCGGCGCGGGCCGGACTCACCACGGGACGAACGGCGCCGACGACGGGAGGTGCGATGGAGTCGGAGGGTTCTGGGCGGTATTCGGTCATGGAATTCCCGAGGTGAATGCTTTGGCTACACGGCTGCGCCGCACTAGAGTTCAATTGGGTGTTGCGGGGGGAGTTCCGGCCGCGTTCGGCCGTGCGGATTCGAGATCGTCGGGCAATTGGGATCGTGCATAGTCGCGGTCGCGCGTGCGCTGCATCAACTGGCTCACCGCCGCCACGTGCTTGCCAAAATCCGAAATGCTCTCGTCCGGCGGCGTTCTCGGCCGCCCGAAGATGGGCCAACTGGCAAAGCAAAAGATGATGCCCAGCACTGCGGAATGCAAGAGGATGATATTGAGCGGCCAGGCGCCAAACAATTTCGCCAGGGCCGAACCGCCGGCCGGAGGATCAATGGGTGGTCCGCCGGGGCCACTTTCCAGAAACACCAGCCGCCCGGCAGGCCGGATGGCCTCCACAAGCTTGCCAGCCAGCTTGCGATTCTCGTGATTCACCAGCGGCAGGTTGAGCAGGAAGGAGCCGTTGGAAATTGCGATCAATTTGCCGCCCTGCCAGTCGGGGTTCGTGATCTCGGTAACCAGCGGCTCTTTTTTCGCGGCCAGCAGCGTGCACGCCGGCAGATGCGTTTGGAATTGGTCGGACAGGAAGAATTCGGCCTGGGCCGCATCGACGCCCTCGCTCCACGGACCGTCCAACGATTCCACGGGCTTGGGTTCCGACCAATCGATGGAAAACCATTCGCACTGCATCTTGCTGTCCGGAATGTTGGGCGGACGGATCGTCGGCTGCTGTGCAACACGTGCACGGTAGCGATTCTGCTGGTCCTTCGGCACGAGCGGCGCAAACTTGCGGAAATAGACCGGCTCGGCGTCGAAGCCGCGGCCCACATACACCAGCGTTCGATTCGTCCCCCCGGCCAACCACGCGTCGAACCACGCGCACACCTCTTCGGGCGGTGCATGAATGTCATCAGGAAACCACACGATTGTTTGTACGCGGTCCATAGCCGACGTGATCAGCATGCGGCGCGTGCTGACTTCGAAGCCGGCGTCGACGAACATCTCGGCCAGGACATCGGTGCCGTTGACACTCGTCGACCAGTAGCGTTCCGAGCGCCGGCCGTATTGCGCGTCGAACTCAGGCGCGCATCCGCCCAGTGCCACGGCCCAAACAGCCAGCACGAGTGCCCAACCACTTTTGCAAGCGCGCGCGCGGAACGGAGATTGTTCGGCGGCGTTGCGCATCATGCGGGCACCTGCGCTTGGGAAACGAGCGTCTCGAACTGATCCAACTGGTTCCAACAAGCTTCGAACCCCTCGCGATCCAAGGGGCGCCGGCCGAAGAACACCTCCTCGAACGTGATCATCGTCTGCTCGAGCACGGCGGCCAACGGCCGCATGCGGCCGGTTTCGCGTAGATACTGGCGATTGGTCTTGCCCTTGGCCAGGCGCACCAGTGTCGATCGATCGAGCTCGACCAGTTCATAGCTGAACAGATATATGATGGCTTCGCTGTAGTTGCCCTGCTCGTAGTGGTAGCGGGCCTGGCCCAGCAGGTCGTGCTGCGAGCGGTCGCGCAGAAAGGGCAACGCTTCCACGCGGTCGGCGGTGGCCAAAGGATCGCCCCGCCGACGATTCCGCTCGGCCCTGCCGCGCTCGCGTTGGCGAACGACTCGAACGATCATCCACACCAACAGCAGGATCAGCACCACCGCGATCGTGATGAGCACCGCGTTCAACGGTTGGGCCAGCCACGACAGATCCACATTCGGCCGCCAGGGCTCAGAGAGCGTCACCGGCTGCAGCGAGTCCGACTCGGCGTTGTACCAGGGGATCTGCATTCGCTCGCGCAACGCATCGCCGGCCGACGATATCGACGCGTCGTCCGCAGCCTTGGCCGACGAGCTCGCGATGAGCAGCAGTGCGCCCGGCCAGGGCATGGAAACAGACGTTAGAAGGTTACTCTTAACTTCGTTCATGCAATCGGCCTCGCCAGGCGGGCCCGTTGGGCGCGCAGCAACAACTCGACTTCCCAACCTTCGTTGCGGATGCGCCCGTCGAGATAGCTCAAAAAGCGCACCACGGCGAAATAGGAGACCACGATCCAAATCGCGATTTGCATTTCAATCAGCCAGCCGGCCGCGCCCGGCTCGACGCCCAGCAGATGCCTCGCGAGCATGTCCTCCGTCAGATACAGGGCCGTGATCAACAGCAATGACAGTAGCGCCGAGCCAATGGCCCGCACGAAGTTGTCGCCCGAATTGCCGCGATGGAGCAGCGAATTGCGCTTGAGGGTGGATAACCGTCCGTCGCGGCCGACCAGCGGGTTTCGCTCCAGCAGGATCACCTCGTTCAGATAGGGCCACATGGCATACGGTGCAATCCAGGTGATCACCGGAAGGATCAGAATCGTGCGCAGCAGCAACTGCAACAGGAACAATTGCGGCAGGCAGGCGATGAAATCGCGCGCCACTGCGCGTGCCTGAGGCTTCTCGACGAACAGCGCCTGCCCCAGGTACAGCGTCATCGGCGCGGTCGCTAGCGGGGCTTCGATCATCACCAGGCAAGTAATCCAATAGAGGATGCCGACCGATTCTTCATCGACCCAGAGATCGGGAAACATCCACGATACGAGCAGGTGGTTGAGCGCGGCCAGCGGCACGATGGCAACCACGGCGCAGACGGCCAACGGCCCGCCGTAGGAGCGCAACACGTGCAGCGCCAGATCGAGGTTGTCGGCCCAACCTCGCTCGCTAATCGCGATTCGAGAACGATCCAATTGCACGTCATTCGCTCCGCAATGCGCCCAGCCCCACCACGTAAATCAACAAGAGCGCCGTACTGGCAACTGCCACTGCCACTTTTGCCTCGTATGGTGCGGTCGATGGCGACAAAAAACCTTCGATCAGCGCCGCCAGGCAAAACAGCACCACCGCGGCGCCGGCCGCGGGCATGGCCTCCAAGGCCGCCTTCCGCAGCGACGCCACTCGCGAAAGCCCGCCCGTGGCGATCAGCGAGAACCCCAGCCGCATGCCGGCCGCCGCCGAGAACACGATCGCCGTCAACTCGAACGGCCCATGCGCCGTGACAAACTGGATGAAGTTGTGCCGCTCGGGCGTGGTGAGCATGAAACCGAAAACGGCACCCAGACCCAAGGCGTTGGAGACCGTGACGTACAATCCGCCCACTCCCAAAACCAGGCCAGCGGTGAAGCACTGCAAGCCGATGCTGGCATTGTTGAACACATAAAAACCGGTCATCACCGTGTTGGTTCCCGGATCGCGGCCAAAGATCTTGCCGGAGTACATCTCCTGCATTTGTGCCATCGCCGCCTCGCCGACCACGTCCTCGGTGTACTCGCGCGAGCTGTAGGAAAGCAGCAGCGACAGGCCGAACACGCCCCAGAAAACGACGAACGCCAGCCACAGCGCTCGATCGAACAACAACCGCCGGGGCAGCGCGCGAAACATCTCGTGGCCCCACTGGCGCCAGCGGAACGTCTGGCTGCGATAAAGCTGGTTGTGCGCTCGGCCCACCAGTTGATGCAAGTAACCGATCGTGTCGGGCGGCAAGCTATAGGCGTCAGCCAACGCCAAATCGGCGCAGGCAGCACGATACAAGCTGGCAAACCGCGCCACCCCTGCGGCGCCCAGGCTGCGCAGCCGGCGGCGCTCGAGCGTTTGGCACATCGCTTCCAGATCGTGCCATTGCTGGCGACGCAGTTCCAAAAGTTCGGCAACTTTCATCCGTTGGCGACCTCGATCATCTGCGGCGGAGAGGGCGCTGCGTCGCGATCCTGCGGCCGATCCGACAGGAAAGTGCGCACGTACAGCGCGCACAATAACAAGTCAGGATTGCTATCCAGCGGCAATTGAAATCGCTCCAACAGCGGGTCGGCCAATATGCGGGCCAACTCGAATCGCCGCGCGGGTGAAAATCGCTCGCGCCGCGCCACATAAGTCGACAGCGCCTGGGCCATCGCTCGGCTGGCCGTGAAGCCGACCGGCAATCGCCGCGCGAGCTCGAGCACTTCACCTCGGTCGATCTGCGCCAGCCCGCGCAGCCGCGCTCGCTTTTCAACCACCACGATAGTGCCGCACGCCAGGTCGCCCAATCGTTGATAGCGATCGTTGGCGGCCATGGTCACCAGCCCGAGCATATACAACGGAATGCCAGCGGCGCCGCCATAGCCCACGATCGGCCAGGCATCCACGTCGCGCAGCACGTTGCGCAACACGGCCTGCATGGCGTTGATCGGCCGTCCGTCGATGCTCAAGACGCGCAAACCGAGCAGTCGCTTGCCCGGCGTCTGACCGTTCCACAAGGCTTCGAACATTCCGCCATAAAACCAACTTAAGCCGAACCAGGCGATCAGCAACACTCCCAGCCCCAGGCTCGGCCCCACGTCGCCCACCAGCCCCGAGAACATGACGGCAACGCTCATCGACAGCAACACGCCAACGCGAATCCCCAGGTCGATCAGGTACGCGGGCAGCCGGCGAAACGGTCCGGCCAACACGTAGCGAAACGCAATGTTCTCAGGCGTCACGATCTCGATGCGCGAATCGAGTTGTCGCTGTGGCGTCGGCATTTTGCTATTATGCGACAACTTTGATCCATTCTCCAAGAGGGGCGGACATCATGCGGCTGGCGGGCAAGACGGCGGTGATAACGGGCGGGGCCACCGGAATCGGCCTGGCAATTGCCACTTCGCTGGCGCGCGAAGGCTGCCGGGTGGCCATCGCCGGTCGCCGCGCAGACAAATTGCGCGAAGCCGCCGCCACTTTGACCCAGCAGCCGCTCATCCTGGCTCACGTGGTCGACGTTACCGATCGCAAGAGCGTCGCCGAGCTGTTCGCCTGGGCCGAGAAGACGCTCGGCAAGATCGACATTCTGGTCAACAACGCCGGCATCAACACGCCCAAGCGCACCATGGCCGACATGCCGCCCGAGACCTGGGACGAGGTGCTGGCGATCAACGCCACCGGCGCCTACAACTGCATCTATGCCGTGTTGCCCGGCATGCGACAGCGGAAGGACGGGCTAATCATCAACATCGACTCGATCTCCGGCCAGCGCGCCAGCGTGCTGGGCGGAGTGGCTTATTGCGCCTCGAAATTCGCACTGACCGCACTGGGCACCGCCGTGGCGCTGGAAGAAGGCAAGAACAATATTCGCGTCACCAGCATCTGCCCTGGCGAAGTGGACACGCCGCTCCTCGATGGCCGCCCCACACCGGTCGGCGCCGAGCATCGCGCCAAGATCCTGCAACCCCAAGACGTCGCCGACACCGCCCTGATGGTCGCCCTCCTGCCGCCCCGCGCCCACGTACACGAATTAGTGATCAAGCCGACGTGGCAGGAATATGCGTGAGGGAAAGCGAATAGCTCCTTGGCTACGCGCTTCTCAAGTATCTAAGAAGCCATCGACATCAATTCCAGCTTCGCGCAGGATCGCGCGAAGAGTGCCCTCCGGAATTGTACCCCGATGATGAACGAGCGTGGTCTTGCGGCCCGATTCTTCATGACGCCAAATCTCGTGGCTGCCGCGGGCCTGACGATCAAACCGAAACCCCAATTTTCGCAGTTTGCGGGCCACATCCTTGTAATTGAAGCCCGCGAGTCGACCCATCGTTATTCGACACCTATGGGAATTGTCAGCTCGAACGGCTGCGTATCGTCGACCTGAGATAGGGCAGAGGGCAAAGGGTCGCCGTGTTCAAGGCACGAGTCGAGGATTTTGCGCGCGACGTCACGCGCGATCTCAGTCAACTCCACGAGGCTCCGTCCTTCGGCGACCAGCCCAGGAACGTCCGGACTGGTAGCAACGTAGCCACCTTCCGCCAGTGGCTCTACGTGCAGCCGAATCGTTGCCTCACTCATGGGATATTACCCCGTCGCTGATAACACTACTTGCAATTATCCAACTCGGGAGCGCGACTATCGGGCTACTGGCGCGTTCGTTCACGCCACCGTCATGGAGAGCAAACGGCGCTCGCTATTCGCATCCCTGACCCGTCCTTCCGCCCGCTGCAGTCTAGCTAACTTCGGCAGTCCGGCAATCTGCGGCGCAAAGCACGTGCCGCGTCCCCACAACAGGCAGGCCACAGAAACCGCATGGTTATCGCCTTGTCACCCCCCTACTCCACCGTCCAGGTTTCGCCGGAGGTGAACAGGGTTTGCAGGTCGCCTTTGCCGCGTTTTTCGGCCAGGGCGATTTGCTCGCTCAGGCGCTCTTCATAGCGCGGGGCGTCCACGTCGCGGAAGACGCCGATCGGCTCGGGGAACTCGGGGTGCGACATGCGGCTGAGCAGGTAGGCCAGCGTCGGCTCGGGCGATTTCTCGTCGTGGAACAACAGATCGTCCTCGGAGATGCCCTTGCCCAGCTCGACCACTTCGGGGTCCATGCCGTTGAGGCGGATGCCCTTGTCGCGGTTCTTGCCGAAGATCAGCGGCTTGCCGTGCTCCAGT